>NZ_JBHJWQ010000018.1:0-175844 GCF_042266885.1 Streptomyces sp. NPDC056061 | reverse complement strand
GCGCCGACTCGCCCACTGGTTCGGCGAGGAATTCGGCACCGAGCCGACGTTCAAGGGCGAAGAAGCACCGACCGCACTCCTCTCCGACGCGAGCCACTGCCACGCCCTGTTCGGCTACCCCGACGTCACCCTACGCACCCTCGTCCAATGGCAAGCCGACTGGCTGCGCCGCGGGCTGCCACTGTCCGGCAAGCCCACCAAATTCCAGGTCCGCGACGGAAGGTTCTGATCCACCCCATGTCCCCCACACCCCCCGCCCAGTCCGTCCCCACCCGGTCCACCCCCGCTCTGGACGCGCTCGCCCACGGCGCGGTGATCCCCGCCCACCCGCTGGCCCTGCACACCGACGGTTCCTTCGACGAGCGTCGGCAGCGGGCGCTGACCCGCTACTACCTCGCCTCCGGCGCGGGCGGTGTCGCCGTGGCGGTGCACACCACCCAGTTCGAGATACGCGAACCGGAGGTCGGCCTGTTCCGGCCGGTCCTGGAGCTGGCCGCCGAGACCATCGACGCCGAGGCGGGCCGCCCGTTCATCAAGGTCGCCGGGGCCTGCGGCTACACGGCGCAGGCCGTGGCCGAGGCCGAGACCGCCGCCGAACTCGGCTACGACGCGGTGCTGCTCAGCCCGGCCGTGCCCGGCGCCGACGAGAAGGGCCTGCTGGACCGGGCCCGCGCCGTCGGCGAGGTGCTGCCGGTGATCGGCTTCTACCTCCAGGAGGCGGTCGGCGGACGCTACCTCTCGCCGGGCTTCTGGTCCGCCTTCACCGACCTGCCGAACACGGCCGCGGTGAAGATCGCCCCGTTCGACCGCTACCGCACCGCCGACGTGGTGCGCGCGGTGGCCGCGGCGGACCGGGCCGGCGAGGTGACGCTGTACACCGGCAACGACGACGACATCATCGGCGACCTGCTCACCCCCTACGAGACGGCCGCGGGTGAACGGCGCTGGTTCGCGGGCGGGCTGCTCGGCCAGTGGGCGGTGTGGACCAGCTCCGCCGTCACGCTGCTGGAGGACGTCCGCCGGGCGCGCGGCGGGGACCACGAGGCGATGGTGCGCTGCCTGGCCCGCCGCTCCGAACTGACGGACGCCAACAGCGCCGTCTTCGACGTGCGGGGCGCGTTCCGCGGCTGCATCGCCGGGGTGCACGAGGTCCTGCACCGGCAGGGGCTGCTGGCCAACATCCGGTGCCTGGACCCGGCCGAGACGCTGTCCCCCGGGCAGGCCGAGGAGATCGGCAGGGTGGCCGCCGCCTACCCTTGGCTGACCGACGACGCCTTCGTAGCGGAGCACCTCGATGCCTGGTTGTCCTGACCCCTCGGCCACTCCCGCCGACGGCCGCGGCGACCGCCCCCGGGTGGTCGTCGCCGTCCCTCCGCACCTGCGGGCCGAATTCTTCGCCGACGAGGTGTGGCGGGAGCTGGAGCGGGCGGCGGAGCCGACGGTCCTGGACGACCACCGGGACCGGGCGGCGGTGGCCGCCGCGCTGCCGGGCGCCCGGGCACTGATCACCGCGTGGGGGGCGCCGAAGGTGGACGCCGGGCTGCTGGAGTCGGCGGACCGGCTGGAGCTGGTGGCGCACACCGGCTCGGCGGTCGCCCCCTACGTCACCGAGGACGTGTTCCGGCGGGGCGTCACGGTCACCCAGGCCGGGGACGAGATGGCCCGCCCGGTCGCCGAGGTGGCGCTCGCGTTCACCCTCGCCCTGCTGCACCGTGTGCACCGCTTCGACCACGCGCTGCGCGGCGGGGGCACGTGGGAGGCGGCGAGCGAGGCCCCGGCGCGCCACGAGATCCACGGCAGCGACATCGGAGTGATCGGCGCCTCCCGCACCGGCCGCGCCTACATCGCCCTGGTCCGGGCGATGGGGGCGCGGGTGAGCGTCACCGACCCGTTCCTGTCCGACGCGGACGCCGAGGTTCTCGGCGTGGAGTCGGTCCCGTTGGAGACGCTGCTGTCGCGCAGCCGGATCGTGGCCGTGCACGCCCCGGTCACCGAGGAGACACACCGGATGATCGGCGCACCGCAACTGGCGCTGATGCCGGACGGCGCGGGCCTGGTGAACACCGCCAGGTCCTGGCTGGTCGACGAGGATGCCCTCCTCGCCGAGTTGTCGTCGGGCCGGCTGGACGCGGCGATCGACGTGTTCGACGCCGAGCCGCTGCCCGTCGGCCATCCGCTGCGCTCCCTGCCCAACGTCCTGCTCACCCCGCACCAGGCGGCGGGCAGCGTCGAGTGCCGCAGGCGGCTCGGCGCGAGCGCCGTCGACGAGGTGCTGCGGCTGCTCGACGGCCGCCCGCCGGCGCACGCCGTCACCGCCGACGCCCTCGCCCGCCTGCACTGAGCCCCCACCACCCCTACCCCCTGAGAGAGTTCCTCACCATGCGACTGATGCGCATCGGCGAGCCGGGCCACGAGCGCCCGGTCCTCGTCTGCCCCGAAGGCCGTCACTACGACCTGTCCGGCATCACCGACGACATCGACGGCGCGTTCCTTGCCGCACTCGCGGACGACCCGCACCTGGTCCCCGCCGAACCCGTGCTCCCCGAGATCGACATCACCGGCGAGCGGATCGGCGCCCCGGTGGCCCGCCCCTCCGCGCTGCTCTGCATCGGGCAGAACTACGCCGCGCACGCGGCGGAGTCCGGCAGCGAGCCCCCCGAGCAGCCGATCCTCTTCTACAAGTCGCCGAACACGGTCGTCGGCCCCTACGACGACGTGCTGATCCCGCGCGGCTCGAAGAAGACCGACTGGGAGGTGGAGCTGGCCGTCGTCATCGGCCGCCGCGCCTCGTACCTGGACTCGCCCGCCGACGCCGCCCGGCACATCGCGGGCTACGCCGTCAGCAACGACGTCTCCGAGCGGGCCTTCCAGCTGGAGGAGTCGGGCGGTCAGTGGTCCAAGGGCAAGAGCTGCGCCACGTTCAACCCGCTGGGCCCGGTGCTGGTGACGGCCGACGAGGTCGGTGACCCGCAGCAGCTGCGGCTGCGCAGCTACGTCAACGGGGAACCGCGGCAGGACTCCGGCACCGCCGACATGATCTTCGACGTGGCGCACCTGGTGCACCACCTGTCGCAGTACCTGGTGCTGGAGCCGGGCGACATCATCAACACCGGTACCCCGCAGGGCGTGGCGCTGTCCGGCCGCTTCCCCTACCTGGGCCCGGACGACGTGATGGAGGTCGAGATCTCCGGCCTGGGCCGTCAGCGCACGGTCTGCCGTCCCGCCTGACGCGTGACGACGCCCCGGCCCGCGCGGAGCGGCGGGCCGGGGCGTTCGGGTACGGTGCCCCGGTCCCGGACGGCGTTCAGTCCTCAGGGAGTTCGACCGGGGCGATGTCGTCGAAGACGTCGCCGGGGCCGGGGTTCGTCGCGTCGGTCGCGCCGCCGAACTGGGTCATCACGCCCCATACGGCGTTGAGCGCGGTCTGCACGGCGCCCTCGGCCCAGCCCGCCGTCCAGGAGATGTCGTCGCCGGCGAGGAAGATGCCCCGCCGGTCGGCGGGCAGCCGGTCCTGCATGAAGTGGGTGAACAGCCGCCGCTGGTAGCGGTAGTGACCCGGCAGGTTGGCCTTGAACGCACCCATGAAGTACGGCTCGTTCTCCCACGAGACCGTCACCGGGTTGCCGATGATGTGCTTCCTGATGTCGACGTCGGGATAGATCTCGCCGAGCGACTTCAGCATCACGTCCATGCGCTCGTTCGGGGAGAGCGGCAGCCATTTCAGGCTGTCGTCGCACCAGGTGTACGAGAGGCAGATGACGGCGGGCCGGTCGGGGCCGTCGTCCAGCAGATAGGTCCCCCGGGTCATCCGGTCGGTGAGCGTCATCGACATGGTGTCCCGCCCGGTCTCCGCGTCCTTGTCCAGCCAGAACGGCCGGTCGACGGGGACGAACAGCTTCGAGGACTCCATGTAGTGGGTGCGCTCCATCGCCGTCCAGTGGTCGATCGGGAAGAGCGCGTCGTCGCAGTCGACCTTCGACAGGAGCAGCCAGGACTGGCCGGTGAAGATCGCCGCCGGGTAGGTGCGGATGTCCCCGTCGGCGTCGGTGACGGTGATCCGGTTCCCGGCGGTGCGGGTCAGCCGGGTCACCGCGGGGCGCGGCTCGCCGCCGTGCAGCGAGGCCAGCGAGGTGCCGAGCGGCCAGTGGACGATCTTCTGCGGTTCGCGTTCCCACAGCCGCAGCGGGAGCTGCTGGCTGCCGCCGACGATGGAGCGGTGGTGGTCGTCCGCCTCGGTGTAGACGACGCGCAGGATCTCCAGGATGGAGTTGGGGAAGTCGGTGTCCCAGCCGCCGGTGCCGAAGCCGACCTGGCCGAAGATCTCCCGGTGCCGGAACGACGCGAAGGCGTCGGAGTCGCAGAGGAAGCCGTAGAAGGTCTGGTTGTCGAGCCTGCCGACGAGCCGCGCCCAGAGCTCCCGGATGCGCGGGACGTCGCGCTCGCGCATCGCGCGGTTCATGTCGGAGAAGTCGGCGTCCTCCTCCAGGCAGCGGTTCCAGGCGTCCATCACGTCGCGGTACACCTGCGGCAGGTCGTCGATGGTGCGCGCGTAGTGCGAGGTGCCCTTGAGGTCGACGACGGTCGACGGGGTGGCCGGGGAGAGCGGGTTGGGGAACGGCCTGGTCTCCAGGCCGACCAGGTCGATGTAGTGCTGGAGCGCCGTGGAGGACGGCGGGAAGCGCATCGCCCCCATCTCCGCCGTCGGCCCGGCCTCGCAGCCCTCGAAGCCGACGGTGCGCAGCCTGCCGCCGATCCGGTCCGCCTCGTAGAGGACGGGACGCAGTCCCATCTTCATCAGCTCGTAGGCGGCGACGATGCCGGAGAGCCCGCCGCCGATGACGGCGACCTCGGTGCCGTGTTCGGTGGCCGGGATCTGCCCGATGCCCGCGGGGTGCGCCAGGAAGTCGTCGTACGCGTAGGGGAAGTCCGGTCCGAACATGGTGATCGGCTCGGCGGCGTCGGTGTGCTGGACGGCGTTGGGCACCGTGGACGTCATGGGGTACGGACTCCTTGCACGGATGGGAGAGCGGTGGAACGGGTGCGGGGCCGGGCTCAGGCGAGGGAGCCGTACAGTCCGGGGCGGCGGTCGCGCAGATACGGGTTGGCCTCGCGGGACGCGCTCAGGAGCGCGGGGTCGACCTCTCCGATGACCAGTTCCTCGCCGCGTCCGGCGCGGGCGCGCACGGCCCCGTCGGGACCGGCCAGGCAGCTCAGTCCGACGAACTCGAACGCGCCCTCCGGACCGGTGCGGTTGGTGTAGGCCACGTACATCTGGTTCTCGAAGGCCCGTACCGGTACGAGCGATTCGGCGACGAACGGGAAGGGGTGCATCAGCGCGGTGGGCACCAGGAGCAGATCGGTTCCGGCGAGGGCGTGCGCCCGCACGTTCTCCGGGAACTCGACGTCGTAGCAGATCAGGATGCCGATCCGGACGCCGTCCAGTTCGGCCCCGACGACGGGCTCCTCGCCCGGGGTGAACCACTTCTGCTCGAAGTCCCCGAAGAGGTGCGTCTTGCGGTAGTTCGCCGACGCCGCGCCGTCCGGACCGACGAGCCGCGCGGCGTTGAAGATCCGCTCGCCCGCACGCTCCGGGTAGCCGTACAGGACCGCGATGCCGTGCCGTGCCGCGATCGCGGCGACGGCCTCGCCGGACGGCCCGTCGGCCGGCTCGGCCAGCCTGGCCACGTCGGCGTCGATCGCGTACCCGGTCAGGAACAGTTCGGGGCAGACCAGCAGCCGGGCCCCGGCCTCGCTCGCACGGCGTGCCGCCGCTTCGATCGCCTCGATGTTCCCGTCCACCTCTCCGGGGCGTCCGGAGCTCTGGAGCAGGGCGGTGCGCAACGGCGGCATGGCTGACCTCGGGCGGGGCGACGGGGTGGGCGGGGACGTAATGACGGTACGGTCCCCCGCTCGGGACGGACAAGGCGCGAGTGTTGCGCATCCACCGTCGATCCATTGCGCGTGGCACGCCCGCCCCGGTGATTCATTGCGCAAGACGTCTTCGCAGGTCAGAGACGTGACGCAGGTCTCAGGGCGATCTGCGGCAGCCGTTCATTCCGGCGAGCCCGACGAGTAGCGCCGCAGCAGCGGCGACAGCACCAGCACGGACTTCGTCCGCTCCACGTACGGCTCGCCCGCGATCCGCTCCAGCACCTGCTCGAAGTGGCGCATGTCCGCGGCGAAGACCTGGACGAGCGCGTCGGCCTCACCGGTCACCGTGGAGGCCGACGCGACCTCCGGGTACCGCGCGAGTCCCTGCTTGATCGCCTCCGGCGACGTGTTGCGACTGCAGTAGATCTCGATGTAGCCCTCGGTCTCCCACCCCAGCGCCGCCGGGTCGACCCGTACCGTGAACCCGGTGATCGCGCCCTCGGCGCGGAGCCGGTCCACCCGGCGCTTCACGGCGGGGGCGGACAGGCCGACGACGGCGCCGATGTCGGCGTACGAGCGTCGGGCGTCTTCGGCGAGGGCGTGGACGATGCGTTCGTCGAGGTCGTTCAGGCGCACGTCGGGCGGTTCACTTCTCTGCGATGGCCGGTTCGGGGGCGGCGGGGGCCGCCCCCGAAGTAGACCACGGCACCGCCCCACCGGGCGCGCTCACCGCATCCGGCGACCGGTCAGAACGGGAAGCGCGAACGCCCGTACTGCACCGAGATCCACTTCTGGGTGGTGAACGCCTCGACCATGGACTCGCCGTTCAGCCTGCCGAGGCCGGAGCTCTTCTCGCCGCCGAACGGGACGATCGGCTCGTCGTGGATCGTGCCGTCGTTGATGTGGATCATGCCGGTGTGGATGCGCTGGCCGACCCGTACCCCGCGCTCGATGTTGCCGGTGTGCACGGCACCGCTCAGGCCGTACGGGGTGTCGTTGGCGATCCGCACCGCCTCGTCCTCGCCGTCGAACGGGACGACGAGCGCGACCGGTCCGAACAGCTCCTGGGACAGGACGGGGGAATCGGCGGGCAGCCCGGTCAGCACGGAGGGGCTGACCAGGTTCCCCTCGGCGCGGCCGTGCAGCAGGGCCGTGGCGCCGTCCTCCACCGTCTGGTCGACGAGCGCGGTGATGGCCTCGGCCTGGGTGGCGTTGATCAGCGGGCCGATCACGGTCCGCGGGTCCGCCGGGTCGCCGACCGGCAGCGACGCGACCTTGGCGACGAACTTCTCGGTGAACTCCTTCTCCACCGCCCGGTCGACCAGGATCCGGTTGGCGGCCATGCAGACCTGGCCCTGGTGCACGTACCGGCTGAAGACCGCCGCGTCCACGGCGTAGTCCAGATCGGCGTCGTCGAGGACGATCAGCGCGCTGTTCCCGCCGAGTTCCAGCACGGCCCGCTTGAGGTTGGCCGCGCAGACCGTGGCGACGTGCCGTCCCACCTTGTCCGAGCCGGTGAAGGAGATGACCTGCGGAACGGGGTGCTCCAGCAGCGCGTCGCCGATCTCCGCGATGTCGGTGACCACGACGTTCAGCAGCCCGGCCGGCAGCCCGGCGTCCTCGAACACCTTCGCCACCAGCGTGCCGCCGCAGATCGGGGTGTTCTGGTGGGGCTTGAGCACCACCGCGTTGCCGAGCGCCAGGGCCGGCGCGACCGACTTCAGCGAGAGCAGGAACGGGAAGTTGAAGGGGCTGATCACGCCGACGACGCCGACCGGCACCCGGTAGACACGGTTCTCCTTGCCCTCGGTCGGCGAGGGCAGGATCTGCCCGGCGGGCCGCAGTGCCAGCTGGATCGACTCCCGCAGGAACTCCTTGGCCAGGTGCAGTTCGAAGGCCGCCTTGATCCGGGTGCCGCCGAGTTCCGCGACGATCGCGTCGCCGATCTCCGCCTCGCGCTCCTCGACGATGTGCAGCGCCCGCTCCAGCACCAGCCGACGGCTGTACGGGTTGGTGTCGCCCCAGGCGCGCTGGGCGGCCTCGGCCGAACGATAGGCATGGTCCACCTCGTCGGCGGTGGCGACGGTGATCGAGGCGAGCTTCTCCCCGTTGTACGGATTGAAGTCGATGATGTCCCAGGACCCCTTGCCCGGCCTCCACTCCCCGTCGATGTACTGGTGGGCCAGGTCAGTGAAGAAGGACATGAGATCCCTTACCGCTAAGAGGCGGGCAGCTGATTGCGGTTCATGTTACTTACAGTGCCCCGTCGTTGAAGCTGCGCCCCTCGCCACCCGAGGGCCTTAATCGGTCAACTGTGCCCCCTGCGACCGCCGGCCCCGGAACGGCAGTTGCCCCTCACCGTACGAACGACCGTGAGGGGCAACGGGATTGCGACGGGCCGGCGATCAACTCCAGCTGGCGTGCAGCGGCTTGCCCTCCGCATATCCGGCGGCACTCTGCACCCCGACGACAGCCTTCTCGGCGAACTCCTCCAGGGACGCCGCACCGGCGTAGGTGCACGAGGAGCGGACACCCGCGACGATCGAGTCGATCAGGTCCTCCACTCCGGGCCGGGCCGGGTCCAGGAACATCCGGGAGGTGGAAATGCCCTCCTCGAAGAGCGCCTTGCGGGCCCGGTCGTACGCCGACTCGTCCGAGGTGCGGTTCTTCACGGCGCGCGCGGAGGCCATGCCGAAGGACTCCTTGTAGAAACGCCCGTCGGCGGACTGCTGGAGGTCGCCCGGCGACTCGTACGTACCGGCGAACCACGAGCCGATCATCACGTTGGACGCCCCCGCCGCGAGCGCCATCGCGACATCGCGCGGGTGCCGGACGCCACCGTCGGCCCACACGTGCTTGCCGTACTTCCGCGCCTCGGCCGCACACTCCAGGACGGCGGAGAACTGCGGCCGGCCGACGCCTGTCATCATCCGGGTGGTGCACATCGCGCCGGGGCCGACACCGACCTTGATGATGTCCGCACCGGCCTCGACGAGGTCGCGCACGCCCTCGGCGGCGACGATGTTCCCCGCGACGACCGGAACCTGCGGGTCGAGCGCCCGGACGGCGCGGACCGCGCTGATCATGGACTCCTGGTGACCGTGGGCGGTGTCCACGACGAGCGTGTCGACGCCCGCGTCGAGCAGCTGCTTCGCCTTGCCCGCGACGTCGCCGTTGATCCCGACGGCCGCGGCGATCCGCAGCCGGCCCTCGGCGTCGGTGGCGGGCGTGTACAGCGTGGCGCGCAGTGCGGCCTTGCGGGTGAGGATGCCGGCCAGTCGGCCGTCCGCGTCGACGGCGGGAGCCAGCTTGCGGTGTGCACCGTCGAGCTTGTTGAACGCGTCGCGCGGGTCGATGTCCGCGTCGAGCAGCAGCAGGTCCCGGGACATGACCTCGGAGAGCTGGGTGAAACGGTCGACGCCGGTCAGGTCGTGGTCGGTGACGACGCCGACGGGCCGGTGCCCCTCGTCGACGACGACGCCCGCGCCGTGCGCGCGTTTGTGCAGCAGCGACAGGGCGTCGGCGACCGTCTGGCCCGGAGCCAGCACGATCGGCGTGTCGAGCACCAGATCGCGCCCCTTCACCCAGGCGACGACCTCGGCGACGACCTCGATCGGAATGTCCTGGGGAAGGACGACGAGCCCGCCGCGCCGGGCGACCGTCTCGGCCATCCGGCGGCCGGCGATGGCCGTCATGTTCGCGACCACCAGCGGAATGGTGGTGCCGGTGCCGTCGGGCGAGGAGAGATCGACGGCCTGGCGCGAACCGACCGCCGAACGGCCCGGAACCATGAAGACATCGTCGTACGTGAGGTCGTACGGAACCGAGGGGGACTTTGTGTAACGACCGGTACCGGGCTCAAGAAAACGCATGATGCTCATTTTTTCATACGAAATGGCGCAGGTCGCCTCCGTGAAGGCACAGCAACGGCCCCCCGCACTCGTACGTTCCTCCGAACGAGAACGAGGCGCACGGGAGCCCGGCACGCGTAGCCCGGACGACGCCCTCACAGGTGAGGACGTTGCCCGGGGGCACGATACCCAGCGGCGGCCGCATCATTCACGATCATCATCCCTGGACCTGATGACGAGCAGTCGGGTAGCTTCAAATCCGCAGGTCCCGTGGGTCACGACGACGCCCCGGAGGAGGAGGCGGAGGGGGCACAACCTCCGCCGGAGGTACGACCGGAGAGGATCAGGACCCACTGTGGAGAGCCAACTGCCGGACATCTACTGCCCGTTCCCCCAGCGCACGAATCCGCACGTCGAGCACACCCGCGTCCACCTCGACGAGTGGACCCGCAACACCGGCCTGGTGCACCGCGATTCGGCCAGGGAGCGCTTCGAGCAGGCGGACTTCGGGGCGTTCGTCGGCATGGTGTACCCGAACGCCGACGCCGAAGGACTCGACCTCGTCGCCGACTGGTTCGTGTGGCTGTTCCTCGTCGACGACCAGCTCGACGACGGCTACCTCGGCCGCAGCCCGGAGCGGGTGCGGGACGTGGTGGCGGTGATGCGGTCCGTGATAGACGGGAACGGCGTCCCGTCGGACGAGGAGCTCCCCGCGGCCGTGGTCGCCCTGGCCGATCTGTGGGAACGGACGATGCCGAACACGGCCGCGCACTGGCGTGCCCGGTTCGGCTGGCACCTGACCACCTACCTCACGACGACCACGACCTGGGAGGCCGGGAACCGTGCCGAGGACGTGGTGCCGTCCGAGGAGACGTACATCGCCAAGCGGCGCCACACCGGCGCGATCCATGTCTGCATGGACCTGATAGAGATCGTCGCCGAGATCGAGGCCCCCGAGTCGATACACAACGACGACCGGTTCATCACCGCGCTGGAAGCCTCGTGCAACGTCGTGTGCTGGGCCAATGACGTGTACTCGTACGAGAAGGAGCAGCTCCTCGGCGAGATCCACAATCTCGTCCATCTGGTCCGGCACCATCGCGGCTACGGCAAGCAGGAGGCGCTGGAACACGTCTGCGCGGAGACCGACCGCGAGACCCGGCGGTTCCTCGCCGCGGAGGCCGAGCTGCTGAGCGCGTATCCGCAGCTGTCCGGAATCCTCCTGCCGTACCTCGACGGAATGCGCAGCTGGATGCGCGGCAATCTGGACTGGTCGCGCCAGACCCCGCGCTACAACCCGGACGACGTGGGCCAGTACGAGGAGCCGGACGAGTACCTGGAGGCGACGGTCCTGGGCGTCGCCAGGGACTGACGGGCCGCCGCCCCGGGAGCAACGGGGCGGCCCGCACCGCACCACGGAACCGGGACGCCCGGGCCGCCCACCGGCGGCCCGGGCGTCCCGCGTATCCGGCCACGAGCCGTCGCGACGCACCGGCCCGGCGGCGGCAATCGTCACCGCCGCCGGACGGCACCGGCTTCAGTCCCCGTCGGGGTCGGCCCGCTCCAGGGCGGGCCGCCGCGGCGCCGCCGACTCGGTCAGCAGGTAGTCCGCCGCCGCCGTGTCCGTGACCAGGCTGGTGACCAGGCCGGACCGCAGCACCGCGCCGATCGCCGCCGCCTTGCGCCGACCGCCCGCGATCGCCACCACCTCCGGAATCCGGCGCAGCCGGTCGGCCTCGACCGTGATGCACCGCTCCCCCAGGTCCCGGCCGACCCGGCGTCCCTCCGCGTCGAAGAGGTGCGCGGACATCTCGGCGGCGACGCCGAGCGAGGCGTAGTGCGCGCGCTCCTCCTCCCTGAGCATGTCGTGGACGGTGGAGATGCCCGGTTCCCAGGAACCGATGGACACCGCGGCGACCGTCACCTTGTCGAAGTACTCGAAGGCACGGGCGATGCCCGTCTGGTGGCGCAGGGCCGCGGCCGTGGCCGGATCGGGCAGCAGCATCGGCGCGTAGATCGGATGTGCCTCGCCACCGGCCACCTGGGCGGCCCGCCGCACCGCCTCGACCGATCCGCGTTCCGCCGTCCCCGCGTCGTACACCCCGGTGAGCTGCACGACCGTGCACGGCGGGAGCCGGTCGAGGGCCGCCGCCATGTGGATCGTGGACCGGCCCCAGGCAAGGCCGAGCACATCGCCCTCGGTCACCAGTTCGCCGAGCAGATCGGCCGCGACCTCGCCCAGATTCTCCGGATCGGGCGCGTCGTCCGGTTCCTCCGCGGGCGATTCGACGACCACGGCGTGACGCAGTCCGTAGCGGGCCCGCAGCGCGTCGGAACGCTCGGCGTCCAGCTCGGCGGGGACGCGGATCTCGATCCGTACGAGGTCGCGCTCCAGCGCCGTCTCCAGGACCCGGGCCACCTTGAACCGGCTGACGCCGAACTCCTCGGCGATCTGGATCTTCGACTTTCCTTCGAGGTAGAAGCGGCGGGCCATGGCCGCCGCCTGCACCAGCTCCGCGGGCCCCATCCGCAGGGCGGACCGTCCCGCCGACATTGCAGACACCGCGATCTCCTCACTGCTGTTCACACTCTCGATACGCCGTTCATCCTGTCAGATCCGGCGTTCCCTGACCGGTCCCGTCGGACCCCGTTCATCTGCCCTTGGCCGGGCCGACTTCCCCTCGCGGCCGGAACGGGTTCCGGCCGCCGTTCCGGCTCACCGCCCGTCGAGTGGCCCCCTACCGGCGGTCACCGGGCATGCCTCTCAATGACGGCACGCCCAGGCCGCCGAGGCGGTGGCCGCGTCCGCCGTCGCCCGCAGTGCGCGCACCGCTTCGGCCGGATCCTCGGCCCCGTACACGGCCGAGCCCGCGACGAACACGTCCGCGCCGGCCTCGGCGCACCGCTCGATGGTCGTCGCGGAGACGCCGCCGTCGACCTGGAGCCACAGTTCGAGACCGTGCTTGGAGATCAGCTCACGGGTGCGACGGATCTTCGGCAGCATGATGTCCAGGAATGCCTGGCCGCCGAAGCCCGGCTCCACCGTCATGATCAGCAGCATGTCGAGCTCGGGGAGCAGGTCCTCGTACGGCTCGATGGGCGTCGCGGGCTTGAGCGCCATGGAGGCCCTGGCCCCCTTGGCCCGGATCTCCCGCGCCAGCCGCACCGGGGCCGCCGCGGCCTCCACGTGGAACGTGACGGAGCCGGCGCCCGCCTCGACGTACTGCGGGGCCCAGCGGTCCGCGTCCTCGATCATCAGATGACAGTCCAGCGGGGTGTCCGTGGCCCGGCTGAGCGATTCCACGATCGGCACACCGAGGGTCAGATTGGGGACGAAGTGGTTGTCCATCACGTCGACGTGGAGCCAGTCGGCGCCTTCGACCGCCTTCGCCTCCTCGGCGAGGCGGGCGAAGTCGGCGGACAGGATGCTGGGGTTGATCTGGGCCATGTCCCAAGCCTGCCATGTTCCGCGTCACTTCCCCGCCTCGGCGGGGGCCAAAGCCTCACGGGATCATTACAGTTCGCGCGGTCCCCAGCCCACCGGCCGCCCGATCCGGACGTTTCGGCCTCCGGTCGGGGGGCGGTCCGGCACGGCCCGCCCCCGCCGCCTCAGCCGGTGCGCCGCAGCAGCGCCAGGTACATCGCGTCCGTTCCGTGCAGGTGCGGCCAGAGCTGGACGTCGGGGCCGTCCCCGAGCGCGGGCACGCCCGGCATCAGCGGGCGGGCGTCGACCCATTCCGCCTCGACCGGGCGCCCGCCGCGCCCCCTGAGCACGTCCTCGACGACGACCCGGGTCTCCGCGAGGTGCGGGGAGCAGGTGGCGTAGCCGACGATGCCGCCGACCCGGACCGCCGCCAACGCCTCGCGCAGCAGCCCGCGTTGCAGCGGGGCGAAGCCCTCAAGATCCTCCGGGCGCCGCCGCCAGCGCGCCTCCGGGCGACGGCGCAGCGCTCCGAGGCCGGAGCACGGCACGTCCATCAGGACCCGGTCGAAGGTACCGGGCAGCCACGGCGGGCGGGTGCCGTCGGCGGCGATCACCTGGTACGGCCCCGGGTTCCCGGCCAGCGCGCGCTCGACGAGACGGGCCCGGTGCGGCTGCTTCTCGGCGGCGAGCAGGGCGGCCCCGCGTCCGGCGGCGAGCGCGCCGAGCAGGGCGGCCTTGCCACCGGGTCCGGCGCAGCCGTCGAGCCACCGGGTGTCGCGGCCCTCCAGCGGCGCGGCGGCGAGGGCCGCGGCCACCAGCTGGCTGCCCTCGTCCTGGACCCCGGCGCGGCCCTCGCGCACCGCCTCCAGGGCGCCGGGCTCGCCGCCCTCCGCCATCCGCACGGCGTACGGCGACCAGCGGCCGGGCAGTCCGTTCTCCTCGCCGAGCGCGGTGAGGAGTTCGTCGGTGGTGGCTCGGCCGGGGCGGGCGACCAGCGTGACCTCGGGCCGTTCGTTGTCCGCTTCGAGCAGGTCCTCGATCCCGGCGCGGCCACCGCCCAGCGCGTCCCAGAGGGCGGAGACGACCCAGCGGGGATGGGAGTGCACGACCGCGAGGTGGTCCTCGGCGTCCTCGTCGTACGGCGGGGCGACGCGCGCCACCCACCCGTCGAGGTCGTCCGCGGACACCTTGCGCAGGACGGCGTTCACGAACTTGGCCCGCCCCTCGCCGAGCACCACCCGGGCCAGTTCCACGCTGGCGGAGACCGCCGCGTGGGTCGGGATGCGGGTGCCGAGCAGTTGGTGCACGCCCATGTTCAGCACGTCCAGGACGGGCGGGTCGACCTCGCGCAGCGGCCGGTCGATGCAGGCCGCGACGATGGCGTCGTACGTCCCCTGGCGGCGCAGCGTCCCATAGACCAGCTCGGTCGCCAGCGCCGCGTCCCGGTGGTCGAAGTCGCCCTTGGCCCGTGCCTTCTTCAGCAGCGGCGGCAGGACGAGGTTGGCGTACGCGTCGCGTTCGTCGACGGCCCGGAGCGCCTCGAAGGCGAGGAAGCGGACGGGGTCCTTCTTGGGTCGGCGGTGCGGCTTGGCCGGGCGTCGGCGCTGCTGGTCGTTCACGTGGAAGGTGCTCCGCTGGTGGTGAGGGGGCGAACCCCGCCACCCTACGCCGCCCGGCCCCGCCGCCCGGACGGACACCACCGCCGGAGCGGGGCACCGGGCGGGCCCGCCGCGCCCCGGCTCAGCCGCCCAGCAGCTCGCCCGGGACGATCCGCACCCCACGTGCCCAGTCCGCGGCCCGCATCGGCTTCTTGCCCTGCGGCTGGACCCAGAGCAGCTCCACGGCGTGCGATCCGGTGCCCACGTACACGTTGTTCTTGGCCGCCGACAGCTCGCCGGGCGCCAGGTCCGCGCGGTCCGGTACCGGTGTCGCCTGGACCAGCTTCAGCCGTTCCCCGCGGAACAGCGTCCAGGCGCCGGGGGCGGGGGTGCAGCCGCGCACCACCCGGTCGACCCGCAGGGCGGGGGCGGACCACTGCACCTGGGCGTCCTCGACGGTGATCTTCGGGGCGAGGGTGACGCCCTCGGCGGGCTGCGCCACGGCGTGCAGCGTGCCGTCGTCGATGCCGTCCATCGTCGCGACGAGCAGCCCGGACCCGGCGAACGCCAGCCGGGTGAGCAGGTCACCGCTGGTGTCGGTGGGCCGCACCTCCTCGGTGAGGACGCCGTACACCGGGCCGGAGTCGAGCCCCTCCTCGATCAGGAAGGTCGATGCGCCGGTCACCTCGTCCCCCGCCATGAGCGCGTGCTGGACGGGCGCGGCTCCGCGCCAGGCGGGCAGCAGCGAGAAGTGGAGATTGACCCAGCCGTGGGCGGGCACGTCGAGCGCGGCCTTCGGCAGCAGGGCGCCGTAGGCGACGACCGGGCAGCAGTCGGGGGCGATCTCCCGCAGCCGCGCGAGGAAGTCCTCGTCGCGCGGACGGGCGGGCTTGAGCACCTCGATGCCGGCCTCCTCGGCCCGCTCCGCGACGGGGCTGGCGACGAGTCGGCGGCCCCGGCCGGCGGGTGCGTCGGGGCGGGTGACGACGGCCGCCACCTCGTGCCGTTCGGAGGCGATCAGGGCGTCCAGGGCGGGTACGGCTACCTCGGGGGTGCCTGCGAAGACGAGCTTCATGGGTGGCTGACTGCCTCTCGGGCCGGAACGTACGGTGGTGAACGACGCAGGGGTACGGTCGGCGACGTGCGGGGGCCGCCGCCCCCGTCCACCGGCCGGGCCAAGTCTATGGGCCGGGCGACCGGGGGGCGTACGCATCACCGCGCGCCCCTCGTGGATGCGCCCGCGCCCCCGCAGCGTGACCAGATCGCCGACTGCCGCGTTGGTCAAGAGAGATTGACCGAAGCGAGCCGCCACGGTGCGGCCCATCCCTTTCAACGCCGGTTCGAGAGGCTTCTACATGGCCGACCACGCAACCCACGACGCCCAAGCGCGGGCCAGCCTGCATCTGTTGGTACGGGACATCGAGCGGGTCCGGCGGCAGGTGGACGCGCTCCGCACGCTCACCGCCCAACTGGGCAATGTCTACCGTCCGCGCCGCTCCGGCCCGTCCACGGGCTTCGTCGTCTACGGCAGGGCCCCGGCCCCCACGGTCAGGCTGGCCCAGGAACTGCGCGACAGCGTCGAGACCCTGGTCACCGCCGCGGTCGACTTCGACCGCTCGCTGGGCTTCTCCTGGGACGCGGTGGGCTCCGCCCTCGGAGTCACCAAGCAGGCGGTGCACCGCCGCTACGGCGCGCGCCGCAACGCCCGGCAGACGGGAGCGCCCGAGGTCGCCGCGGAGAGCGCGGTGCCGCGCCCGCTGCCCGTGACGCCCGGCTCGGGCAACGGGTCGGCGCTGCCCGCCGTTCCCGCCGCCCGCTCCATGCCCCCGCAGCCCTCCGCCGACCGCCAGGGGCTGCGCGAGGACCTCCGCCCCGGGGTCTTTCCCGGCCCGCGCAACGGCTGACCACCCCGTCCACTGCCCCGCCGCGCCCGACGCACGGCGGGGCAGCCGCGTAGGCGCCCGGAGCCGCGGCGTCGCCCGGCAGCCGGACCCGGCGGCGCACACCGCCCCGTACCGTCACCCGATGTCCGGCGGGTCCACCCGGATCCGGACCTGGTCGCCGGTGCCGCGGGAGAGCCGCGCCGACTGCGCCGCCCTCAGGGCCGCGGCCAGGGCCGCACCGCTGCCGGGCGGCACCCTGACCAGCGCCCGTTCCCAGAGCTCGCCCGGCGGCGCGTCCCCGGGCCTGCGGGGCCTGCCCGGTTCGGCCCGCGGCACCGGCACCGGACCGAGCACCTCCGCCTCCGGGGGCAGTTCGGCGGCGGCGAGAAACGCGGCGAGGGCCTCCGGGGTGCCGGTCACCGAGACCATCCGGGACACCGGCGGAAAACCCAGCTCGGCCCGTTCCGCCAGCTCGCGGCGGGCGTGCCCGACCGGGTCCCAGCGCACCAGCGCCTGGACGGGCCGCAGGGTCGGTTCGGCCACGACCACCACCGTGCCTCCCTCCGCCCGGCCCCGTACCAGCGAGGCGGCGGCCAGCCACCGGCGCAGTGCCTCCTCCCCGGCCCGCAGGTCCGGGCGCCCGACCATCGCCCAGCCGTCCAGCAGCAGCGCCGCCGCGTAGCCGCCCTCCGCCACGGGCTCGGCGCCCGGCGTGCTGACGACGAGCGCGGGCTGGTCCGGCACCGATTCCAGGACGTGGTCCCGGCCCGACGTGCGCACCGGCACGGCGGGAAACGCCCGGCCGAGCTCCTCGGCGGTCCGGCGCGCTCCCACGACCTGGGCCCGCAGCCGGTTGTTGCCGCAGGCCACGCAGTGCCAGGCGGTCTCGGTGCGCCCGCACCAGGCGCAGTCGAGTTCCCCCCGGTCCGGCGCCCGGAGCGGTCCGGCGCAGTGCCGGCACCTGGCGGGTTCGCGGCAGCGCTCGCAGGCCAGCCGGGGGGCGTATCCGCGGCGCGGCACCTGGACCAGCACCGGCCCGTCGCGCAGCCCGTCCCGCACCGTCCGCCAGGCCAGGCTGGGCAGCCGGGCGGCCCGCGCGGCCCCGTCCCCGGCCAGCTCCCCGTCGCCGACGGTACGCACCAGGGGTGCCGCGATCCGCAGCTGTTCCCGGTCCGCGCCGAGCGGCAGCGCCCAACCGCTCTCCACCAACTGCGCCGCCTCCACCGTGCAACTCGTGGAGCCGAGCAGGAAACCGCACCGGGCGTGCGCCGCCCGGAGTTCGATCACCTCGCGGACGTGCGGGAAGGGGGCGTTGTCGTCGCTGTGACTGGAGTCGCCGTCGTCCCAGACGGCCACCAGGCCCAGGTCCGCCACGGGGGCGAACATCGCGGCCCTCGTCCCGACGACCGCCCGGACCGAACCGCGCCGCACGGCCAGCCATTCCCGGTACCGCTTCTCCGGTCCGGAGTCGGCGGTCAGCAGGGCGTGGCGTCCCTCGCCGAGCAGGGCGGTGAGCGCGGCGTCCACCCGTCCGGCGGCCCGGCCGTCCGGCACGACCACGAGGGCGCCCCGGCCGGAGGCGAGCGTCGCGGCCACGGCGGCGGCAATCTCCCGGGGCCAGTGCGGTCCGGGCAGCGCCGTCCACACGGCGCGGGGCGCGCCGCCCTCGGCGAGGGCCCTCAGGAACGCGGGTCCCTGTGGGTAGCGCTCCCAGCTCCCGGCCGGCGGGGCGGGCGGCGGGGGCAGGGGGGCGGGCGAGGGCTTGGACTCGGCTCTGCCGTTCCGGGGCGGCACGGCGAGTTGCAGTACGTCGGCGAGGCTGCCCGCGTACCGGTCGGCGACGGCCCGGGCGAGAGCGAGCAGTTCCGGGCTCAGCACGGGTTCGGGCGACACGACATAGGCGAGCGCGGCGAGGGCACCGCTGTAATCGGACTCGGCGAGCCGCTCGACGAGGTACCCGTCGATCAGGCCGCCGCCCTCGCGCCTGCCGCCCCGGACCTGGCGGGACCCGGCACCGAACCGCACGCGCACCCGCACCCCGGGCCGGGCGTCGGCGTCGAGCTCCTCGGGCACGGCGTAGTCGAAGTACTGGTCCAGGTGGAGAGCGCCCTTGTTGACCAGCACCCGGGCGACGGGCAGCCGGTCGGCGAGCTTGGCACCGCGCCAGGTCCGCGGCTTGGCCCGCGGCACCTTCGCCTTCCGTACCGTCTCGCGGATCAGCGCAAGCTGCTCCGGGGCCCCGCCGCCGGGATCCTCGGAATGCTCGTTGTCGCTGCTCACAGCCACATTCCTACCAGAGGCCACGGACAACGCGCCCTCGGCGAGGACGCACCGCGGCGCGGAACACGCCGGGGCCCGGTCACCACGTGCGGCGACCGGGCCCCGGCGTGCGGGCGGGCAGTTGTGTCCCCGGGCGTTACAGCCCGGCGGCCTTGCGCAGGGCCTCCACCCGGTCCGTGCGCTCCCAGCTGAAGTCCGGCAGCTCACGGCCGAAGTGGCCGTACGCCGCGGTCTGGGCGTAGATCGGACGCAACAGGTGGAGATCGCGGATGATCGCGGCCGGACGGAGGTCGAAGACCTCGCCGATGGCGTGCTCGATCTTCTCGGTCTCGATGGTGGCCGTGCCGAACGTCTCGACGAACAGACCGACCGGCTCGGCCTTGCCGATCGCGTACGCGACCTGGACCTCGCACCGGGAGGCGAGGCCCGCGGCGACGACGTTCTTGGCGACCCAGCGCATGGCGTAGGCGGCCGAGCGGTCGACCTTCGACGGGTCCTTGCCCGAGAAGGCACCGCCGCCGTGGCGGGCCATGCCGCCGTAGGTGTCGATGATGATCTTGCGACCGGTCAGGCCGGCGTCGCCCATCGGGCCGCCGATCTCGAAACGCCCGGTCGGGTTGACCAGCAGCCGGTAGCCGTCGGTGTCCAGCTTGATGCCGTCCTCGACCAGCTGCGCGAGCACGTGCTCGACGACGAACTCGCGGATGTCGGGCGCGAGCA
The DNA here is from genome assembly GCF_042266885.1 of Streptomyces sp. NPDC056061. NCBI lineage: Bacteria > Bacillati > Actinomycetota > Actinomycetes > Kitasatosporales > Streptomycetaceae > Streptomyces > Streptomyces sp. NPDC056061. The sequence continues at coordinate 156,217 of NZ_JBHJWQ010000018.1, read as the reverse complement.
GCGAGTCGAGGTCGATGTCGCTGGCATGCTGCGAGGACACGACGACCGTGTCGAGCCGGACCGCCTTGTCGCCGTCGTACTCGATGGTGACCTGGGTCTTGCCGTCGGGACGCAGGTACGGGATGGTGCCGTTCTTGCGGACCTCGGAGAGCCTGCGCGAGAGTCGGTGCGCGAGATAGATCGGCAGCGGCATGAGCTCGGGCGTCTCGTCGCACGCGTAGCCGAACATCAGGCCCTGGTCGCCGGCTCCCTGCTTGTCGAGGTCGTCGCCGTCCGCGCCCGCGGCGGAACCCTCGACGCGCGCCTCGTACGCCGTGTCGACGCCCTGCGCGATGTCGGGCGACTGCGCGCCGATGGACACCGAGACACCGCAGGAGGCGCCGTCGAAGCCCTTCTTGGAGGAGTCGTAGCCGATCTCCAGGATCTTGTTGCGCACAAGGGTCGGGATGTCGGCGTAGGCCTTGGTCGTGACCTCACCCGCGACATGCACCAGACCGGTGGTGATCAGGGTCTCGACGGCGACGCGCGAGGTGGGGTCCTCACGGAGCAGGGCGTCGAGGATCGTGTCACTGATCTGGTCAGCGATCTTGTCGGGGTGGCCCTCGGTGACGGACTCCGAGGTGAAGAGACGGCGGGACACATCGCTCCCTGGGGTTGCAGCGGCTGCTGGCTGATCATTTGGCGGACCGCCGGGAGCTGCGCCCGGCACGGTCCTGGGACAGTTTATCGGTCACTTCCGTTCGGCGGACAGCACGTCTCGCCCTTTGGGAGGCCCGCAGTGGCCGGAACGGTGCCGAAAGACCCGGGGCAGCCCTCCCCGATATGCCATTCATGCCCGATTTTCCGGGGCAATCGGCCCCTGTCGGGACATGAAACGAGATCTTCATCCCAAACGTGGCGACACGAGATCCCAGACCGTGTCGGCGAGCGCTTCCTTCGGGCCGTGGGGCACCGGCGTCTCGGCGCCGTCGGCCGCGAGCACCACCGCCTCGTTGTCCTCGGAGCCGAAGGTCCGACGCTCCCCCACCTCGTTGACGACGAGGAGATCGCAGCCCTTGCGGCGGAGTTTCTCGCGACCGTTGGCCAGGACGTCGTCGGTCTCGGCGGCGAACCCGACCACGATCCGGCCCGGCCGGGCGCGTTCGGCGGACACCTCGGCAAGGATGTCCGGATTACGGACCAGCACGATGGGCTCGGGCTCCCTGCCGTCCTTCTTCTTGATCTTCCCCGGCGCGTACGCGGCCGGACGGAAGTCGGCGACCGCGGCAGCCATCACGACGACATCGGCGTCCGCGGCCGCCCCGAGCACCGCCTCGCGCAGCTGCATCGCGGTCCCGACGTGCAGGACGTCGGCACCCGCCGGATCGGGCAGGCCGGTGTTGGCCTCGATCAGGGTGACCCGGGCACCGCGGGCGACCGCGGTGCGCGCCAGGGCGTACCCCTGCTTGCCGGAGGAGCGGTTGCCGAGGTAGCGCACGGGGTCGAGCGGCTCCCGGGTGCCCCCGGCGCTGATCACGACGTGCCGGCCCGCGAGGTCCGTCTCGACCGGCCCCCGGGCCAGTACGCGTCGGCAGACCTCGAAGATCTCCCCGGGGTCGGGCAGCCTGCCCTTTCCGGTGTCGACGCCGGTGAGCCGGCCGACCGCGGGCTCGATGACGACGGCGCCCCGGCGACGCAGCGTGGCCACGTTCTCCCGGGTGGCGGGGTGTTCCCACATCTCGGTGTGCATGGCGGGCGCGAAGACCAGCGGGCAGCGTGCCGTGAGGAGCGTGTTGGTGAGCAGGTCGTCGGCGAGGCCGTGGGCGGCCCGGGCGAGCGTGTCCGCGGTGGCCGGGGCGACGACGACGAGGTCCGCGCCCTGCCCGATCCGGACGTGCGGAACCTCGTGGACGTCGTTCCAGACCTCCGTCGCGACCGGGTGACCGGAGAGCGCCGACCAAGTGGCCGCCCCCACGAAGTTGAGCGCCGAATCCGTCGGCACGACGCGCACGTCGTGGCCGGACTCGGTGAGTCGACGCAGGAGTTCGCACGCCTTGTACGCGGCGATGCCTCCGCTGACCCCCAGAACGACCTTCGGCTTGTCCACTGCGTCTCCCCGCACTCGGATACGAACACCCCCATGCTGCCGCACGGCGTCCGGCCCGGCGCCGCCGCCCCGGACAACACCACGGGCCCGGCGGTCATGGCCGCCGGGCCCGTGGTGAAGGTGCCGTCCCTGCCTACTGCGCGGGGCCCTCGATGGCCTCGGAGGTGAGCAGGCCCGCGTTGATCTCGCGGAGCGCGATCGAGAGCGGCTTCTCGTGCACGTGCGTGTCGACGAGCGGACCGACGTACTCCAGGAGACCCTCGCCGAGCTGCGAGTAGTACGCGTTGATCTGACGCGCGCGCTTGGCCGCGTAGATCACGAGGCTGTACTTCGAGTCGGTGGCCTCGAGGAGCTCATCAATCGGCGGGTTGATGATGCCCTCGGGCGTGGTGATGGAAGAGGACACTCTCTGCCTTCCGAAGGGGGTGAAGATCAAAGAAACCTTTGACAGCGCGGAGTTCCGTGATGGTGCCGGTCGCGACTGCCATGTCCATCGATCATGTCCATCGATGGCTCATGTTCATCGATGTTCTCGCCGAGTTCCTGGGCGTTCTCGCCAAGTTCTCGCGATGTTCTCGATGTGATCAGCCGATGTCGTCACTGGGGCCGGAAGCCTCCAGCATCAAGGCTAGCAGCTCGCGTGCGACGTCCTCGACGGAGGTGTTGACCAGGGTGGTGTCGAACTCGGACTCGGCGGCCAGTTCGACCCTGGCGGCGGCCAGCCGTCGTTCGATCACCTCGGCCGACTCGGTGCCGCGGCCGGTGAGCCGTCGGACCAGTTCCTCCCAGCTCGGCGGGGCCAGGAAGACGAGCCGGGCGTCCGACATCGACTGCCGGACGAGCCGGGCGCCCTGGAGATCGATCTCCAGCAGCACCGGCTCGCCCGCCTCCAGCCGCTGAAGCACCGCACGGCGCGGTGTGCCGTAGCGGTTGCCGGCGAACTCGGCCCACTCCAGCAGCTCGCCGTTGGCGATCAGCTTGTCGAACTCGTCGTTGTCCACGAAGAAGTAGTGGACGCCGTCGCGCTCGCCGGGGCGCGGCTTGCGGGTCGTCGCCGACACCGAGAGCCATACCTCGGGGTGGGCCTTGCGCATATGGGCGACGACCGTGCTCTTGCCGACCCCCGAGGGGCCGGAGAGCACGGTCAGCCGCGGACGTACGTCCGGGGGTACGGGGGACGTCCCCCGGGATGTTGCAGCCATGGAGCGATTATCCAGGTTCTCGGGGGTGTCCGAGAACGTCAGGCGGCGCTGCCGCCGAACTCGCGCTCCAGGGATGCGATCTGGTTGGAGCCGAGACCCCGGACCCGGCGGCTCTCGGAGATGCCGAGCCGCTCCATGATCTGCTTGGCGCGGACCTTGCCCACGCCCGGCAGGGACTCCAGCAGGGCGGAGACCTTCATCTTCCCGATGACGTCGTTCTCCTGGCCCTGCTTGATGACCTCGTGGAGGGAGGCGCCGGAGTGCTTGAGTCGATTCTTGACCTCGGCCCGCTCCCGGCGAGCCGCGGCGGCCTTTTCGAGCGCGGCTGCGCGCTGTTCAGGGGTAAGGGGCGGAAGAGCCACGCCTACGTCACCTCGGATGTCGATCTGTCGGATACGGACCGGTGAGGAAGCTTTTCGTTCCACACCAGGTGAGCGACGGACCACACGTGTTCGTCGGCTCTCGTCGGAGACTAGCGGCCTGAACCGTCCGAGTCAGCGAGAACCAGCGAAAAGTCCTGGTCAGCCTCCGCCGACCAGGACATTTCAGGCATAACAACCGAGTTTTTTCGGTACGGGTACGGTCGACGGACGATTGCGTGGCACGGTCAGGTACCCGAGACCGCCGTCCGGACCTCGTCCGTGAGCCGCTCGGCGGCTTCGCGCAGCCCTGCCGCGTGCGGTCCCCGGCTCAGCACGCCGCGGCTCACGCTGGGCAGCACGTTGCCCACCGCGGCGCCGAAGACTCCGGGCAGGTCCGCGGGGGTCGCGCCCTGGGCCCCGATGCCGGGGGCGAGCAGCGGGCCGTTGATCGCGAGGTCCGCACCCGCGTCGCCGAGCGTGGCGCCGACCACCGCGCCCACGGAGCCGAGCGGGGTCACGCCCTCGTTCTCGGCGGCCATGTGGTCGAGCATCAGCTGGGCCAGCGAACGGCCGTCGGCGGCGGTGGCGCGCTGCACCTCCGCGCCCTCCGGGTTGGAGGTGAGGGCGAGCACGAAGACGCCCGAGCCGGAGAGGACCGCGGCGTCCAGTGCCGGGCGCAGCGAACCGAAGCCCAGGTACGGCGAGACGGTGACCGCGTCGGAGAACAGCGGCGAGCCGGGGTCCAGGTAGGTCGCGGCGTAGGCGCCCATGGTCGAGCCGATGTCGCCGCGCTTGGCGTCCATCAGGACCAGCGCGCCGGCCGCCCGCGCCTCCTCGACCGCCTTCTCCAGCACCGCGATGCCGCGCGAGCCGAAACGTTCGAAGAACGCGGACTGCGGCTTGAGCACGGCGACCCGGTCGGCGAGTGCCTCCACGACGGTGCGGGTGAACCGCTCCAGCCCGGTGACGTCGTCGTCCAGGCCCCAGGCGGTGAGCAGCGAGGCGTGCGGGTCGATGCCGACGCAGAGCGGCCCGCGGGTGTCCATGGCGTGGCGCAGTCGTGCGCCGAACGGTTCCTGGGTCATGCCGTGGCCTTCCTGGTCTCCGCGCCGACGGCCTCGGCGAGGGTGGCGTACGGGGAGGCGGCCAGGCGCGCGGCCAGGCCCTTGTGGATCGCCCGGGCATAGAACGGGCCCCGGTAGATGAAGGCGCTGTAGCCCTGCACGAGCGTGGCGCCGGCGAGGATGCGCTGCCAGGCGTCCTCGGCGGTCTCGACGCCGCCGACGCCGACCAGGGTGATCCGGTCGCCCACCCGTGCGTACAGGCGGCTCAGGACCTCCAGGGAGCGTGCCTTGAGGGGCGCGCCGGACAGTCCGCCGGTCTCCCCGGTCAGGGACGGGGAGGAGCGCAGGCCGAGGCCGTCGCGGGCGATGGTGGTGTTGGTGGCGATGATGCCGTCCAGCCCCAGCTCGACCGCGAGATCGGCCACCGCGTCGACGTCCTCGTCCGCGAGGTCCGGGGCGATCTTGACGAGCAGCGGGACCCGCCGGTCGGTGACGGTGCGGTCGGCGGCCTCGCGCACGGCGGCGAGCAGCGGGCGGAGCGCCTCGGTGGCCTGGAGGTTGCGCAGGCCGGGGGTGTTGGGCGAGGAGACGTTCACGACCAGGTAGTCGGCGTGCGGGGCGAGCCGCTCGGTGGACGTGACGTAGTCGCCGACCGCCTCCGCCTCCGGTACGACCTTCGTCTTGCCGATGTTGACGCCGACCGTGGTCCTGAAGACCGGGTTGCGGGCGGCGAGGCGCCGGGCCACCGCGGCCGAGCCCTCGTTGTTGAAGCCCATGCGGTTGATCAGCGCGCGGTCCGCGACGAGGCGGAAGAGGCGCTTTCGGGGGTTGCCGGGCTGCGGTTCGCCGGTGACCGTGCCGATCTCGACATGGTCGAAGCCGAGCATGGCCATGCCGTCGATCCCGACGGCGTTCTTGTCGAAACCCGCGGCCAGACCGAACGGGCCGTGCATCCGCAGGCCGAGCGCCTCGGTGCGCAGTTCCTTGTACCGGGGGGCGAGCACGGCGGCGACGAAGGTGCGCAGCACGGGGACGCGGGCGGCGATTCGGATCCAGCGGAAGGCCAGGTGGTGTGCCTGCTCCGGGTCCATCCGCTTGAAGATCAGCTGGAAGAAGAATGTGTACATCGGATTGCCTCGGTGGGTCGGTGTCCTCGGTCTTCCGGGAGCCTCGCGGGGAGGTGTCCGGGGGCCCTCGTCGCGGCCCTCATGGCGAGGGGGACACCGTTTCCGGTGTCCCCCTCGCCGGGCCACTGGTGCCGTGACCGGCGAGCTCCGCCCGCGGGGCGGGGCTCGCCGGTCACAGCACTGGGGCGGGTGTCGAAAGTGGCGTCGTCCGCCCGGCCGGCCGGGCGGGACTTTCGACACCCGCCCTAGTCGCGGGCCGCGGTCAGATTCTCCGCGTGTTCCTGGAGGGAACGGACCCCGACGTCCCCGTGGGTGAGCGCGTCGATGCCCTGGACGGCGGCGGCGAGCGCCTGGACCGTCGTCAGGCACGGCACGGACCGGGCGACGGCGGCGGTGCGGATCTCGTAGCCGTCGAGACGGCCGCCCGTGCCGTACGGCGTGTTGACGATGAGGTCGACCTCGCCGTCGTGGATGAGCTGGACGATGGTCCGCTCGCCCTGCGGGCCCACGCCCTCGGACTGCTTGCGCACGACCGTGGCGTTGATGCCGTTGCGCTTGAGGACCTCGGCGGTACCGGAGGTGGCGAGCAGCTCGAAGCCGTGGGCGACGAGTTCGCGCGCCGGGAAGATCATCGAGCGCTTGTCGCGGTTGGCGACCGAGATGAACGCGCGGCCCTTGGTGGGCAGCGGGCCGTAGGCGCCGGCCTGCGACTTGGCGTACGCCGTGCCGAAGACCGAGTCGATGCCCATGACCTCGCCGGTGGAGCGCATCTCCGGGCCGAGGACGGTGTCCACGCCGCGGCCGTGGATGTCGCGGAAGCGCGACCACGGCATCACGGCCTCCTTGACGGAGATCGGGCCGTCCAGCGGCAGGGTGCCGCCGTCACCGTGCGCCGGGAGCAGGCCCTCGGCGCGCAGTTCGGCGACGGTCGCGCCCAGCGAGATCCGGGCCGCGGCCTTGGCCAGCGGGACGGCGGTCGCCTTCGAGGTGAAGGGGACGGTGCGCGAGGCGCGCGGGTTGGCCTCCAGGACGTACAGGATGTCGCCGGAGAGCGCGAACTGGATGTTGATCAGCCCGCGGACGCCGACGCCCTTGGCGATGCCCTCGGTGGAGACGCGCAGCCGCTTGATGTCGAAGCCGCCGAGCGTGATCGGGGGCAGCGCGCAGGCGGAGTCGCCGGAGTGGATGCCGGCCTCCTCGATGTGCTCCATGACGCCGCCGAGGTAGAGCTCGGTGCCGTCGTAGAGCGCGTCGACGTCGATCTCGATCGCGTCGTCGAGGAAGCGGTCGACCAGGACCGGGCGGGTGGGGCTGATCTCGGTGGACTCGGCGATGTAGGCGGAGAGCCGTGCCTCGTCATAGACGATCTCCATGCCGCGGCCGCCGAGCACGTACGACGGGCGCACCAGGACCGGGTAGCCGATCTCGTCGGCGATGGCCTTGGCCTCGTCGAAGGTGGTGGCGGTGCCGTGCTTCGGCGCGGGCAGCCCGGCCTCGGCCAGGACGCGGCCGAAGGCGCCGCGGTCCTCGGCGGCGTGGATGGCCTCCGGGGAGGTGCCGACGACCGGGACGCCGTTGTCCTTGAGCGCCTGGGACAGGCCGAGCGGGGTCTGGCCGCCGAGCTGCACGACGACACCGGCGACCGGACCCGCGAGGGTTTCCGCGTGCACGATCTCCAGCACGTCCTCCAGCGTCAGCGGCTCGAAGTACAGCCGGTCGGAGGTGTCGTAGTCGGTGGAGACGGTCTCCGGGTTGCAGTTGACCATCACGGTCTCGTAGCCCGCGTCGCTGAGCGCGAAGGAGGCGTGGACGCAGGAGTAGTCGAACTCGATGCCCTGGCCGATGCGGTTCGGGCCGGAGCCGAGGATGATCACCGCGGGCTTGGTGCGGGACGCGACCTCGGACTCCTCGTCGTAGCTGGAGTAGAAGTACGGCGTCCGCGCGGCGAACTCGGCGGCGCAGGTGTCGACCGTCTTGTAGACCGGGCGGATGCCGAGCGCGTGCCGCACCTCGCGCACGACGTCCTCGCGCAGCCCGCGGATCTCGCCGATCTGGGCGTCGGAGAAGCCGTGGCGCTTGGCCTCCGCGAGCAGTTCGGGGACCAGTTCGTCGGCGGCGGCCAGTTCGTCGGCGGTCTCCTTGATCAGGAAGAGCTGGTCGACGAACCAGGGGTCGATCTTCGTGGCCTCGAAGACCTCCTCCTGGGTGGCACCGGCCCGGATCGCCTGCATGACGGCGTTGATCCGGCCGTCGGTGGGGCGGACCGCCTCGGCGAGCAGGGCGGTCTTGTCCCCGGGCTCGCCGGTGAACGCGAACTGCGAGCCCTTCTTCTCCAGGGAGCGCAGCGCCTTCTGGAGGGCCTCGGTGAAGTTCCGGCCGATGGCCATGGCCTCGCCGACCGACTTCATGGTGGTGGTGAGGGTGGAGTCGGCGGAGGGGAACTTCTCGAAGGCGAACCGGGGGGCCTTGACCACGACGTAGTCGAGCGTCGGCTCGAAGGAGGCCGGGGTCTGCTCGGTGATGTCGTTGGGGATCTCGTCGAGCGTGTAGCCGACGGCCAGCTTGGCGGCGATCTTGGCGATCGGGAAGCCGGTGGCCTTCGAGGCGAGCGCCGAGGAGCGGGAGACCCGCGGGTTCATCTCGATGACGATGATCCGGCCGTCGGCCGGGTCGACGGCGAACTGGATGTTGCACCCGCCGGTGTCGACGCCGACCTCGCGGATGATCGCGATGCCGATGTCGCGCAGCCGCTGGTACTCGCGGTCGGTGAGCGTCATCGCCGGGGCCACGGTGATCGAGTCGCCGGTGTGGACGCCCATCGGGTCGAAGTTCTCGATGGAGCAGACGACCACGACGTTGTCGTGCTTGTCGCGCATCAGCTCCAGCTCGTACTCCTTCCAGCCGAGGATGGACTCCTCCAGGAGCACCTCGGTGGTCGGGGAGAGCGTGAGGCCCTGCCCGGCGATGCGGCGCAGTTCCGCCTCGTCGTGCGCGAAGCCGGAGCCTGCGCCGCCCATGGTGAAGGAGGGGCGGACGACCACGGGATAGCCGCCGAGCGTGTCGACGCCCGCCAGGACCTCGTCCATGGTGTGGCAGATGACCGAGCGGGCGGACTCGCCGTGGCCGATCTTGGCGTTGACGGCCTCGACGACGCCCTTGAAGAGCTCGCGGTCCTCGCCCTTGTGGATGGCCTCGACGTTGGCGCCGATGAGCTCGACGCCGTACTTCTCCAGGACACCGTTCTCGTGCATGGAGATCGCGGTGTTGAGCGCGGTCTGACCGCCCAGGGTGGGGAGCAGCGCGTCGGGGCGCTCCTTGGCGATGATCTTCTCGACGAACTCGGGAGTGATCGGCTCGACGTAGGTGGCGTCGGCGATCTCCGGGTCGGTCATGATCGTGGCCGGGTTGGAGTTGACCAGGATGACGCGCAGGCCCTCGGCCTTGAGGACGCGGCATGCCTGGGTTCCGGAGTAGTCGAACTCGGCGGCCTGTCCGATGACGATCGGGCCGGAGCCGATGACCAGGACGGACCGGATATCGGAGCGCTTAGGCACGCTGGCCCTCCATCAGGGTGACGAAACGGTCGAAGAGGTACGCGGCGTCGTGCGGGCCGGCAGCTGCTTCGGGGTGGTACTGGACGCTGAAGGCGGGCCGGTCGAGGAGCTGGAGCCCCTCGACGACCTGGTCGTTCAGGCAGACGTGGGAGACCTCGGCGCGGCCGAACTCGGTGTCGGAGACCTTGTCGAGGGGGGCGTCGACGGCGAAGCCGTGGTTGTGCGCGGTGACCTCGACCTTGCCGGTCGTACGGTCCTGCACGGGCTGGTTGATGCCGCGGTGCCCGTACTTCAGCTTATAGGTGCCGAAGCCGAGGGCGCGGCCCAGGATCTGGTTGCCGAAGCAGATCCCGAAGAGCGGGGTGGAGCGCTCCAGGACGCCGCGCATGACGGAGACCGGGTGATCGGCGGTGGCGGGGTCGCCGGGGCCGTTGGAGAAGAAGACGCCGTCGGGCTCGACCGCGTACACGTCCTCCAGGGTCGCGGTGGCGGGCAGTACGTGCACCTCGATGCCGCGCTCGGCCATCCGGTGCGGGGTCATGCCCTTGATGCCGAGGTCGATCGCGGCGACGGTGAACTTCTTGGTGCCGATCGCCGGGACGACGTACGCCTCCTTGGTGGCGACCTCGGCGGAGAGGTCGGCGCCCACCATCTCGGGGGCCTGCCGGACGCGGGCGAGCAGCGCGGCCTCGTCGGCGACCGCGTCGCCGGAGAAGATGCCGACGCGCATCGCGCCGCGCTCGCGCAGGTGGCGGGTGAGGGCGCGGGTGTCGACGCCGCTGATGCCGACGACGCCCTGGCTCGCGAGTTCCTCGTCGAGCGAGCGCCGGGCCCGCCAGTTGGACGGGATCCGGGCGGGGTCGCGGACGACGTAGCCGGAGACCCAGATGCGTCCGGACTCGGGGTCCTCGTCGTTGACGCCGGTGTTGCCGACGTGCGGGGCCGTCATCACGACGACCTGGCGGTGGTAGGAGGGGTCGGTCAGCGTCTCCTGGTAGCCGGTCATGCCGGTGGAGAACACCGCCTCGCCGAAGGTCTCCCCCTCGGCCCCGTAGGCACGGCCGCGGAAGGTGCGGCCGTCCTCCAGGACGAGTACGGCAGGAGCTTTGCCGGCTCCCCGGGTGGAGATCGTCATCGTGCGGTGCCTTCCGTCGTGCTGGTGAGTTGTTCGATGGCCTCGACCCAGGCCGGGTGCTCGGCCGAGCGGTCGGAGCGGAAGCCGGAGTCGATCAGCTTGTCGCCGTGGGCCCAGGTGATGATCAGCAGGCCGCCCTCGGGGAGGACCTTGCCCGCGATGCCCTTGTCGAGCCGGGCCCCGCGCAGGGCGGCGGCCGGGACGAAGAAGTCGGCGGCGCCGGGGCGCACCACGTCCAGGCCGCGCTCGGTCAGGGTGAGCTCGACGCGGCTACGGGTACCGAGACCGTGCGCGACGATCCGGTCGAGCCACTGCCCGGCGGTCGTCGAGGCGTGGTACCTGCCGGTGAGCGTCAGCAGTTTCCCGTCGTCCGCGAACCCGTCCGGGGTCGATGCGAGCTCCGGCAGATCGGACTGGAGACTTCCCCGCCACTTCCATCCCTGGCGCATCAGCCAGTAGACGAAGGCGATGAAGACGATCAGTCCGACGACCCAGCTGATGCGAGCGGACCAGTCGGTCACTTCGGCCGACTTCTGCTCGGCGGCCAGGTGGAGGTACAGGGGGGTGAGGGGTGATGTCACGCGAGCTTCCCGTCGACGACCGTGGCACGGCCCCGCAGGAAGGTGTGGGTGACTCGGCCCGGCAGCTCACGACCCTCGTACGGAGTGTTGCGGCTGCGGGAGGCGAAGCCCGCGGGGTCCACCACACCACGGTATGACGGATCGACCAGGGTGAGGTTGGCGGGCTCACCGGCCGAGACGGGCCTGCCGTGTCCGTCGAGCCTGCCGATGGCGGCCGGGCGGAACGACATCCGGTCGGCGACGCCCGCCCAGTCGATGAGGCCGGTGTCCACCATCGTCTGCTGGACGACGGAGAGCGCGGTCTCCAGGCCCACCATCCCCATGGCGGCCGCGGCCCACTCGCAGTCCTTGTCCTCGTGCGGGTGCGGGGCGTGGTCGGTGGCGACGCAGTCGATGGTGCCGTCGGCCAGCGCCCCGCGCAGGGCCATGACGTCGGCCTCGGTGCGCAGCGGCGGGTTCACCTTGTAGACCGGGTTGTAGGACCGTACGAGCTCGTCGGTGAGGAGCAGGTGGTGCGGGGTGACCTCGGCGGTCACGTTCCAGCCCTTGGACTTGGCCCAGCGGACGATCTCGACGGAGCCGGCGGTCGACAGGTGGCAGATGTGCACCCGCGAGCCGACGTGGGCGGCGAGCAGGACGTCGCGGGCGATGATCGATTCCTCGGCCACGGCGGGCCAGCCGCCGAGGCCGAGCTCCGCCGAGACGACGCCCTCGTTCATCTGGGCGCCCTCGGTCAGGCGCGGCTCCTGGGCGTGCTGGGCGACGACGCCGTCGAACGCCTTCACGTACTCCAGGGCGCGGCGCATGATGACCGCGTCGTCGACGCACTTGCCGTCGTCGGAGAAGACCTTCACTCCGGCGGCGGAATCGTGCATGGCGCCGAGTTCGGCGAGCTTCTTGCCCTCCAGGCCGACGGTGACGGCGCCGATCGGCTGCACGTCGCAGTAGCCGGACTCCTTGCCGAGCCGCCAGACCTGCTCGACGACACCGGCGGTGTCGGCGACCGGGAAGGTGTTGGCCATGGCGTGCACGACGGTGAAGCCACCGACGGCCGCGGCCTTCGTCCCGGTGAGGACGGTCTCGGAGTCCTCGCGGCCGGGCTCGCGCAGGTGGGTGTGGAGGTCGACGAGGCCGGGCAGCAGGATCTGGCCGGCCGCCTCGATCACGGTCGCGTCGGCGGCGTCGAGGCCGGTGCCGACCGCGCCGATGGTGTCGCCGTCGATCAGGACGTCCTGGACGTCGCCGCCGAGGACCTTCGCGCCGCGGACAAGGATCTTGCTCATGATTACTGGTTCTCCTCGGTACGGGACGGGGTGGCGGGCGACGGCTGGGCCTGCGCGGCGGGCTCCGCGCCGCCCAGCAGCAGGTACAGGACGGCCATGCGGATGGAGACGCCGTTGGCGACCTGCTCGACGGCCGTGCACCGGTCGGAGTCGGCGACCTCGGCGGTGATCTCCATGCCGCGGACCATCGGGCCGGGGTGCATGACGACGGCGTGTTCGGGCATCTTCGCCATGCGGTCGGCGTTCAGGCCGTAACGGCGGGTGTACTCGCGCTCGGTCGGGAAGTACGCGGCGTTCATCCGTTCGCGCTGCACACGCAGCATCATCACCGCGTCGGACTTCGGCAGCACCTCGTCGAGGCCGTAGCTCACGTCGCACGGCCACTGCTCGACGCCGATCGGGACGAGGGTCGGCGGGGCCACCAGGGTGACGTGGGCGCCGAGCGTGTTCAGCAGGTGAACGTCGGAGCGCGCGACCCGGCTGTGCAGGATGTCGCCGACGACGGTGACCCGGCACCCCTGGAGGTCCCGGCCCAGCCCGCTGTCGGCGCCGACGAGGCGGCGGCGCAGGGTGAACGCGTCGAGCAGGGCCTGGGTGGGGTGCTCGTGGGTGCCGTCACCGGCGTTGACGACGGCGCCGTCGATCCAGCCGGAGGTGGCGAGCCGGTACGGGGCGCCGGAGGCGCCGTGCCGGATGACGACGGCGTCGGCACCCATCGCCTCCAGGGTCAGCGCGGTGTCCTTCAGCGACTCGCCCTTGGAGACGGACGAGCCCTTCGCGGAGAAGTTGATGACGTCGGCGGACAGGCGCTTGGCGGCGGCCTCGAAGGAGATGCGGGTGCGCGTCGAGTCCTCGAAGAAGAGGTTGACGACGGTACGGCCGCGCAGGGTGGGGAGCTTCTTGATCGGCCGGTCGGCGACCCGGGCCATCTCCTCGGCGGTGTCGAGGATCAGGACGGCGTCGTCGCGGGTGAGGTCGGCGGCCGAGATGAGGTGACGCTTCATCTGGGTGTTCTCCGGAGGGTGGAGGGTTCAGGCATGCGGGCGTGCGGAAGCCGCTGTACGGGCTCGGGGTACGCCGTACGGGTGAAGTGTGGCTACTGCTCGCCGGCGGGGGCGGTCCGCTGGACGCCGAGCAGCACGGCGTCGCGGCCGTCCTCCTCGGCGAGCTGGACCTTGACCGTCTCCCGCAGCGACGTGGGGAGGTTCTTGCCGACGTAATCGGCGCGGATCGGGAGTTCGCGGTGACCGCGGTCGACGAGGACCGCGAGCTGGACGGCGCGGGGCCTGCCGATGTCGCCCAGCGCGTCGAGCGCTGCGCGGATGGTGCGGCCGGAGAAGAGGACGTCGTCCACCAGGACGACAAGGCGGCCCTCGATGCCCTCGCCGGGGATCTCGGTGCGGGCCAGGGTGCGCGCCGGGCGCAGTCTCAGGTCGTCGCGGTACATGGTGATGTCGAGGGACCCGACCGGCATCTTCCGGCCGGTGATCTCCTGGAGTTTGTCGGCGAGCCGACGGGCGATGAAGACACCCCGTGTCGGGATGCCGAGGAGCACCACGTCGTCGGCGCCCTTGGCGCGTTCGACGATCTCGTGGGCGATCCGGGTCAGTGCGCGGGCGATGTCGGGAGCCTCCAGAACGGGGCGTGCCGCATTGCCGGTGGCGTCGTGCTGTGCGTCCATAAGAAACGGACCTCCTTCTCCGCCTCACGGGACGGACCTTAAAGGACGTCGAATTTGCGTCATCCACGGTAGCAGGGCTTGTGCCGGGCCCCGATCGCACCCCCGGGAGGTGTCGGTCCGAACCATTCGGCTTGACGCATCCAAGTAACGCTGCGTAACCTCACAGTGAGTTACCAGCAACGCGGCGGAGCCGCGAATGTTCCAGCGTCCGGGGAGCCTTATGTCCAGCGAATACGCAAAACAGCTCGGGGCCAAGCTCCGCGCCATCCGCACCCAGCAGGGCCTCTCCCTCCACGGCGTGGAGGAGAAGTCGCAGGGCCGCTGGAAGGCCGTCGTGGTGGGTTCGTACGAGCGCGGCGACCGTGCCGTGACCGTGCAGCGCCTCGCCGAGCTCGCGGACTTCTACGGGGTCCCGGTGCAGGAGCTCCTGCCGGGCACCACGCCGGGCGGCGCCGCCGAGCCGCCGCCGAAGCTCGTCCTGGACCTGGAGCGCCTCGCCCACGTCCCGCCGGAGAAGGCCGGGCCGTTGCAGCGCTACGCCGCGACGATCCAGAGCCAGCGCGGCGACTACAACGGCAAGGTGCTCTCGATCCGCCAGGACGACCTGCGCACACTGGCCGTGATCTACGACCAGTCGCCGTCCGTGCTGACGGAACAGCTGATCAGCTGGGGTGTGCTGGACGCGGACGCGCGTCGCGCCGTCGCCCACGACGAGGGCTGATCCCCTCCCCCGAAGAACATGCCGCCGTGCCGGCTCGGGCCCCCTTCCCGGGAGCCCGGGGCGGCACGGCGTTTCCGTGCGACGGGTGCTCGTGCCGCGGGTGTCCGCGCACGGCCCCGTACGTCGAAGAGCCCGCAGTCGCCGGACCGCGGGCTCTTCGACTGCCGTACGTCTCCAAAGGGGCTACTGTTCCCGGCGGAGCTTCGGCTTGAGGTCCTTGAAGCGGGCCAGCAGCCCGTTCACGAAGGACGGGGAGTCGTCGGTGGAGAACTCCTTGGCGAGCTGGACCGCCTCGTCGATCACCACAGCGTCGGGGGTCCCGTCCACCCAGATCAGCTCGTACGCGCCGAGCCGCAGGATGTTCCGGTCGACCACCGGCATGCGGTCGATCTCCCAGTCCACCGAGTAGGTACGGATGAGGTCCTCGATGCGGTCCGCGTACTGCGCGTACCCCTCGACGAGCTCCATCGTGTACTCGGTGACCGGCGGCTGGCGGCTGTCGGTCCGCGAGTGGCGCACCCAGTCCGCGAGGACCGTCAGCACGGAGGCGCCGCGCTGGTCGGCCTCGAAGAGGATCTGGAAGGCTCGCTTGCGGGCCGTGTTGCGGGCAGCCACGGTTAGCTGTTCACCCGGCCGAGGTAGTCGCCGGTGCGG
Organism: Streptomyces sp. NPDC056061; assembly: GCF_042266885.1. Taxonomy (NCBI): domain Bacteria; kingdom Bacillati; phylum Actinomycetota; class Actinomycetes; order Kitasatosporales; family Streptomycetaceae; genus Streptomyces; species Streptomyces sp. NPDC056061. The sequence goes on along the minus strand of NZ_JBHJWQ010000018.1, from coordinate 140,767 downwards.
GTGTCGACCTTGATCTTCTCACCCGTGGTGATGAAGAGCGGGACACCGATCTCGTAGCCGGTCTCCAGCGTGGCGGGCTTGCTGCCGCCGGTGGAGCGGTCGCCCTGGACGCCCGGGTCGGTGTGCTGGATGGTGAGCTCGACGGCGGCCGGCAGCTCCACGAAGAGCACCTCGCCCTCGTGCTGCGCGACGGTGGCCTCGAAGCCCTCGATGAGGAAGTTCGCGGCGTCGCCGACGACCTTGCGGTCGATGTGCAGCTGGTCGTACGTCTCCATGTCCATGAAGACGAAGTAGTCGCCGTCCATGTACGAGAACTGCATGTCGCGCTTGTCGACAGTGGCCGTCTCGACCTTGACGCCGGCGTTGAACGTCTTGTCGACGACCTTGCCGGAGAGCACGTTCTTGAGCTTGGTGCGCACGAAGGCCGGGCCCTTGCCGGGCTTGACGTGCTGGAACTCGACGACGGACCAGAGCTGGCCTCCGTCGAGCTTGAGCACCAGGCCGTTCTTGAGGTCGTTCGTGGAAGCCACGGTTGCGGAATCTCCTGGACTGAAGCTGGTGGAACGACCGAGGACGCGCGCTAGAGCGCGAGCAGTTCCTTGGTCGTAATGGTGAGTAGCTCGGGTCCGCCGTCCGCCTCGGGGCGCACGACGAGCGTGTCATCGATCCGGACCCCGCCCCGGCCCGGGAGGTGGACCCCCGGCTCGACGGTGACCGGCACACAAGCGTCCAGTTTACCCATGGCCGCAGGTGCCAGCTGCGGGTCCTCGTCGATTTCCAGTCCCACACCGTGACCGGTCCATGGCGCGAGATCGCCGCCGTGCCCCGCCGAGTCCAGGAGGCAGCGGGCTGCGCGGTCCACGTCGCGGTAGGCGGCACCGGGGGCGAGGGCCTCGCGCCCGGCCCGCTGAGCGGCGAAAACGAGGTCGTAGAGCTCGATCTGCCAGTCGGCGGGCGCGGTCCCGATGACGAAGGTGCGGCCGATCTCGCAGCGGTATCCGCGGTAGTTGGCGCCGAGGCAGACGGAGAGGAAATCCCCTTCCTCCACCCTCCGGTCCGTGGGGCGGTGGCGCCCCTGACCGGAGTTCGGCCCGGTGGCCACGGAGGTGGGGAAGGCCGGCCCGTCGGCGCCGTGGTCCACCAGCCGGCGTTCCAGCTCCAGGGCGAGGTGCCGCTCGGTACGGCCGACCAGGATGGATTCGAGGAGTTCGCCCAGGGCCTGGTCGGTGATCTCGGCGGCGATCCGCAGGCAGGCGATCTCCTCCTCGTCCTTGACGACCCGGAGCTGCTCGACGGTGGGCCCGAGGTCGGCCAGCCGGAGCTTCGGGGCGACCGAGCCCATGGCGCGGTGGCGGGCGACCGTCAGATGGTGTTCCTCGGCGGCCAGGGAATCCGCGCCCGTCGCGGCGGCCAGATCGGCGGCGGCGACCACCGGGTCGCCGTCCGCCGCCGACAGGGACGCCACCCGCAGTGCGTCGTCGGTCCGGCCGTCCGCGGGCTCACCGGCCGGGTCGCGGGGGCGCAGCAGGACGTCCTCGCCGGGGCCGAGCAGCAGCACGGCACCGGGCGGAGCGCCTCCCGCGAGGTAGCGGACATTGGCGGGGCGGGAGACCAGCGCGGCCGCGGATCCGACGGCGGCGCACCGGTCGCGGAGCAGTCCGCGACGGACGGCGTACACGTCTGACATGTCACGAGCGTACGGGCGTCGGGCCGTGCCTGCTCGGTCAACGCATCCGACCGGGTCCCGCGCGGACCGGTGCCGCGCCGGTCCTCGGGCGCCGCTCGCGGGGCTCACCAGCTGGGCGGGCTGGCTATGGAACGGGCGAGTATGTCGTCGAGGACCCGGGCGGTGGTCTCCACGTCGTACGTCGAATTGTCGATGATCGGCAGACCCGAGCCGTACCACCCGGCCATGCGGCCGTGGATGCGGGCGACCTCCTCGTCCGAGAGACGCCGGTTGCCGCTGCGCGCGGCGTTGCGCTCCAGCACGATCTCCAGGCCGGGCAGCAGGACGACGGGCAGCAGTCCGGGGCCGACATGGCGCTTCCAGCCGCCCAGGCCGACGACCGGGCGGTCCGGGAAGACCGCGTCGTCCAGGATGCAGGAGATGCCGTTGGCGAGGAAGTTGCGGGCGGCGAAGCCGCAGGTGCGGCGGGCGAGCCGGTACTGGGCCTCGGAGTGGTCGTTCCACCCGGCCTGTGGGTCGGCGAAGCCGGAACAGACCCATTCGCGGACGTCGTCGAGGCTGACGTGGGCCGTGGGGACGCGGCGGCGGCTGGCCCAGAGCCGGGCCACGGTGGTCTTGCCCGCACCCGCGGGGCCGATCAGCAGGACGGCGAGCGTCGTGCTCCCGGTGCCGGGCTCGACGGGCGGCGCGGGCAGCGGAACGGGGCCGCCGGGCGGCAGTCGGACGTGCCCGGTGGTCTCCCGGGGCGGAGGTCCCGGGGCGTGCTGCGGGGCGGGTCCGCTCCAGCCCCGGGCCGTCGGCGGGGCGGGTGGCGGCCCCGGAGGACCGGGATTGCCCGGGTGCCGGGCCTGGTGCGTCCAGTCGGCAGAACCGCTCGCCGGGCCTTGGGGCGGCGGCAGCGGGGCCCCCACTGCGTGCTGCATCCGGTGCCACTCCGTCTCGTACAGGCAACTGGGGCTGGTGGAACGGCAACCGTATCGTCCCCGGCCGCCGCAGGAACAACGGCCGGGGGCGGTCCGCAGTGCCCGGACGGCCGATACGGCGACCGCGCCGCCGACCCGTCAGTCGCTCAGTTCGTCCGCGAGGGCGCGCAGGGCCAGGCGGTAGGAACCGATACCGAATCCGGCCACGGTTCCCGTGGCGACCGGCGCGACCACCGAGGTGTGGCGGAATTCCTCCCGTGCGTACGGGTTCGAGATGTGCACCTCGATCAGCGGAGCGGTGCGCTGGGCCGCCGCGTCCCGCATGCCGTACGAGTAGTGGGTGAACGCCCCCGGGTTGAGAACGACCGGAATTGAACCGTCCGCGGCCTCGTGGAGCCAACGGATCAGCTCGCCCTCGTCGTTGGTCTCCCGGACGTCGACGTCGAGGCCGATCTCCTCGCCGAGGGCCCGGCAGGTCTCGACGAGTCCGGCGTAGGAGGTGGCACCGTAGACATCGGGTTCGCGGGAGCCGAGGCGGCCGAGGTTCGGCCCGTTGAGGACGAGTACCCGGCGGGTCACGCCGACACCTCCCCGTAGGCGGCGAGCAGCACGGCGGGGTCGGGGCCCTCCAGGACGGTGGGCTTGCCGAGGCCGTCGAGGACGATGAAGCGCAGCAGGTCGCCGCGGGACTTCTTGTCGACCTTCATGTTCTCCAGCAGCTTGGGCCACTGGTCGCCGCGGTAGGTGAGCGGCAGCCCGACAGACTCCAGGACGGCGCGGTGCCGGTCGGCGGTGGCGTCGTCGAGGCGTCCGGCCAGTCGGCCGAGCTCGGCGGCGAAGACCATGCCGACCGAGACGGCCGCGCCGTGCCGCCACTTGTAGCGCTCGTTCTTCTCGATGGCGTGGGCCAGGGTGTGGCCGTAGTTGAGGATCTCGCGCAGCCCGGACTCCTTGAGGTCGCTGGAGACGACCTCGGCCTTGACCCGGATGGCGCGTTCGATCAGCTCGGCGGTGTGCGGTCCGGCGGGGGTGCGGGCGCCTGCCGGGTCCGCCTCGACGAGGTCGAGGATCGCCGGGTCGGAGATGAAGCCGGCCTTGATGATCTCGGCCAGGCCGCTCACGTAGTCGTGGACGGGCAGTGAGTCCAGGGCGGCGAGGTCGCACAGGACGCCCGCGGGCGGGTGGAAGGCGCCGACGAGGTTCTTGCCCTCGGCGGTGTTGATGCCCGTCTTGCCGCCGACCGCGGCGTCGACCATGGCGAGCACGGTCGTGGGCACGGCGATCCAGCGCACCCCGCGCAGCCAGGTCGCGGCGACGAAGCCCGCCAGATCGGTGGTGGCTCCGCCGCCGACGCCGACGACGACGTCGGTGCGGGTGAAGCCCGTCTGCCCGAGGGCCTTCCAGCAGTACGCCGCGACCTCGGCGGTCTTGGCCTCCTCCGCGTTGGGCAGCTGGATCGCGATCGCCTCGTAGCCCTGCGCGGCGAGGTCCTGGCGGACCGCCTCGCCGGTCTCGGCGAGCGCCTCGGGGTGCAGGACCGCGACGCGCTTGGCACGGTCGCCGACGAGCGCGGGCAGCTCGCCCAGGAGCTGTCGGCCGATCAGCACGTCGTACGGGTCGGTGCCCGCGCTTCCGGCGATCCGGATACGGGTGGGTCCCTGCTCGGTCATGGTGTGTTCTCCCGGCCGGGGGCGAGGGGGTCGTCCGTGCGCCCCGGCAGTTCCAGTGCGTCGAGGACCGCCTGGGCGACCTCGTCGGGCGTGCGCTCGTCGGTGGCGACGGTCACCCGGGCCACCTCGGTGTACAGGTGACGGCGGGCGTCCATCAGCTCGCGCCACTGGCGGCGCGGGTTGACGGCGAGCAGCGGACGGGCGGTGTTCAGGCCGACCCGTCTGACGGCCTCCTCCACCTCCATCGAGAGGTAGACGACGGGCCGCCCGGCGAGCAGCGCCCGCGTCGTGTCGTCGAGCACGGCACCGCCGCCGAGGGCGAGGACTCCCGTGTGCTCGGCGACGGCGGTGTGCACGGCCTGTCGCTCCAGCGCGCGGAAGTGCTCCTCGCCGTCGTCGTAGAAGATCTCCGCAATCGGCTTTCCGGCCGTGGCGACGATGTCCGCGTCGGTGTCCCGGTAGGTGGTGCCGAGCCGGTCGGCGAGCAGCTCCCCGATGGTGGACTTGCCGACGCCCATCGGTCCGACGAGGACGATCAGCGGGCCGCTCATCGGATCCGCAGGTGGTCGAGGTACGACCGCACGTTGCGGCTGGTCTCGGCGACGCTGTCGCCGCCGAACTTCTCGGCGACGGCGTCGGCCAGGACCAGCGCGACCATCGCCTCGGCGACGATGCCCGCGGCCGGAACGGCACAGACATCGGAGCGCTGGTGATGGGCCTTGGCGGGTTCGCCGGTGGTGACGTCGAAGGTGGCGAGCGCGCGCGGCACCGTCGCGATCGGCTTCATCGCGGCACGGACCCGCAGCAGTTCGCCGGTGGAGAGCCCGCCCTCGGTGCCGCCGGAACGGCCGGAGGCGCGCTTGACGCCGTCCTCGGTGACCAGGATCTCGTCATGCGCCTCGGAGCCCGGGACGCGGGCCAGGTCGAAGCCGTCCCCGACCTCGACACCCTTGATCGCCTGAATGCCCATCAGCGCCGCGGCGAGCCGGGCGTCGAGCCGGCGGTCCCAGTGGACGTGCGAGCCGAGGCCGACCGGCACCCCGTACGCCAGCACCTCGACCACACCGCCCAGGGTGTCGCCGTCCTTGTGGGCCTGGTCGATCTCGGCGACCATCGCCCCGCTCGCGTCGGCGTCCAGGCAGCGCACCGGGTCCGCGTCCAGCCGTTCCACGTCGTCGGGCGTCGGCAGGACACCGCGGGGCGCCTTGGCCGCGGCGAGCTCGACGACATGGCTGACGATCTCGATGCCGACGGTCTCCTTGAGGTACGACCGGGCCACGGCGCCGAGCGCGACCCGGGCCGCGGTCTCCCGGGCGCTGGCGCGCTCCAGGATCGGCCGGGCCTCGTCGAAGCCGTACTTCTGCATGCCGGCGAGGTCCGCGTGGCCGGGGCGCGGCCGGGTCAGCGGGGCGTTGCGGGCGAGTTCGGCCAGCGCCTCGGGGTCGACCGGATCGGCCGCCATGACCTGCTCCCACTTGGGCCACTCGGTGTTGCCCACCATCACGGCGACCGGGGAACCCATGGTGAGGCCGTGACGCACTCCGCCGAGAAAGGTGACCTCGTCCCGCTCGAATTTCATCCGCGCACCGCGGCCGTAGCCGAGCCGCCGCCGCGCGAGCGCGTCCGCCACCATCTCCGTGGTGATCGGGACACCGGCGGGAAGACCCTCCAGCGTCGCCACGAGTGCGGGGCCGTGCGACTCCCCCGCGGTCAGCCAGCGCAACCTGCTCAACGGTGCTCCTCATGCTCGCGCCTGGAACTGCGACGGCGCGACCGGGTGCGCGGCCCTGGCCCGCCGCTCCCGATCCTCCCACGTCCGGGGGCATGGGCCGGTCCCCGGTCCAGCAGGCGGACGGCTCCCGGCCCCGGCCGGGAGCGGGTCAGCGGGCCGCGAGTGCCTTCTCCCCGGCCTGTCGCATGGCCGCGAGCGGGGCGGGCGCGCGGCCGGTCATCTGCTCGACCTGGAGCGCCGCCTGGTGCACCAGCAGGTCGAGACCTCCGATGACTGCACCCTTGCGGGCCTCCCACGCAGCGGCCAGCCCCGTCGGCCAGGGCTCGTAGAGCACGTCGAAGAGGGTGCCTGGCCGGTCCGGTACGGCGTCGGCCAGCGCGTCGGTGGCACCGGCCGGAGTGGTGGCGACGACCAGGGGGGCGTGCAGCGCCCGTTCCGCCTCGTCCCAGTCGCAGATCCGGACGTCGACGCCGAGGCGGTCGCCCCAGCCACGCATCTCGTCGCCGCGCTCCCGGCTGCGGACGTACGCCGTGACCGGTCCGGTGCAGATCCCGGACAGCGCGGCGAGCGCCGAGGATGCGGTCGCCCCGGCCCCGAGCACGGCGGCGGAGTCGGTCTTCTCCACACCGCGTTCGCGCAGTGCGGCGACCATGCCGGGAATATCGGTGTTGTCGCCGACCCGTCGGCCGTCCTCGGTGAGGACCACCGTGTTCACGGCCTCCACCGACGAGGCGGTCTCGCTGATGGAGTCCAGCAGCGGGATGACCGCGCGCTTGAGCGGCATGGTCAGCGACAGCCCGGCCCAGGTGCGGTCGAGCTGTTCGACGAACGCGGGAAGCCTCGCCTCGTCGACCTCGAACCGGTCGTACGTCCAATGGGTGAGACCCAGCTCGGCGTAGGCGGCCCGGTGCAGGACCGGGGAGAGCGAGTGGGCGATGGGCGAGCCGAGGACGGCCGCCCGCCGCGCCTCGTTACTGGAGGCCATGCTTTTCCTTGAACTGCTTGTTGAGCTTCTCGTGGTCGGCGACCGTCTTGGTGAACTCGGTCTTCTTGCCGTCGAGCGAGATGAAGAACATCCAGCCGTCATGGGTCGGATTCAACGTCGCGCGCAGCGCCTCCGCACCCGGGTTGCTGATCGGCCCCGGCGGCAGACCGGGGTGGTAATAGGTGTTGTACGGGTGGGGGTTGGTCCGGATTTCGTTCGTCCGGATCTTGATCTCGCTCTGGTTCTTCAGATAGTTGAACGCGGAGTCGAACTCGAGCTTGCGGTTGGTGGCCGTATTGTCCGCCTTGAGGCGGTTGTAGACGACCTCGGCCATCTTCCGGAAGTCGTCGTGCGTCAGCCCCTCGGCCTGGACGAGGCTGGCGACGGTGATCACCTGCCAGGGGTCGTCCAGGCCCATCTTGCCGGCGCTCGCCTCGAGGTCGACCTTGTTGTATTCCTCGTTGGCCCGGGAGACCATCTGCTTGAGGACGGCCTCGGGCTTCATTCCCTTGGTGACGGGGTAGCCCGCCGGATAGAGGAAGCCCTCCAGCGGGTCCATGAGCTTCTTGTGCCCCTTGGCCCAGGACGGCAGTCCGAGCTTGTCCGCCTCCGCCTTGGCGACGGCCGCGGTCGTTCCGTCCTTGACGCCCAGCCTCTTGTCGATCTTCGTGTAGACCGCGCCGTTGCGGGCGCCCTCCGGAATGATCAGCAGGTTCTGGTTCTTCGGGTCGAGCATCATCTTGATGGCCTCGGCCGCGGACATCTTCTCGTGCAGCAGATACACACCGGCCTGGATCTGCTGCCCCTTGGGGTTCTCCTTCTGCGCGGCGACGAACGCGTCGACGCTCTTGACGACGCCCTTCCGCTTCAGCAGGTTGCCGATGTCGTAGCCGTAGGCGTTCTTCTCGATCTCGACCTCGACCTGACCGGTACCCGTTCCGGAGTAGTCCGGCGGTGCGCCGAACTTGTCCTGCCAGAACGAGTAGCCGAAGTAGGCGGCGCCGCCGAGACCGCCGACCAGGACCACCGCGACACCCAGGCAGGCACAGCCGCTGCGGCTCTTCTTCTTGCCCTTGCCCCGGCGCTCGCTGCCGCCGCGCCCGGACCGGCGCGATGCGGGCGGGTCGTCGTCGAACTCGTCGTCCTCGTCCTCGTGGTCGTCCCTGCCCCGGCGACTCTCCTTGCCCTTGCGGCCCTCCCTGTCGTCCGGCTCGTCGGCGCCGGTGAAGAACGGATGGGTCTCCTCCGGCTGGACCTCGGGATCCCAGTCGGGGTTCCTCCCCGGCTCCGGAGCGGGGGTGTTGCCGCGGCGGCCCGGAGGCTGCGGCGGCGGGTAGGCGTCCTGTGTGCCGTAGTGATCGGGGGTCTCGCCGTAGCCGGGCTGCTGTCCGTACGGGTCTCCCTGCTGTCCCCCGTACGAGGCCATGCCCGCGGTCTGCTGCCCCATGTCCCAGCCGCCGTTGTCGTACGGGGGTTGCTGGGGTTGTTGCGCGTGCGGGTCCCGGGGCTGCTGCTGCGCATACGGATCCTGCGGGTCCGGGTATCCGGGCCGCTGCTGGTAGTGCTGCTGCGCGTACGGGTCGTGCGCCTGCGGATGCTGGGCGTACGGGTCCTGGGCCTGCGGCTGCTGCTGTGCGTAGGGCGCCTGCTGGTACGGGTCCTGAGGGTAGGAGCCCTGGGGGTAGGACTGCTGTCCGCCTCCGTACTGCCCCTGGCCGTGGGCTGACTGCTGCTGTCCTCCCCATCCCTGGTCCCCGTACAAGGGGTCCTCGGGATGCCACGGTTCGGAGCCGGGGCCCCGGCCATACTCAGTCATCGATCCCCTAGAGCCGCGAGACGCTCTTCCGTCTCTTCGCTGTGCGGCGCTTGTTCGAACGCCACCGCATCGCGCGGAACGTTACCGTATCGCGATCAGGGAGCCACCTCGACGCCTTCACCCGGAGGCCGGCCCGACGCCCGTTCGGTCTCCAGGGCGTTCTGGAGGATCACCACGGCGGCGGCCTGGTCGATGACGGAACGGCCCTTCTTCGACTTCACACCCGAGGCGCGCAGCCCCTGACCGGCCGTCACCGTGGTCATTCTCTCGTCCACCAGGCGCACCGGAACGGGTGCGACCGAGCGGGCGACCTCTTGGGCGAAGACCCGGATCTTGGCCGCCGCGGGTCCTTCGCCACCGCCGAGGGAGCGCGGCAGACCGATGATGATCTCGATCGGCTCGTACTCCTCGACGATCTGCCCCAGGCGCCGGTGGGCCGCCGGGACGTCACGTCCCGGAACGGTCTCCACCGGCGTGGCGAGGATCCCGTCGGGGTCGCACGAGGCGACCCCGATCCGGGCGTCCCCGACATCGATCGCGAGTCTGCGGCCTCGGCGCATCCCGGTCGACTCCGTTGTCATGCCGTCTCGGTGACGAGGCGTTCGACGGCGGCCATGGCGGAGCCGACGGCCTCGGGGTCCTGACCGCCGCCCTGGGCGACGTCCGGCTTGCCGCCGCCACCGCCGCCGAGGGTCTTGGCCGCCGTGCGGACCAGGTCACCGGCCTTGAGACCGCGCTCGCGGGCGGCCTCGTTGGTGGCGATGACCGTGAGCGGACGGCCGTTGGCCGTGCTGAACAGGGCCACGACGGCCGGGCGGCCGCCCTGGATGCGTCCGCGGACGTCGAGGACGAGCTTGCGCAGGTCGTCGGCCGAGGTGCCGTCCGGGACCTGGCCGGTGACGAGGGCGACGCCCCGTACGTCCTTGGCCGACTCGGCGAGACCGGCGGCGGCCTGCAGAACCTTCTCCGCGCGGAACTTCTCGATCTCCTTCTCGGCGTCCTTCAACTTGCCGAGCATTCCGGCGATCTTCTCCGGAAGCTCCTCGGGACGCCCCTTGACCAGCTCCTGGAGCTGGGCGACGACCGTGTGCTCCCTGGCGAGGAAGTTGTACGCGTCGACACCGACCAGAGCCTCGATGCGGCGCACGCCGGAACCGATGGACGACTCGCCGAGCAGCTTCACCAGGCCGAGCTGGGCGGTGTTGTGGACGTGCGTACCGCCGCACAGCTCCTTGGAGAAGTCGCCGATGGTGACGACCCGGACCTGCTCGCCGTACTTCTCCCCGAACTCGGCGATGGCGCCCTGCTTCTTGGCCTCGGCGATCGGCATGACCTCGGCGTGGACGTCGAGTTCGCGGCCGAGGACCTCGTTGATCTTCTGCTCGACGTCGGTGAGCACCGTGCCGGGAACGGCGGCGGGCGAGCCGAAGTCGAAGCGGAAGCGGCCGGGCGAGTTCTCCGAACCGGCCTGGGCGGCCGTCGGGCCCAGGGCGTCGCGCAGCGCCTGGTGCGTGAGGTGCGTGGCGCTGTGGGCGCGGGCGATGGCGCGGCGGCGGGTGGTGTCGATGGCGGTGTAGGCGGAGGCGCCCACGGTCACCTCGCCGACCTGGACCGAGCCCTTGTGCACGAAGACGCCGGGGACGGGCCGCTGGACGTCGCGGACCTGGATGACGGCGCCGCTGTCGAGCCGGATCCGGCCCTGGTCGGCGAGCTGGCCACCGCCCTCGGCGTAGAACGGCGTGCGGTCCAGGACGACCTCGATCTCGTCGCCCTCGGAGGCGGCGGGCGAGGGCACGCCGTCGACGAGCAGGCCGACGATCGTCGACTCGCCCTCGGTGGTCGTGTAGCCGGTGAACTCGGTGGCACCGGAGTTGTCCGCGACCTCGCGGTAGGCGGACAGGTCGGCGTGGCCGGTCTTCTTGGCCCTCGCGTCGGCCTTGGCCCGATCCCGCTGTTCCTTCATGAGGCGGCGGAAGCCGTCCTCGTCCACGGACAGGCCCTGCTCGGCGGCCATCTCCAGGGTGAGGTCGATCGGGAAGCCCCAGGTGTCGTGGAGCAGGAACGCCTTGTCGCCGGGGAGGACCTTGCCGCCGGCGGCCTTGGTCTCGGTGACGGCGGTGTCGAGGATGTTGGTCCCGCCCTTGAGGGCCTTGAGGAAGGCTGCCTCCTCGGCGAGGGCCACGGTCTCGATGCGCTTGCGGTCGGTGACCAGTTCCGGGTATTGCTGCCCCATCGTGTCGACCACGACGTCGACGAGGTCCTTGACGACCGGTCCGGTGGCGCCCAGCAGCCGCATGTTGCGGATGGCGCGGCGCATGATGCGGCGCAGTACGTAGCCTCGGCCCTCGTTGCCCGGCGTCACGCCGTCGCCGATGAGCATCACGGAGGTGCGGATGTGGTCGGCGACCACCCGGAGCGAGACGTCCGAACCGTGCTCGGCGCCGTAGCGGACGCCGGTGAGCTCGGTCGCCCGGTCCATGACGACGCGCAGGGTGTCGGTCTCGTACATGTTCGGCACGCCCTGCAGGATCATGGCGAGGCGTTCCAGGCCGAGACCCGTGTCGATGTTCTTCGACGGCAGGTCCCCGAGGATCGGGAAGTCCTCCTTGCCGTCACCCGCGCCGCGCTCAAACTGCATGAAGACCAGGTTCCAGATCTCCACATAGCGCTCGTCGTTGACGGCCGGGCCGCCCTCGACGCCGAATTCGGGGCCGCGGTCGTAGTTGATCTCGGAGCAGGGTCCGCAGGGGCCGGGGACGCCCATGGACCAGAAGTTGTCCTTCTTGCCCAGGCGCTGGATGCGCTCGGCCGGTACGCCGATCTTGTCGCGCCAGATCTGCTCGGCCTCGTCGTCGTCGAGGTAGACCGTGATCCACAGCCGCTCGGGGTCGAGACCATAGCCGCCGTCCGCCACGGAGCTGGTGAGCAGCTCCCAGGCGAGCGTGATGGCGCCCTCCTTGAAGTAGTCCCCGAAGGAGAAGTTGCCGCACATCTGGAAGAACGTGCCGTGCCGGGTGGTCTTGCCGACCTCCTCGATGTCCGGCGTGCGGACGCACTTCTGCACGCTGGTGACACGCGGGGCGGGCGGCTTGACCTCGCCGAGGAAGTACGGCTTGAAGGGCACCATGCCCGCGGGAACCAGCAGCAGAGTCGGGTCGTCCGCGATGAGCGACGCCGAAGGGACGACGGTGTGACCGCGCTCCTCGAAGAAGCTCAGCCAGCGGCGACGAATTTCAGCCGACTCCATCAGTGGTCCTCATTCCGGTTGTACGAGTGGTAGGGGAGGGTGCGGCGGTCGGCGGCTTCGAGGGACCTGTCGGGTCCTACGGGCTCGGCCGCCTCGACGACGAAGTGGCGCTGCACGGGGAGATCGGGATCGGCCGATGCTTCCAGCCCCAGCGCCTCGCCCAGTTCGGCCTCGCGCCGGACCATGGACTCACGGACGTCCAGGGCGAAGTCCTTCAGCTTGTGACCGGTCTCGATCGCCCGGTCGGCGGCCTGTGCCGCGAGGCTCTCGGGGGTCAGCTGCCGGAGCTTGCGGTTGACCTTGGTGGTGGCCCAGACACCGGCGGCGGCGCCGGCGGTGAACCAGAACGTACGGCGGAACATCGCTGCGTCAGTCCTTCGATCCGCGGGTTTTTCTGCCGCTGCGCCTCGCGCCGCGCATGGGCGGCAGGGTCCGGCCGACGACCACCGTGCGGCGGGTCGACCGGCGATCGGCCTCCGGCTCGGCACCGGACCGGCGGCCGATGGCCTGCCGGACCCCGTACCCGAACGCGGCGACCTTGACGAGCGGTCCGCCGAAGGTCGAGGCGACGGTCGTGGAGAGCGCCGAGGCGTTGGAGGTGACCTCCTGGACGTCCGTCGCGATCGCGTCGACCCGGTCGAGCTGGGTCTGCGCGGAGCGCACGGTCGCGGAGGCGTCGGCGAGCAGCGGGACGGCCTGTTCGGTCACGTCCGCCACGAGTTTGGTGGTCGCCCTGAGCGTCTGGGCCAGCCTCACCAGGACGACGGCGAGGAACGAGACCAGAATCGCCCAGAAGACGGCCACCAGCATCCCGGCCACCTCTCCACCGGACACTGTTCACCGCTTTCTGGCTAGTCGCTGGTTCCGGGACCGTCTCCGTGACTGCCCCGGTCTGCTTCCGCTCGGTCCGACAGCCGCTGCTGCGGCAGCGATTCGTCGTCTCCCGAGCCTATCGCGCCGGTGGTCGCGCCCCGAACCGCATTACCGGCGGGCGCGGGCGGAACACCACGAGGCGATCGCACGGAGTGCATCCGCGCAGGCACTCCGTGCGTTTCGCGCGATACCCCGTTTCCTCCGTGCGGCCGGGACCGACAGAACACCCGGGCCCGCCCCTCCCCCGAATGGAGGACGGGCGGGCCCGGGTGCTGATGAGTACGGCTACGCCTGGATCAGCGGGCGTAGTACTCGACGACGAGCTGCTCGTCGCAGATGACGGGGATTTCCTTGCGGTTCGGGTCCCGGTCAAGGCGGAAGGCCAGGGCCTTCAGGTTCACCTGCAGGTAGCGCGGGGTCTCGCCGTCGGTGGCGTAACCACCCTCGCGGGCCACCTGGAAGGGGTGCTTCTCGCGGCTGCGCTCGCGGACCGTCACGACCTGGTCGGGACGGACGCGGTAGGACGGCTTGTCGACCTTGCGGCCGTCGACCTCGATGTGACCGTGCACGACCATCTGACGGGCCTGGTAGATGGTGCGGGCGATGCCCGAACGCAGCACCAGGGCGTCGAGACGGCGCTCCAGCTCGACGACGAGCGCCTCGCCCGTCTTGCCCTCGGCCTTCTTGGCGCGGTCGTAGGCACGCGCCATCTGGCGCTCGCTGATGTCGTACTGGGCACGCAGCCGCTGCTTCTCCAGCAGACGGACCTTGTAGTCCGAGTTCTGCTTGCGGCCACGGCCGTGCTCGCCCGGCGGGTAGGGGCGGGCCTCGAAGTACTTGACGGCCTTCGGCGTCAGCGCGATGCCGAGCGCGCGGCTCTTCTTGACCTTGGGACGCGACTGGTTAGGCACGTTCTCCAGACCTCCGAAATAGGTTAGGTTAGGCTCACCTTAATTGAGGAGATCGCATGTCTCGCCCGGGGAACACCAGTCACATCACGGACAGCACAGACAGTGTCGACACCTCATGGGGTGCCGATACGACGGAGGACCGATCAGATCGTGGTCAGCCGCGTCCCAGCGGGCTTGAAACCACTCGGATGCCGTCAGCAGCCGAGCGCACACGAACTCTCGTACAGAGTACCTGCTCGTCGGTACTGCTCGTGCCCGGGCTGCCCGCGTCCGGATGGGACCGGCTCGTGCCGACCTCCAGGAGCGTGGGGCCCGACGGCGACCTGTTCGTCGAACTGCCCGCCGACTCCCCCGTCGTACGGGCGGCGGCACACGCCGAGGCCGACGAACTGGCCGCCGTGCTGGAGATCACGGACGTCGCCCCGGTCTCCGTGCCGCACCGCATCCGCGGCCGGGCGCGGATCTCGGGGTGGCTCACCACCGTACCGGGCCTGTCGGGGCCGGGCCGGATGACGCTGCGGCTGGAGACGGACGAGCTCCACGTCGAAGACCTGTGGGGCGCCGAAGCGGTCGATCCCGAGGACTTCCGGGACGCGGCGCCCGATCCGTTCGTGGTCCACGAGACGGAACTGCTCCAGCACCTGCACGCGGGCCATGGTGAGCAGTTGGACATGCTGTGTGCACTGCTGGGAGAACGGGCGGCCCGCCGCTGCGCGGCGCACCGGCCCTCCGTCGTGCCGTTGGCACTCGACCGGTTCGGGCTGCGGGTGCGCGTCCGCGAGGACCGTCACCGCTGCTTCGACGCCCGCTTCGAGTTTCCCGATCCGGTGCGGGACATCACCGGTCTGCGCCACGCCATGCACACGCTCTTCGAGGCGGCGGTGCGCTGAGGACGGCGCGGTGGTTCGGGGCGCCGGCCGCTCGCGCGTTCCTCAGTCGCCGGCCGGGGCCGCCCCGTCGGCGGGACCGGTCCGGCCGAGCCGCTCGCGGACCCGCTCCACCACGTCGGCGTAACGCGCCTCGGCGCCGTAGCGCGTGGGGCGGTAGTAGTGCCTGTCGCGGACGGCGTCCGGGGCGTACTGCTGGCTGGCGATGCCGCCGGGGACGTCGTGCGGGTACACATAGCCCTGGGCGTGGCCCAGCTTGGCGGCCCCCTTGTAGTGGCCGTCGCGCAGATGGGCCGGGACGGGGCCCGCCAGCCCCTTCCGCACGTCCTCCTGGGCGGCGAAGATGGCCAGCGTCGCGGCGTTGGACTTGGGGGCCAGGGCCAGGGCGATCGTGGCGTGGCTCAGGGTGAGCGCCGCCTCCGGGAACCCGATCATGGCGACCGCCTGGGCGGCCGCGACCGCGGTGGGCAACGCCGTCGGGTCGGCCAGGCCGATGTCCTCGCTGGCCGAGATCATCAGCCGTCGGGCGATGAACCGGGGGTCCTCCCCCGCCTCGATCATCCGGGCCAGGTAGTGCAGCGCGGCGTCGACGTCGGAGCCGCGGATCGACTTGATGAGCGCGCTCGCCACGTCGTAGTGCTGGTCGCCGTCGCGGTCGTACTTCACGGCTGCGCGGTCGACGGTCTCCTCCAGGGTCTGGAGGGTGATCTCCTTCTCCTGTTTGGCCAGCGCCGCTCCGGCCGCGGCCTCCAGCGCGGTGAGCGCCCGGCGGGCGTCGCCGCCCGCGATGCGCAGCAGATGGGCCTCGGCGTCCTGCGGCAGCGCCACGGCACCGCCGAGTCCGCGCTCGTCGGCCAGGGCGCGCGCCAGCAGACCGCGCAGGTCCTCGTCCGTGAGCGGTTCGAGGGTGAGCAGCAGCGAGCGCGACAGCAGCGGCGAGATGACCGAGAAGTAGGGGTTCTCCGTGGTCGCGGCGATCAGCGTCACCCAGCGGTTCTCGACGGCCGGGAGCAGGGAGTCCTGCTGGGCCTTGGAGAAGCGGTGGATCTCGTCGAGGAAGAGGACGGTCTCCTTGCCATAGCCCCCGGTGGCCCGACGGGCGCCCTCGATGACGGCCCGCACCTCCTTGACACCGGCGGTGATCGCGGAGAGCTCGACAAAACGCTTGTTGGTCGCCTTGCTGACCACGTACGCCAGCGTCGTCTTCCCGATCCCGGGCGGGCCCCACAGGAGCACGGACGACGGGCCCGCGGGTCCGCCGCTCCGTTCGTCGACGAGGCGGCGCAGCGGGGAGCCCGGCTTGAGCAGATGCTGCTGACCGACGACCTCGTCGAGAGTACGGGGACGCATCCGGACAGCGAGAGGGCTGCTGGACGGGTCGTTCTCCTGGCGGTCTTCGGCTGCTGCGGTAAAGAGGTCGGGCTCCACGTCTCGAAGCCTATGTCACGGCACTGACAGCCCCGCCGGCCCGACCGCCCCGCAGGGGGCGGCGGCCGGGCCCCGTCAGCTGGTCCAGAAGTCCCACCAGCGGGTCAGGACCAGCATGCCGATGATGCCGACCCACAGGACCGGCGGCACCCAGTGGAACTCGGTGAGGCCACTGCGCAGCCAGTTCGGCGCGGGGATGATCCGGTGCTCGATGTTGTGCTTGGTGACGTAGCAGAACATGACGATCGTGGCGACCCAGGCCAGGCAGCACCACAGGCAGAGCGAGTTGATGTTGTACAGCGACTGGTACTGGAGCCAGGTGCAGAATCCGACGCCGAACAACGTGCCGGCGTTCATGCCGAGCCAGTACCAGGTACGGAAGCGGGCACCGGCGAGCAGCGCCAGACCGATGCCGATGATCACGGAGTAGGTGGCCAGGCCGAGCATCGGGTTCGGGAAGCCGAAGGCCGCCGCCTGCTCGCTCTTCATGATGTTTCCGCAGGCGACGACCGGGTTGAGACTGCAACCCGGCGTGAAGCCCGGGTCCTCCAGCAGCTTGAACTTGTCGATGGTGATGATCCAGGCGGCAAAGAGCCCGGCGGCGCCCGTGATCACCAGCAGCAGAGCGAACGCCCGGCTGCCGCCGATGGTCCTCTTCCCGTCGCCCTCGTCCTGATCGGAGGAGGGATGGTCAACCGCTGCAGTCGTCATATCGCCGTTCCATCAGTGAGTGGCCTGCGGGGCACGGTCATTGTGCCGCACGACAATGCCGCTCTTCCGTTCGATGAACATAAAGGCGTGCACGGAATCGTGTGCGCGACCGGGTGGGAACGCGAGGGCACGCGAGTTGTCCGGGAACATGGCACAACGTCCGGTCGAGGCGCGCGACCTGCGAAGGCCGCCGGGAACGGATCCGGCGACGGGAGGGACGCACCCTCGATACCGGCCCCGGATCAGGCTTCCGCCCATGCCATTGGCGGTCGCGGCAGAATCATCCGACAGGGCGATTCTTCACTCTTCATGTTGACGACGTGTACGAGGGCGACACCCCTGGGCGGCGGCACGACCGCGCGTGCCCGGCAGACCTGAACTCCGGTCCTCCGGGCACGCGCGGGGCGAGGACGCGGCCTCAGGCCAGGCGCTCGCGGACCGTCGCGGTCACGTCGGACAACGGAACCGCCGTCTGCTCGCCCGACTCCATGTCCTTGAGCTGGACGACTCCCTCGGCCAGGTCCCGCTCGCCCGCGACGATCGTGAACCGCGCGCCCGAGCGGTTCGCGCTCTTCATGGCGCCCTTGAGGCCGCGGTTGCCGTACGCGAAGTCCGCCGCCACGCCCTCGCGACGCAGCTGCGTGACGACCCCGAAGAGGACCCGCCGGGCCTCCTCGCCCAGCGGCACGGCGAAGACGCTGGTGGCCGCAGGCAGTTCGAGCTCGATGCCCTCCGCCTCCAGCGCGAGCACCGTGCGGTCCACCCCGAGCGCCCAGCCGACCGACGGGAGCGCCGGGCCGCCGATCATCTCGGACAGGCCGTCGTAACGGCCGCCGCCGCCCACCGCGGACTGCGACCCGAGTCCGTCGTGGACGAACTCGAAGGTGGTGCGGGTGTAGTAGTCGAGGCCGCGGACCAGCTTCTCGTCGTCCTCGTACACCACGCCCGACGCGGTGAGCAGGTCGCGGACCTCCTCGTGGTACGCCTTGCAGGCATCGCACAGGAAGTCGCGCAGCACCGGCGCGCCGACCAGTTGCTTCTGGACCTCGGGCCGCTTGTCGTCGAGGACCCGCAGCGGGTTGATCTCGATGCGGCGGCGGGTCTCCTCGTCCAGGTCGAGTTCGCGCAGGAAGCCCTGGAGCGCGTCCCGGTAGACGGGACGGCACTCCCGGTCGCCCAGCGAGTTGAGCAGGATGCGGAAGTTCCGCAGGCCCAGCGCCCGGTACGCCTGGTCTGCCAGGATGATCAGCTCGGCGTCCAGCGCCGGGTCCTCGGCACCGATGGCCTCGGCACCGACCTGCGAGAAGTGCCGGTAGCGGCCCTTCTGCGGACGCTCGTAGCGGTAGTACGAGCCGGAGTACCAGAGCTTCACCGGCAGGTTGCCGAGCTTGTGGAGGTTGGCCTCCAGCGCCGCGCGCAGCACCGAGGCGGTGCCCTCGGGGCGCAGCGCGAGCTGGGAGCCGCCCTTGGTGGTGAGGGTGTACATCTCCTTGGTCACGATGTCGGTGGACTCACCGACGCCGCGCGAGAAGAGGGCGACGTCCTCGAAGCCGGGCGTCTCGATGTAGCCGTAGCCGGAGTTCTTCAGGGGTGCGGCGATCGCCTCGCGCACCGCGAGGTACGTCGCGGAGTCGGGCGGGGTCAGGTCGTACGTGCCCCTGGGGGCCTTGAAGGTGCTCACGATTCTTGTCTCTCGTCACATTCCCGGTCGGGGCGCGTCCAGGCCGTTCAGGAACGGGTTGGTGGCGCGCTCGCGGCCGATGGTCGTCTGGGGGCCGTGGCCCGACAGCACCACGGTCGAGTCGTCGAGCGGCACGCACACGCGCGCCAGCGAATCGAGCAACTCGGCGTGGTCGCCGCCGGGCAGGTCGGTGCGTCCGACGGAGCCGGCGAAGATCAGGTCACCCGAGAAGAGGATCTGCGGAACGTCCGCGGCCTCGGGCATCCGATACGTCACCGACCCCTTGGTATGGCCGGGCGCATGCGCGACGGCGAACTCCAGACCGGCCAGCTTCAGCGGGGTTCCGTCACCCAGCTCCCTGACGTCGTCCGGCTCCCCCACCGTCAGCTCGCCCATGAGCGGCATCCCGATGGAGCGGCCGAGGGCCTTCTCCGGGTCGCTCATCATGTACCGGTCCTCCGGGTGGATCCAGGCGGGGATGTCGTGCGCGCCGCACACCGGGACGACCGAGGCGACGTGATCGATGTGTCCGTGCGTCAGTACGACGGCGACAGGCTTCAGCCGATGCTTCTTGAGCGCTTCCTCGACGCCGGCGGCGGCCCGGTGGCCCGGGTCGATGATGACGCACTCCTCACCCGCGGCCGGGGCGACCAGGTAACAGTTGGTCCCCCAGGCCCCTGCGGGGAACCCGGCAATGAGCACGATCGTCCTTACTGGTCGTCCGACGGCGGATGGCGACTGAGAAGGTCGCGGCGGTTCAGAGCCTACCGGCGCTCCTCATTCCACAGCTAACCCATATACGGTACGGGCAGCCCAGGCCCCACACGAACTACAAGGAGATCACCCGGTGGTCAGCAGCGATCAGCGGCGGCGGCAGCTCGCCAGGGAGAAGTTCGAGCGGCAGCAGCAGCGCCGGGAGGAGGCCCGCCGCAGGTCGAAGCGGCTGACGATCGCGATCTCGGCCGCCGTGGCCGTGGTGGCGGTCGCCGGGGTCGGCACGTATCTCGCCCTCGACGGCGACGACAAGAAGGACAAGGGCGACGCGGCGGCGAGCGCGAGCCCGTCCGAGTCGCCGTCGCCGGGCGAGAGCAGCGAGCCCGAGCCCGCGATGAAGATCGACAAGGCGGCGAAGTACACGATGTCGCTCAAGACGGGCGCGGGCGACATCGCGTTCGCGATGGACGCGGCGAAGACCCCGCACACCACGAACTCGTTCAAGGCACTGTCCGACAAGGGCTTCTTCGACGGCACGAAGTGCCACCGGCTGACCACGCAGGGCATCTTCGTCCTGCAGTGCGGCGACCCCGAGGGCAACGGCAGCGGCGGCCCCGGATACACGATCCCGGACGAGAACCTGACCGGGCTGGGCAAGGCGGCCGCAGACGGGACGGTCACCTACCCGGCGGGCACGGTGGCGATGGCCAACACCGGTCAGCCGCACACCGGCGGCAGCCAGTTCTTCCTGGTGTACAAGGACAGCAAACTGCCGCCCACCTACACGCCGTTCGGCACCATGGACGGCGCCTCGCTGAAGGCGGTCGAGAAGATCGGCGCGGCGGGTGTGGCCGGCGGCGCGGCCGACGGTGCGCCGAAGACGGCAGTGGACATCTCGAAGGCGACCGTCGCCAAGTCGTGACGCGTTCGGGCGACCGGACCCGGGCCGCCCGTCGCGCCCGGGCCGGATAATTTTCGGCCGCGCGGAGTGCGGACAGCCGGGCGGCCGGTCGCCTAGATTGGCGTTGTGCAGGGCGGGCGCTGCCCGCCCCAGGAAACTGTGGACGATGCCAGGGGGGCGAACCCCCTCGCAGGCATCAGGTGGAGGAGGCGCTGTGAGCAGCGACCCGTGGGGCCGCGTCGATGAGACGGGCACCGTGTACGTGCGTACGGCCGACGGCGAGCAGGTCGTCGGATCGTGGCAGGCGGGATCCCCCGAGGAGGCCCTGGCCTACTTCGAGCGCAAGTACGAGGGCATTGTGGTCGAGATCGGCCTCCTCGAACGTCGGGTGAAGACCACCGACCTGTCGGCGAAGGACGCCACGGCCGCCATCGGGCACCTGCGTCTGCAGGTGGACGAGCATCACGCCGTCGGTGACCTCGACGCGCTGCGCAAGCGGCTCGACGCCCTGGTCGCGACGGTCGAGTCGCGGCGCGAGGAACGCAAGGTCCAGAAGGCGAAGCAGGCCGACGAGGCGAAGCGCGCCAAGGAGGAGCTGGTCGCCGAGGCCGAGGAGCTGGCGCGGAGCGAGCAGTGGCGTGCCGCGGGCGAGCGCCTGCGCGCGCTCGTCGACACGTGGAAGGGGCTTCCGCGGCTCGACCGCAAGTCCGACGACGAGTTGTGGCACCGGTTCTCCCACGCCCGTTCGGCGTTCTCCAAGCGTCGCAAGGCCCACTTCGCCTCGCTGGACGCCCAGCGCGAGGAGGCCCGCAAGGCCAAGGAGAAGCTGGTCGCGGAGGCCGAGGCGCTCTCCGGCTCCACGGACTGGGGGGCCACGGCCGCCCGTTACCGCGACCTGATGACGGAGTGGAAGGCGGCGGGCCGCGCCCAGCGCGAGGCCGAGGACGACCTGTGGAACCGGTTCCGCGGCGCCCAGGACGTCTTCTTCGCCGCCCGCGGCGAGGTCTTCGCCGAGCGGGACGCCGAGCAGGGCGAGAACCTCAAGCTCAAGGAGGAACTGGCCACCGAGGCCGAGCGGCTGGTGCCGGTGAAGGACCTGAAGGCGGCCCGCGCCGCGTTCCGGGGCCTCAACGAGCGCTGGGAGGCCATCGGTCACGTGCCGCGCGATGCCCGTCCGAAGGTCGAGGGGCGGATGCACGCGGTGGAGCGGGCGCTCCAGGAGGCGGAGGAGGCCGAGTGGCGTCGGACGAACCCTGAGGCGCGCGCGCGTGCCGCGGGTCTGACCGGCCAGTTGCAGGCTGCCGTCGACAAGCTGCGCGGGCAGATCGACACGGCGCGCGCCGCGGGGAACAACGCCCGCGCCGACAAGCTGGCCAAGGAGCTCGAAGGCCGTCAGGCGCTGCTGGACCAGGCGCTGAAGGGGCTGGAGGAGTTCGGCGGCTGATCGTGGATCGGCACCGCACCTGACCTGCCGGGCCGGTCGGGACGGCCACTCGGCCGCTCCGGCCGGCCCTGTCGGTTCGTGGGGAAAGCCCCCTGGATCCGCCTTGAGGAAGGCGGATCCAGGGGGCTTTCGCCATGATCAGGGCGAGGGACGAAATGATCAGGGCGAGGGACGAACCGTTCGCAGGACGACGGTCGGCATTCCGGCCCCTCGCTTCCCGCGTCCCGGGCCGTCCGCACTCTCGGCCCGGCGGCCCGTGGATCCGGGACACCGTCTCCGTCAGGGTCTGCGTGCCGAGGTCACCCGGTACACGTCGTAGACGCCCTCCACGCCCCGGACGGCCTTGAGAACGTGTCCGAGGTGCTTCGGGTCGCCCATCTCGAAGGTGAAGCGCGAGGTGGCCACCCGGTCCCGGGAGGTCTGCACGGCCGCCGACAGGATGTTGACGTGCTGGTCGGACAGGACCCGGGTGACGTCCGAGAGCAGCCGGGACCGGTCGAGTGCCTCGACCTGGATGGCGACCAGGAAGACCGAGGACTGGGTCGGTGCCCATTCGACGTCCAGGATGCGTTCCGGCTGCTGCGACAGCGAGTCCACGTTGACGCAGTCGGCGCGGTGCACGGAGACGCCGCTGCCGCGGGTCACGAAGCCGATGATCGGATCGCCGGGGACGGGCGTGCAGCAGCGGGCCAGTTTCACCCAGACGTCCTCGACGCCCTTGACGACCACGCCCGGGTCGGCGTTGGCACGGCGCTTGGCGCGGCCGCGCGAGGGCGGCGAGCTCTCCGCGATGTCCTCGTTGGCCTCGTCCTCGCCGCCGAGCGCCTGGACCAGCTTCTGCACGACCCCGGCCGCGGCCACATGGCCCTCGCCGATCGCCGCGTACAGCGACGATATGTCGGGGTAACGCATCTCGTGCGCGAGCGTGACCAGGGAGTCACCGGTGAGGATGCGCTGGATCGGCAGGTTCTGCTTGCGCATGGCCCGCGCGATGGCGTCCTTGCCCTGCTCGATCGCCTCGTCGCGGCGCTCCTTGGAGAACCAGGCACGGATCTTGTTGCGGGCCCGGGGCGACTTGACGAAGCCGAGCCAGTCGCGCGAGGGACCGGCGCCGGCCGCCTTGGAGGTGAAGACCTCCACGAGGTCGCCGTTGTCGAGGGTCGACTCCAGCGGCACGAGCCGCCCGTTGACCCGTGCCCCTATGGTCCGGTGGCCGACCTCCGTGTGGACCGCGTAGGCGAAGTCGACCGGTGTGGCACCTGCGGGGAGCGCGATGACGTCGCCCTTGGGCGTGAAGACGAAGACCTCGTTGCGGGAGAGGTCGAAGCGCAGGGACTCCAGGAACTCGCTGGGGTCCTCGGTCTCCTTCTGCCAGTCCAGGAGCTGGCGCAGCCACGCCATGTCGTTGACGGTGTCCTGGCCGCGGCCGGTGTGCTTGGGCACGTCCGTGCGCACCTTGGAGGCACCGGCGACGGCCTCCTGCTTGTACTTCCAGTGCGCGGCGATGCCGTACTCGGCGCGCCGGTGCATGTCGAACGTGCGGATCTGCAGTTCGACGGGCTTGCCGCTCGGCCCGATCACCGTGGTGTGCAGCGACTGGTACATGTTGAACTTGGGCATCGCGATGTAGTCCTTGAACCGGCCGGGGACCGGATTCCATCGCGCGTGGACGGTGCCGAGCGCCGCGTAGCAGTCGCGGACGGTGTCGACGAGGACCCGGATGCCCACCAGGTCGTAGATCTCCGCGAAGTCCCGGCCCCGCACGATCATCTTCTGGTAGACGCTGTAGTAGTGCTTCGGCCGACCGGTGACGGTCGCCTTGATCCGGGCGGCCCGCAGGTCGGCCTGGACCTCGTCGGTCACTATGGCGAGGTATTCGTCGCGCTTGGGGGCCCGCTCGGCGACGAGACGGACGATCTCGTCGTACATCTTGGGGTAGAGGATCGCGAAGGCGAGGTCCTCCAGCTCCCACTTGATGGTGTTCATGCCCAGGCGGTGCGCCAGCGGGGCGTAGATCTCCAGCGTCTCGCGGGCCTTCTTCTCCTGCTTCTCCCGCTTGAGGTAGCGCATGGTGCGCATGTTGTGCAGCCGGTCGGCGAGCTTGATCACCAGGACCCGGGGATCCTTGGCCATGGCGACGACCATCTTGCGCACGGTCTCGGCCTGTGCGGCCTCGCCGAACTTGACCTTGTCCAGCTTGGTGACGCCGTCGACGAGTAGGGCCACCTGGTCGCCGAAGTCCTGGCGCAGGGTGTCCAGGCCGTACTCGGTGTCCTCGACCGTGTCGTGCAGCAGTCCGGCCATCAGCGTCGCCGGGTCCATGCCCAGCTCGGCGAGGATCGTCGTGACGGCGAGCGGGTGGGTGATGTACGGGTCGCCGCTCTTGCGCTTCTGCCCGCGGTGCCAGCGCTCGGCGACCTGGTAGGCCCGCTCGATCTGGCGCAGCGTGGAGTTCTCGATCTTGGTGTCGTTGCCGCGGACGGTGCGCAGCAGCGGTTCGAGAACCGGGTTGTACGGGCTGGAACGCTGCACGCCGAGGCGCGCGAGCCTGGCCCTCACCCGGTTGGAGGAGCCACCGGACCTGCCCGTCGGGGCGGCCGGGGAGGCCGACCGGACGGCGGGCTTCGCCGGGGGCTTCGGGGTGGACGAGGCCGGGGAGGCGGGAGCGGTCGGCTGCGCGGGCGAGGCGGGCCGCAGCGCCGGGGCGGCGGAGCGGTCCGTGTCCGTTCCGGGCTCGGGGGCCGGGGGCTTCGGCTTCTGCGCGGGCTGCTTCTTCCCGGGCGTGGCTGAGGCCGCCGCGGGCTTGTCGGGCTGCGGGGCGGCAACTGGCTGGGCCTCGTCTGGCAAGAGCGCTCCTCGTGCGGATCCGGACTCCCGGAAAGGCCATCGTATCGACCCGGTGGCCGGTCCTCGCCCGGGGACGGCGAGACCCCTCACAACGACGAACGGGCACCCGGTTGTTCCCGGGTGCCCGTCCTTGCTGTCCGTGAGTGCACCGAGCCCGCCACGGGCCGATGGTCCGAGCGTCGGCCGGGCCCGGGAAGAAGCAACGGACCCCCTGCGGACACGGGCTCCGCTCGGACCGTGAAGGCGGCGACGTCGCCCCACGCAGTGCATTGGAGTCACTGCTTCGCCGACCCTGATACGCACATGCGAATCGGGTGTCCGGAAGAGAATCTGAACACCCGATTCATGTACGCCGCACTTACACGTGGATGAGAGCCTCCAGCGGAGCACCCGCCAGGGCCCGCTCCATGCGCGCGCGCCCGTCCAGGAAGCCGAGTTCCATCAGGACCGCGACGCCCGCGACCTCGGCACCGGCCCTCCGGATCAGCTCCAGCGACGCCTCGGCGGTGCCGCCCGTGGCGAGGATGTCGTCGATGACCATGATCCGGTCACCGGCGGACAGGTCCTCCGCGTGGATCTCGATCTCGGCCGTGCCGTACTCCAGCTCGTACGCCTGGCTGAGCGTGGCTCCGGGCAGCTTGCCCGCCTTGCGGACGGGTACGAAGCCGAGACCGGCACGCACCGCGACCGGGGCGGCCAGGATGAAGCCGCGTGCCTCCAGGCCGACGATCTTCGTGGCGCCGTGCCGTACGCACAGTTCCGCGAGGGTGTCGGTGAGGGCCTCGAACGCGGCCGGGTCCGCGAGCAACGGGGTGATGTCCTTGAAGACCACGCCCGGCTTCGGATAGTCGACCACGTCGCGGATGCGGCTCAGCAGAAGCTCACGGGTGCTCTCGGTGGTGCTGCTGGTCATCGGCGGTTCCCCGGGGTGCGGCCCTGGCCCCGGTGGGGCTGCTGGCGCTGGCCGACGACCGCGGCGGCGGTAGTCGCACCCGCCGGGAGGCCGTCCTCGGAGCGCTCGTCCTCGGCGGACTCGCCCTTGGCGGCGGCTGCCGCACGCTTGGCGAGCACCCGCTTCTTGAGCGCCTTCATCTGCGGATCGCGTGCCTTGAGGTCGGCGACGAGCGGCGTGGCGATGAAGATCGAGGAGTACGCACCGGCCGCGAGGCCGACGAACAGCGACAGCGAGATGTCGTTCAGCATGCCTGCGCCGAGGACACCGCCGCCGATGAAGAGCAGACCGGCGACGGGGAGCAGGGCCACGACCGTGGTGTTGATGGAGCGGACCAGGGTGCCGTTGATCGAACGGTTGGCGATCTCGCCGTACGTCCACCGGGTCTGCTTGGTGATGCCGTCCGTGCTCTCCCTGAGGCTGTCGAATACGACGACCGTGTCGTAGAGGGAGTAGCCGAGAATGGTCAGCAGACCGATCACGGTGCCCGGGGTGACCTCGAAGCCCACCAGGGCGTAGACACCGACCGTGATGGTGATGTCGTGGATCAGAGCGACCAGGGCCGCGATGGCCATCCGCCATTCGAAGGCGATGGCCAGGTAGACCACGACGAGAACCATGAAGATGCCGAGGCCGGTCCAGGCCTTGTTGGCGATCTGCTCACCCCAGCTGGGGCCGACCAGATCGGCGGCGATCTTCTCGGACGGGACACCGAGGTCCTTGGAGAGCAGGGTCTTGATCTGGTCGGACTTCGCGGTGTCGACTTCGGTGATCTGGATGCGCAGACCGCCGTTGCCGAGCTTCTGGACGATCGCCTGATGGCCGGACGCCTCAGTCGCGATGTTCTCCGCTTCGTCGACGCTCACGCTCGTCTTCGGGGTGGTGAAGACGGCACCGCCCTTGAATTCGATGCCCATGTTCAGACCACTGACCGCCAGGCCGACGATGGCCGTGATGGTGATCAGGATCGAGACGCCGTACCAGATCTTGCGCTTGCCGACGAAGTCGTATCCGACTTCGCCGCGGTAGAGACGGGCGCCGAGAGTGCCGAGTCGCGACATCTCACGCCTCCTTCGGGTGGTCGGTGGGGGCGTTGACACGGCGCGAACGGCGCAGTGGTGGCTTGGCGCCGAGCCGCTTCGGGTCCAGACCGGACCACGGGTGACCGCCGGCGAAGAACTTCGTGCGGGCCATCATCGTCATGACCGGCTTGGTGAAGAGGAACACCACGACCACGTCGAGCACGGTGGTGAGCCCCAGCGTGAAGGCGAAGCCCTGGACCTTGCCGACGGTGACGACGAAGAGGACCGCCGCGGCGAGGAAGGAGACGAAGTCGGAGACCAGAATGGTGCGCCGGGCACGCGGCCACGCCCGCTCGACGGCGGGACGCAGGGTGCGGCCCTCGCGGATCTCGTCGCGGATCCTCTCGAAGTACACGATGAAGGAGTCCGCGGTGATACCGATGGCCACGATGGCACCGCAGACCGCGGGGAGGTTCAGCGCGAAGCCGATGGCCGGGCCGAGCAGCGCCATGAGGGTGTAGCTCAGGATGCCCGAGGCCAGGAGGCTCAGAAGGGCGATGAACGCCAGGCCACGGTAGTAACTCACCAGGTAGATGATGACCAGGGCCAGTCCGATGGCACCGGCGATCAGCCCGGCTTGCAGCTGCTCACCCCCGAGAGCGGCCGTGACGGTGGTGACGGTCTGCTCCTTGAAGCTGAGCGGCAGAGCACCGTAGGAGAGCACGTTGGCGAGGTCCTCGGCGGACTGCTGGTTGAAGCTGCCGGAGATCTCGGCGTTCGCGCTCAGGGCCGTGCGCACGTAAGGGGCCGAGACGACCTCGCCGTCGAGCACGATGGCGAACTGGTTCTGCGGCGACTGCTGCTGCGCGAGCCGGCCCGTGATCTTCTGGAACTTCTTGGCACCGCCCTTGGTGAACTCCATCTGGACGATCCACTGACCGTCCTGCTGGTTGATCGCGCCCTTGGCGCTGTCCACATCCGTGCCGGAGACCTCGGCCGGGCCGAGGATGTACTTGGCGTCACCCTCGGAGCTGCACGCGACGGTGGGCTCGGTGGGCTGCACATTCGCGCCCGCCGACGCCCGACCGGCCCTGTTGGAGCAGTCCAGAGCGCTGAACTTCTTCTCCAGCGCGGCGGTGGCCGGGTCGGGAGCCGCGGGGGCGGTGGGCTCCTTCGACGTACCGGACGCGTTGGGGCTGGGCGTCGTGTCCTTCAGCAGGCCACCGGTCACCGCACGGCCCTGGGTGGTGGCAGTGGCCGAGGGGGTGGCCGTGGAGTCCGGCGTCTTCGCTCCGGTATCAGCGGACTTGCCCGGCTTCGGCGAGCCGGAGGGCGAGGGGCTTGCGGTGCCCTGGGGCGTCGGCGCCCCCGCGGCGACGGTCAGCACCGGCCGGAAGTAGAGCTGGGCGGTCGTACCGACCTGCTCCCGGGCCTGCTGCGAGTTCGTCCCCTTGGGGATGTTGACGACGATGTTGTCCCGGCCCTCGGTCTGGACCTCGGCCTCGGAGACACCCAGACCATTGACACGGCGTTCGATGATGCCGGCCGCGGTGTCCATGTTGGTCTGGTTGATCGCGTTCGGCTTACCGGGCTGGGGCTGAGCCTTGAGCGTGATGGATGTGCCGCCCGCCAAGTCGATACCAAGCCGGGGCGTGGTTTGACCGGACAAGAACATCCCGCCGGTGAGCGCGACCATGGCGATCAGGATCAGAGCCAGGGAACGCCCTGGCTTGCTCTGACCGCCTTTGGCCGCTCCCCGACTCTTCTTCGGTGCTGCCACCTTGTCGTTTCTCCCTGTCCAACCGCCCCGCGCCGGGTGTGCGACGGAGCGGCCACGAAGTGTAGTGGGGACCCGCCCCGCGGAGGATCGCACGGTCCGGGGGCCTGGTGCCGGTGGGCTCGCGGCATCCCCGGGTCGTGGGCTACTTCGCGTCGGCCTCGCCGTCGGTCTTGCCCTCGGACTTCTTGCCGGACTCGGCGTCCTTCGGCTCGATGTCCTTCGGCTCGGCGTCGTCGGACTCGGCCTTCTTGCCAAGGTCGATCCTGGCGTCGTCCGAGGTCTTCTCGGCGTCCTCCGCCTCGGTCAGCGAGGAGGCGTCGTCGGGCACGACGGTGCCCTCGATGTCGAGGGCGTTCTCGTCGTCGCCGTGGACGATGCGGTTGTACTCGGCGTCGTCGAGGACGGCACCGATGGCGTTCTTGGCGTAAATGGCGTGGACGCCGGGCGCGACCTCGAGGAGAACCGTGTCGTCGTGAACCTCCTTGACGGTGGCGTACATGCCCCCGATGGTCCGGACGCCGGCGCCGGGCTGCATCTCGTTGCGCATCTGGGCGGCGGCCGCCTGCTTCTTCTTGGCGGACCGGGTCATCAGGAACATGGCCCCGATGAGCACGATGAAGGGGAGGAGAGACACGGGATTCACGGGACGAGTTTCCTTCGCACGACCGCACCGGAGGACGGCCTGATCTTCGGGGGTGGGTACACCGGCCCATACGGGCGGCATCGGCGGAGTCTAAGCGAGTCCGCATCGATGGAACAACGCCCGACGCCGCCGGTTGGTTCCTGTCCCGGCCGAGCTGTGACACGTCACGCCCCGAACAGGCCCTGTTGTCCCTTTCCGCCGTGCTGCGGGGGAACGAGCCCGAGATGGGCCCAGGCCGCGGGTGTCGCGACCCGTCCGCGCGGCGTTCTGGCCAGGAGCCCCTCCCGTACCAGGAACGGTTCCGCGACCTCTTCGACCGTCTCGCGCTCCTCGCCCACCGCGACCGCCAGGGTGGACAGGCCGACGGGCCCGCCGCCGAACAGCTTCAGCAGGGCGCCGAGCACCGCCCGGTCGAGTCGGTCGAGTCCGCGGGCGTCGACCTCGTAGACCCCGAGTGCCGCGGAGGCGACCGGGCGGTCGATCCGGCCGTCGGCCTTGACCTGGGCGTAGTCCCGGACGCGGCGCAGCAGCCGGTTGGCGATGCGGGGGGTGCCGCGCGAGCGTCCGGCGATCTCGGCGGCGCCGTCCGCGTCTATCACCACGTCGAGAAGACGGGCCGAACGCTGGATGACGCGTTCCAGCTCGGTGGGCACGTAGAACTCCATGTGGCCGGTGAAGCCGAAACGGTCGCGCAACGGGGGCGGCAGCAGCCCGGCCCGGGTGGTGGCGCCGACCAGGGTGAAGGGCGGGAGTTCCAGCGGGATGGCGGTGGCACCGGGTCCCTTGCCGACGATCACGTCGACCCGGAAGTCCTCCATCGCCATGTAGAGCATCTCCTCGGCGGGCCGCGACATGCGGTGGATCTCGTCGAGGAAGAGGACCTCGCCCTCCTGGAGGGAGGAGAGGATCGCGGCGAGGTCGCCCGCGTGCTGGATGGCGGGGCCCGAGGTGATCCGGATCGGGGCGCCCATCTCGGCGGCGATGATCATGGAGAGGGTGGTCTTGCCCAGGCCGGGGGCGCCGGAGAGCAGCACGTGGTCGGCGGTGGCACCGCGGGCCCTGGCCGCCTTGAGGACCAGATCCAACTGTTCACGCACTTTTTCCTGACCGACGAATTCGTCGAGGTCCTTCGGCCGCAGTGCCGCCTCGACCGCGGTGTCCTCGCCGTCCGCGCCGGCGTCGACGAGGCGTTCGTCGAGCCGCTCGCCGGTGTCGGGTCCGGTCTCGTCCCAGTTCATTGCGTCTGTCCCGCCTCGGATGTCTCGGTGCCGTGCGGTGCCCGGCCCGGCGTCGGGGTGTTCCCTTTCCCGGGAGTCCCAGGAGTCTCGGGAATCCCAGGAGTCCCGAAGGGCCCGGGGTCCCGGGGTTGCGCTGCTCGGATCAGCGCGCGCGGTTGAGGGTCTGCAGCGCGGCGCGCAGCAGCTGCGGCACCGGGGCCTGCCCGTTCTCCGCCAGCGCCGCCTCGGCCTGCGGGGTGACAGCGGCGACCGCCTCATCGGCCTCGCGGGTGGCGTAGCCGAGACCGATGAGAGCGGCGTGCAGCTGGTCGCGCCAGGCGGGAGTGACCGCGGCGCCGATCCCCTGGTGGCCGATCCTCGCGGTGCCGACGGGCTCCCCGAGTCTGTCCTTGAGTTCGAGGAGGAGCTTCTGCGCGCCCTTCTTGCCGATGCCGGAGACGGCGGTGAGCGCCTTCTCGTCCCCGGTGGCGACCGCGATCCGCAGGGCGTCCGGGCTGTGCGCGGCGAGCATCGCCTGGGCGAGTCGCGGGCCGACGCCGCTGGCGGTCTGGAGCAGCTCGAAGACCTGGCGCTCGTCGTCGTCGGCGAAGCCGTAGAGGGTAAGCGAGTCCTCCCGGACGATGAGGGAGGTGGCCAGCCTCGCCTCCTGGCCGACGCGCAGGTCGGCGAGGGTGCCCGGGGTGCACTGGACGGCCATGCCGATGCCGCCGACCTCGATCACGGCCGTGGTCGGTGCGAGTGCGGCGACGGGGCCGCTGACGAAGGCGATCATCGGGGGACCTTCCGGACGGGGGCCGCGGGGGTGCTGCCCGCGGATGTACGAGGGGGGCGCGGTGCGCGGGACGCGGCGGCCGCCGCGTGCGCCTGCTGGAGGCGGTTGACCGCGGGAGCGCGCCAGATGTGGCAGATGGCCAGGGCCAGTGCGTCGGCGGCGTCGGCCGGTCTCGGCGGTGCGTCGAGCCTCAGCAGCCGGGTGACCATGGCGCCGACCTGGGCCTTGTCGGCGCGGCCGCTGCCGGTGACGGCTGCCTTGACCTCGCTCGGTGTGTGCAGGGCGACCGGTATGCCGCGGCGGGACGCGCAGAGCATGGCGACCGCGCTGGCCTGGGCCGTGCCCATGACCGTGCGGACGTTGTGCTGACTGAACACCCGTTCCACGGCGACGTACTCCGGCCGGTGCTCGTCGAGCCACTCCTCGATGCCGCGTTCGATGGCGACGAGTCGATGGCCGAGCTCCGCGTCGGCCGGGGTGCGGACGACTCCGACGGCGAGCATGGTGAGGGGGCGGCCCGCCACGCCCTCGACGACACCGACACCGCACCGGGTCAGCCCCGGGTCGACACCGAGTACCCGCATGGACGGCCCCTCCGTACTGATCGGTCAACTGTTCCCGCAGGCTATCGGCTCGCACTGACAACGTGCCGGGCAATGCGACGGGCCGACGGGGTGTGTCCCCCGTCGGCCCGCGCGTGAAGGCTGCGTCGAACCCGGCTCAGGCGTCGACCTTGGCCATGACCTCGTCCGAGACGTCGAAGTTGGCGAAGACATTCTGGACGTCGTCGCTGTCCTCCAGCGCGTCGATCAGCTTGAAGATCTTGCGTGCGCCCTCCTCGTCCAGCTCGACCTGCATGGTGGGCAGGAAGCCGGCCTCGGCGGAGTCGTAGTCGATGTCGCCCTCCTGGAGCGCGGTACGGACCGCGACCAGGTCGGTGGCCTCGCTGACGACCTCGTAGGTCTCGCCCAGGTCGTTGACCTCCTCGGCGCCCGCTTCGAGCACCGCGCCGAGGACGTCGTCCTCGGTCAGCTCGCCCTTGGGGACGATGACGACGCCCTTGCGGTTGAAGAGGTACGAGACCGAACCGGGGTCGGCCATCGAGCCGCCGTTGCGGGTCATGGCGACGCGCACGTCGGAGGCGGCACGGTTGCGGTTGTCGGTGAGGCACTCGATGAGCACCGCGACACCGTTCGGGCCATAACCCTCGTACATGATCGTCTGGTAGTCGACACCGCCCGCCTCAAGACCGGCGCCACGCTTGACCGCGGAGTCAATGTTCTTGTTCGGTACGGAGCTCTTCTTCGCCTTCTGGATCGCGTCCACAAGGGTCGGGTTCCCATCGGGGTCCGCCCCGCCGGTGCGGGCCGCGACCTCGATGTTCTTGATCAGCTTCGCGAAGAGTTTGCCGCGCTTGGCATCGATCACGGCCTTCTTGTGCTTCGTCGTAGCCCATTTAGAGTGGCCGGACATCTGCCTTCTCCTTCGCGTCACCAAAAATCGATCCGAACCCGGGAGATCCTACCGGGATCGAGTCAGCCGACTGCGCGCACCATGTCCACGAACAGCGCGTGAACGCGATGGTCCCCGGTCAGTTCCGGGTGGAACGAGGTCGCCAGTGCGTTGCCCTGGCGCACCGCGACGATGTGGCCGTCGTGCTCGGCCACCACCTCGGCCCGGGCACCGACCGACTCCACCCACGGGGCGCGGATGAACACGCCCTCGACGGGGCCGCCCTCGATTCCGGCGACCCGCACGGCCGCCTCGAAGGACTCGTTCTGCCGCCCGAAGGCGTTGCGTCGCACGATCATGTCGATCCCACCGACCGTCTCCTGTCCGGCGCGCGGATCGAGGATCTTGTCGGCGAGGAGGATCATGCCGGCGCAGGTGCCGTACACCGGCATCCCGCCCCGTATCCGCTCGCGCAGCGGTTCCGTCATGCCGAACAGGGCAGCCAGCTTGGACATCGTGGTGGACTCGCCGCCGGGGATGACCAGTCCGTCGACCTCGGCGAGTTCCTCGGGGCGCCGGACCGGCCTGGCCAGGGCATCTGCCGAGGCCAGGGCGATCAGGTGCTCCCGCACGTCGCCCTGGAGGGCCAGGACTCCGATCACAGGGGTGTCGCTCATCGGTGCTTACCAGCCGCGGTTGGCGTAGCGCTCGGCCTCGGGCAGGGTGTCGCAGTTGATGCCGACCATGGCCTCGCCCAGGTTGCGGGAGGCATCCGCGATGATCTTCGGGTCGTCGTAGAAGGTGGTGGCCTTCACGATGGCGGCGGCGCGCTTGGCCGGGTCGCCCGACTTGAAGATGCCGGAGCCGACGAAGACGCCCTCGGCACCGAGCTGTCGCATGAGCGCGGCGTCCGCCGGGGTGGCGACGCCGCCCGCGGAGAACAGCACGACCGGCAGCTTGCCGAGTTCGGCGACCTCCTTGACCAGCTCGTACGGGGCGCGCAGCTCCTTGGCGGCGGCGTACAGCTCGTTGTTGTCGTAGCCGCGCAGGCGGGCGATCTCGTTCTTGATCTGGCGCAGGTGGCGGACGGCCTCGACGACGTTCCCGGTTCCGGCCTCACCCTTCGAACGGATCATCGCCGCGCCCTCGGCGATGCGCCGCAGCGCCTCTCCCAGGTTGGTGGCGCCGCAGACGAACGGGGTGGTGAACGCGAACTTGTCGCTGTGGTTGACCTCGTCGGCCGGGGTGAGGACCTCGGACTCGTCGATGTAGTCGACGCCGAGGGACTGGAGCACCTGCGCCTCGACGAAGTGGCCGATGCGGGACTTCGCCATCACGGGGATGGAGACGGCCTCGATGATCTCCTCGATCATGTTCGGGTCCGACATCCGGGCCACGCCGCCGTCCTTGCGGATGTCGGCCGGTACCCGTTCCAGGGCCATGACGGCCACGGCGCCCGCGTCCTCGGCGATCTTCGCCTGCTCGGCGTCGACGACATCCATGATCACGCCGCCCTTGAGCTGCTCGGCCATGCCGCGCTTGACGCGGGCGGTGCCGGTGGCCGGGGAATCGGCGGACTGCGGGGTGGTGGGAAGCGTGGACACGGATCGACCTCACTCGGAGAAAAGTCACTGAAAGCGCTGATGTGTGCAGAGCTGAGCAAACTCTCCGGGAGCGGTCCACATCAAGGGCCAATGGAAGGCCGGTGGATCGTTTTGGACACGTACGGTACGGGTCGTGAACCCGGTCACGTCCGCGCGGACGCCCTGTCGGATCAGCCGGTGGGGCGGTCGGCCAGGGCGACGGGCGGTTCGTCGTCCATTTCGAACGCGAGCGGGAACGGGGCGTGCCCGGCCAGCCGGAACCACCGCACCTTGCGGTGGCGGCGCAGGGCGCGCGCGGCGCGCACCGCGTCGTTGTGGAACCTTCGGGCCATCGGGACCCGGCGCACGGCGGCCGCGAGTTCGGACGCCGCCTCCTCCCCACCGGGGAGCTCCTTCACGGCCTCCACCTGCGCCGGCTCGCCGAACACCGCGCGCAGAGCGGCGCTCAGCTCGCTCTCGGCGACCTCGCGATGCTCCTCCTCGGCCTGGCGGGCGGCGTGCGCGGCCTCGTACAGCACGATGGACGCCGCCGGGTCGAGCACGCCCGATGTCGCCAGTTCCTGGGTGACCGATGCGCGGCGCAGAAGTTGCGCGTCGAGGGCGGCGCGGGCGGCGTCGATGCGGGTGTGCAGGCGGTCCAGCCGTCCCGCGGTCCAGCTGAGGTACATGCCGATCGCGACGAGCGCGACGCCGATCCAGATGAGGGTTTCGATCACGGGCGGCAAGGCTACCGTCGGGGCGCACGCGCCGGGGCCGTCCGGCCGTGGTTCGGCGGTGGTCGGGGCGACCCGGCCGCGTGTCCCGGCCGGGGCAGGTGGGGGTGCGCGGCGAGGGACCGGCCGGGCGCGGGCGGGTGGCGCCGGCACGGACGGGCACCGGCCCGCCTCCCGGCCCCGCGTCGCGCCGGTCAGTCCCGGGCCAGGCCGAAGCGGGCGCGCAGCCCCGTGCGTTCGTCCGCCGCCACCGACGCCGCGCCGTCCGTCACCGTCTCGTACACCGCGAGGATGTCCGCCCCGACCGTCGACCAGTCGAAGCGCCGCACGTGCGCGGTGCCGTGCTCGCTCAGCTCCGCACGCCGCGCCGGGTCGCCGAGCAGCCGGATCGCCGCCGCCGCCAGCGCGTCGGCGTCCTCGTTGGCGAAGAGTTCGCCCGCCGCACCCTGGTCCAGTACCTGGGCGAAGGCGTCGAGATCGCTGGCGAGGACCGGTGCGCCGGCGGACATGGCCTCGACCAGGATGATGCCGAAGCTCTCGCCGCCCGTGTTGGGGGCGACGTACGCGTCGACGCTGCGCAGCAGCCTCGCCTTGTCCTCGTCGCTCACCATGCCGAGGAACTCGACGCGCTCGCGCATCGGCGCGGGCAGTGAGGCGACGGCTTCCTCCTCATCGCCGCGTCCCGCGACCAGCAGTCTGGTCTCCGGGCGGGCGGCGAGGATCGTGGGCAGTGCGCGCATCAGGACGGGCAGCCCCTTGCGGGGCTCGTCGATGCGCCCGATGAAGCCGAGCGTGCCGCCCTTCCCTTCCTCGTCGTCGCCCTCGGCAGGGCCACGCGCCGGCCGCGACTGCCACTCGGGCCGGGGTTCGGCCGAGGCGAAGAAGCCGACGTCGACGCCGTTCGGGATGACGACCGCGTCGCCGCCGAGGTGCTCGACCAGGGTCCGGCGGGCGTACTCGCTCACCGCGATGCGCGCACTGATCTTCTCCAGGGCCGGCTGCAGGATCGGGTACGCGGCGATCATGGCCCGGGAGCGGGGGTTGGAGGTGTGGAACGTGGCGACGATCGGCCCCTGCGCGGCCCAGCAGGCGAGCAGCCCCAGCGACGGCGACGTCGGTTCGTGGATGTGGATGACGTCGAAGATGCCGTCGTGGAGCCAGCGGCGCACCCGGGCGGCCGAGAGGAAGCCGAAGTTCAGCCGGGCCACGGAGCCGTTGTACGGCACGGGCACGGCACGGCCTGCCGAGACCACGTACGGCGGCAGCGGTGTCCCCTCGTCGGCCGGAGCCAGCACCGACACCTGGTGCCCCAGGCGGATCAGGTGTTCGGCCAGGTCCCGGATGTGGAACTGCACGCCCCCGGGGACGTCCCAGGAGTACGGGCAGACGATGCCGATCCTCACGGCCGTCCCTCCGGGGTGTGCGGTCCCGACGGGCCCCCCGCGGTCGCCGGGCCCTCCCGGTTCTCCAGGTCCGCGAGCCAGAGCCGTTGCAGCATGTGCCAGTCCTCCGGATGCTCGGCGATCCCGATGGCGAAGGCGTCGGCCAGCGCCTGTGTCATCGCGGACGTCTTCTCGGCGCGGCTGCCCGACTCCGGCACCTCGACCGGCGGGTGGACGCGCGCCCTCATGACCGGCGTGTCGTCGTACCCGAGCGTCACCGGCAGCAGAAGTGCACCGGTCTGCTGGGCGAGCAGCGCCGGGCCCGCGGGCATGCGCGCGGTGTCGCCGAAGAAGGACACCTCGACCCCGGAGGCGGACAGGTCCCGGTCGGCGACCAGGCAGACCAGCCCACCGGCCCGCAGCCGTCGCGCCAGGGTTCCGAAGGCGGCACCACCGCTGTGCGGCAGCACCTCCATGCCGAGCCCCTCGCGATAGGCGACGAACCGGTCGTACAGGGTCTCGGGCTTCAGCCGCTCGGCGACCGTGGTGAAGGGGACCTTGAGGTCGGTGGTCACCCAGGCACCCGCCAGGTCCCAGTTGGCCAGGTGCGGCAGGGCGAGGACGACGCCGCGGCCGGCGTCGAGACCGTCGGTCAGCCGGTGCGCGTCGGTGACCTCGATGGACGCCTTGATCCGTTCCGGGGTCCAGGTGGGCAGCCGGAACGACTCCATCCAGTAGCGCATGTACGAGCGCATCCCGGCCCGGGACAGTGCGGCGAGCCGGGCCGGCGAAGCCTCGGGCACGACCCGGGCCAGATTGGCCTCCAGCCGCAGCACTCCCTTGCCCCGCCGCTTCCAGACCTGGTCGGCGAGGGTCCGGAAGAGGCTCCGGGCGACCGGTTCGGGAAGCTTCTTCACGGCGGCCCAGCCGAGCCCGTACAGGCCGTCGGTGAGCCGGTCCCGCAGGCCGGTCCGCTCGTCGCCGGGTACGCCGCTCACCGCGCCGCCCCGCTCCCCCGCTCCGCGACGGCGGCATCGGCCGCGTCGGCCTCGGCGGACTCGCGGCGCACGGTGACCACCCGCTGCACGAGCGTCACCAGGCTGCCCGCGGCGACGATCCACAGGGCGATCGGCAGCAGGATCTGGATCCCGGGGACACCGAACGTGTGCAGACCGGCGAGTCCGGCCGCGACCAGCGAGATCACCAGCCGCTCGGCGCGCTCCACGAGTCCGTTGACCGCGACCGGCAGGCCGATCGACTCGCCGCGCGCCTTCGTGTACGAGACCACCTGACCGCTCGCCAGGCAGAAGATCGCGACCGCGCACAGCACGTTGTCGTCGCCCTTGCCCGCGTACCAGAGCGCGAATCCGCCGAAGATCGCCCCGTCGGCCACCCGGTCCAGGGTCGAGTCGAGGAACGCGCCCCAGCGGCTGGAGATACCGGCCTGGCGGGCCATGTTGCCGTCGACGAGGTCGGAGAAGACGAAGATCGTGATGACGATCGTGCCCCAGAAGAACTCCCCCATCGGGAAGAAGACCAGCGCACCTGCCACCACCCCTGCCGTACCGATCAGGGTGACCGCGTCGGGGCTCACGCCGAGGCGGAGCAGCAGTGCGGCGAACGGTGTGAGGACACGCGTGAAAAAGGCACGCGCGTACTTGTTCAGCATGGCCTTCCCGAGGGTCTGAATGCCGGACGGCCCCTTCGGCCCCGACTGGCCCATCGTAGTCACGCCCGCGGGACTCCACCTGCCGGGCACCCGAGCCGCGCGCGCCGGAGCGCGACGGATGGACGCGGCCCGGCCCGAGTGGAAAGCTCGAATTACGACCTGGGGAGCAGGAGGAGGTGGATCGGCGAGCGGCGTCCCGCGGCTTCGCATCCGAGGCGGAGGAGGGAGTGGGGCGCAGGGGGCTCCCCTGTTCGAGCGGAGCCGAGAACGGGAAACCTCGCGACCGACGACAACGCGGGAGGCGGAGTCGCAGGACGTCGTGAGCCCCCCTCCTCCTGCTCCCCAGGTCGTTGAAGCGGGCGTCGCCGCGGCCGCCTCGGCGGCCGTCCCGCGCCCGGCTCGTTTCTCCCCCACCGCGCCGGATCGTCCTCCCGATCCGCGCCACCACCCGGGAGGCACGCATCATGGGAGACAAGGCACACCCTCGCACCGGAGCCGCCGACGGGGCGGGGACGGCCGACCGGCCCTCGTCCATCCGCAACGTGGTGCTGGTCGGCCACAGCGGCTCCGGCAAGACCACGCTCGTCGAGGCCCTGGCCCTGGCTGCCGGGGCGGTGAACCGCGCCGGCCGGGTCGAGGACGGCGCGACCGTGTCCGACTACGACGAGACGGAGCAGCGCAGACACCGGTCCGTGCAGCTCTCGCTGGTGCCCGTCGTCTGGGGCGGGTTCAAGGTCAATCTGCTGGACACCCCCGGATACGCGGATTTCGTCGGGGAGCTCAGGGCCGGTCTGCGGGCGGCGGACGCGGCCCTGTTCGTGGTGTCCGCCGCGCAGGAGCCCGACGCCGTGGCCGGTGCCGCCCGGGCCGTGTGGGACGAGTGCGCCGCCGTCGGCATGCCGCGCGCCATCGTGGTGACGCACCTCGACACCGCGCGCACCTCGTTCGACGAGATGGTCCGGATCTGCGGCGAGGTACTCGGCGGGGACGACCCCGACGCCGTGCTCCCGCTGTACCTGCCCCTGCACGGTCCCGCGGGCCCCGACGGGCACGCCCCGCTCACCGGACTGTCCGGGCTCCTCACCCAGCGGATCCTCGACTACTCCTCGGGCGAGTGCCGGGAGGTCCCGCCCGCCGACGACGGCCGGGCGGGGCTCCGGGAGGCGCGGAACCGGCTCATCGAGGGCGTCATCGCGCAGAGCGAGGACGAAACCCTGATGGACCGGTATCTCGGCGGGGCGGAGATCGACGTCGCCACACTGGTCGACGACCTGGAGCGGGCCGTCGCCCGCGGCACGTTCCATCCGGTCCTCACCGCGGCCCCCGCCCCCGAGGGCACCCGTCGCGGCATCGGCACCGCGGAGCTCCTGGACCTGATCACCCGCGGCTTCCCCGCGCCCGCGGAGCGCCCGCTCCCCGAGGTCGTCCCGCTGCACGGGGTTGCCCGACCGGACCTGGCCTGCGATCCGCGGGGCCCGCTGCTCGCCGAGGTGATCAAGACCTCCTCCGACCCGTACGTCGGCCGGATGTCGCTGGTGCGCGTCTTCTCCGGCACCCTGCGCCCCGACGACACCGTCCACGTCCTCGGTCACGGCCTCGCCGATCCCCGCCACACGGCCCGTCCGCTCCACGAGACCGAGGTGCGCGTCGGCGCACTCTCCTCGCCGTTCGGCGGACAGCAGCGCCCGATCACCGCGTGCGTCGCCGGCGACCTTGCCTGCGTCGCCAAACTGGGCGGGGCCGAGACCGGAGACACGCTCTCCGGCACGGACCTACCACTGCTGATGGACCCCTGGACCGCGCCGGACCCGCTGCTTCCGCTGGCCGTGGAGGCGCATGGGAAGGCGGACGAGGACCGGCTCTCCCAGGGGCTGGCCCGATTGGTGGCGGAGGACCCGACCCTGCGCCTCGAACAGAACCCGGACACGCGTCAGGTCGTCCTGTGGTGCCTCGGCGAGGCCCACCAGGACGTCGCCCTGGACCGGCTGCGCAGCCACTACGGCGTCCGGGTCGACGCCGTGCCGCACCGGGTGGCGTTGCGCGAGACCTTCGCCGCGCCCGCGACCGGACGCGGCCGGCATGTGAAACAGTCCGGTGGCCACGGCCAGTTCGCCATCTGCGAGATCGACGTGGAGCCGCTGCCGCCGGGGTCGGGCATCGAGTTCGTCGACCGGGTGGTCGGCGGGGCGGTGCCCCGCCAGTTCGTCGCCTCGGTGGAAAAGGGGGTCCGGGCCCAGGCCGCTCGCGGAGTGGCGACCGGGCATCCGCTCGTCGACGTGCGCGTCACCCTGCAGGACGGAAAGTCCCACTCGGTGGATTCCTCCGACGCCGCGTTCCAGACGGCGGGCGCGCTGGCCCTGCGCGAGGCTGCCTCGGCCGCCCGCGTCCGGCTCCTCGAACCGGTGGCCGAGATCCGGGTGCTGGTGCCCGACGACTACGTCGGGCCGGTGATGAGCGATCTCTCCGGGCGGCGCGGACGGGTGATCGGCACCGAGCAGGCCGGCCCCGGACACACGCTGGTACGGGCCGAGGTCCCGGAGCTGGAGATCGAGCGGTATGCCGTCGACCTGCGCTCGCTCTCCCACGGCACCGGCCGGTTCGACCGGGCGTACGCCCGGCACGAGCCCATGCCGCAGCAACTCGCCGAGCGGGTCCGCGAAGAGCGCGAAGGGCGACCGATCGGGGTGTGACCGCCCGGGGCCACCGCTACTCGGCCGGGTTGTCCACAGGGGCGGACGGGGCAGCATTCCGGACGATACGCTGTGGTCCCAGCTCAGAAGGTGTGCCGGGCACGGCAGTTGGGAAACAGCCGCAGGAGCGGTTCCTCGGCGTTGAGTGGGGGCGATGGTGGCCAACGAAGGATTCGATTTCTCTCCCGGAGCGCAGATCCCGATCCTGGGTTCGGGCGGAGCGGCGGTGGCGACGAACGCCCTCGCCTCCGCGGCGTATCGCGACAGTCCGGTGGAGAACATCCTCGACGCGAACAGCGAGTGGCACAAGTCCGAGGTGAAGGAGGGGCGTTCGAAGTTCCTCAAGGCCGATTACTTCAAGCCCAATCTCGGCGAGGCGTTCTCCCGCGCCGTGCAGGAACGCATGCTGGGCGGAGCTCGCGGTGCGCTCATCCAGTCCTTCGGGGCGGACCCGCAGACCGTCGTCGAGCACTGCCTGTCCGCGACCCGCCTGCGCAGGGCGCGCGACGTCAAACTCACCGCCGTCACCGTCCTGTTCGGCATTCTCTTCCTGCCCGGAATGCTGATGTGGGTGCTGGCCTTCCGGCTGCGCGACGGGCTCGGCAACACCAAGGACAAGGTGCTCTCCACCGTGGGAAACCTCCTGCTGCCGATCATCGGCATCGGGGCGTTGATCCTCCTGGTGGGGCTCCCGCTCAACGGATTCCTGGCCCTCTACGCACGCGCGATGATCATCGCTCCCGTCGTCGGATGGTTCATCGCCAGACGGATCGCCGAGTCCTCCGCCAAGGACATGCGCGCGCGTTGGGAGGGGCTGCTCTCCGGGGGCGGTGTCGTCGCCAAGATCCCCGAGGCCGCTCCGAAGAATCCCAGCGAGACCTCCCGCGAGGCGCTCCGCCAGAGCCTGGAGAAGCTCACCGCGGAACAGCACTCCAATTCGGTCTTCTACGCCGGACCCAAGGGCATCCTCGGCATGGGAACCCGGTGGGGCAGCTGGCAGCTCGCCGAGGAACTCGTCTCCAAGGACCCGGACAAGGAGTTCCACCGGTTCCGCAGCTGGGACCTGATCCGCGCCATCCACGACCAGTTGAAGGTGCTGGAACGCGGCCCGCTGAACACCGGCGGCTTCCCCACCCCGTCGGTCACGCACTGGATCGTGTCGCCGGTCGGTGAGAACGCCGGCTCGGTGTCCCGTCCGCAGGGCGAGGACGTCGCCACCTTCCAGGTCAAGCCGCACGAGATACAGCGGATCTGCAACCACCAGCAGTTCGGCGGCGGCGACCGGCACTACCTCGGCGTCCAATTCGTCCTCTGGGACGGCCAGTTGGTCATCACCATGATGATCACGGTGACCGTGCTCTACGAGACGCTGCGCATCGAGGTCACCGGGCACGCGCTGGGCCCGGTCCATTCGCTCTTCACGAGCAAGCCGGCGGCCAAGACCAAGACGGTCA
This sequence comes from Streptomyces sp. NPDC056061, assembly GCF_042266885.1. Taxonomy (NCBI): domain Bacteria; kingdom Bacillati; phylum Actinomycetota; class Actinomycetes; order Kitasatosporales; family Streptomycetaceae; genus Streptomyces; species Streptomyces sp. NPDC056061. The sequence goes on along the minus strand of NZ_JBHJWQ010000018.1, from coordinate 98,939 downwards.
ACAAGACCGTCCGCTTCTGGGAGACCCGCAGCATCACCCTCCCGCTGGTCGAGCCGTCGGAGGTCGTCCGTCTCGCCCTGCGCGCCCCGCTGACCTGGTACCCGCCGCTCCTCGACTACCTCGGTGGCAAAATCGCGCTGCCCGAGCCGTTCGGCCTGCGCCATGCCTGGGCCGAGAAGCCGTGGCGCCACCGCTTCATGGCGGACGACGCGATGCGCGCGGCGACGCCGGTGCTGCGCGCCGTGCACACCGCGGCCCTGCGCGTCCTGGAGGAGAACGGCGTCGACACCCAGCGTTTCGACAACCGCTCGATGGTGCTCAGCGGGCTGGTGCAGGACCCGTCCCCGCGCAAGGCCGACGTGTACGACGCGTAGCCGGACACGCCTGCGGCCGCTCCTCCGACGGAACGGAGGGGCGGCCGGTTCGGTTCGCGGGACGGGCGGCTCAGTCCACCGGCCAGGCGGCGGCCAGCATCGCCCGGGTGTCGGCGAGCAGCTGAGGCAGCACCTTGGTGTGTCCGATCACGGGCATGAAGTTGGTGTCGCCGCCCCAGCGGGGCACCAGGTGCTGGTGCAGATGCGCGGCGATACCGGCGCCCGCGGAGGCCCCCTGGTTGAGCCCGATGTTGAACCCGTGCGCTCCCGACGCCGCCCGCAGGGCGACCATCGCCCGCTTGGTGAAGTCGGCGAGCTCCATCGTCTCCGGGTCGTCCAGCTCCGTGTAGTCGGCGACGTGCCGGTAGGGCACCACCATCAGGTGCCCGCCGTTGTACGGATACAGGTTGAGCACGGCGTAGACGCTGCTGCCACGCGCGACGACCAGCCCGTCCTCGTCCGATTTCGACGGGATCGCACAGAACGGACAGCCGTCGCCGGCCTCCGAACCGGTCGGCTTGTTCTCCCCCTGGATGTACGCCATCCGGTGGGGCGTCCACAGGCGCTGGAACGCGTCGGGCGTCCCCACTCCGATCTGCTGCTCCGGCTCACTCGTCATGCCGGTCAGCATATTGCTTCGTCCCTCGGCAGCGTGTCGCCGGGGGCGCACCCGTGGACGCCCGGCGATGCTGAGGCGATGAGCGACCGGCCCGCCGACCCCGCCCCCGCACGTTTCCGCCGCTGGGAGCAGCGCACGGAGATTCCGCTCCTCGGTGCCTCGCTGCTCTTCCTGCTCGGCTACACGGTCCGCGTCCTCGCCCCGCACGACGCCCGACCGTGGAGAGATCTGGCCCTGGCGCTGGTCTGTGCCACCTGGCTGGTCTTCCTCGCGGACTACACCGTGCGGCTCCGCCTCAGCGGCCTCGGCCTGCGCTACGTGCGGGTCCACTGGCTGGACACCGTGGTGCTGGTGCTGCCCCTGCTGCGACCGCTGCGGCTGATCCGGGTCTACTCCGCGATCCAGCGCCGCCGGGAGCAGCCGATGCTGAGCCTGTACGCCCGGGTGATCGCCTATGCCGGTACGACCGCGCTGCTGCTGGGCTTCTCCGCAGCGCTCGCCGTGTACCACCAGGAGCGGACGGACCCGGCGTCCTCGATCCATACCTTCGGGGACGCGGCCTGGTGGGCGTGCGCGACGCTGACGACGGTGGGATACGGGGACGCGGTGCCGGTCACGCCGGGCGGGCGGGTCGTCGCCTCGGGCCTGATGGCGTGCGGGCTGGCGCTGCTGGGCGCGGTGACCGGCTCGTTCTCCTCGTGGCTGTTGCAGGTGTTCCGGCGGGAGGACGGGAAGAGGCCCCCGGAGGGCGGCTGAGGGCTACCGCTTGTCCGCCGTGCGCCGGATCGTTCTCACGGAGGCGCCGCTCGGGCGGTCGGCGACGCCACGAGGTGCCGTGCCGGACGCCGCCGTGATCCGCCGGGCAGGTCCCGGTTCGTATCGGCCCGGAACCGGTGGGTTCCGGGTCCCGGGCCGTCCTTTCCCGGGCCGCGGCCGGGCGGGCGGGAGCGCACGTCGTGGAGCCGGAGCTCCACCGGGCGATCCCGGACCGTTTCCGGGTGGGCGGGAGGGCCGTCCGAACCGGTGCGTGTACTTTCCGATTCCGCGGCTCCCCCGCCCACCCGGGACATGTCAGACCTGGACGCGGCGCTCCACCACGTCGACGAGCTTGGCGATCGCCTCGTCCCGGGCGATGCCGTTCTCCTGCGAGCCGTCCCGGTACCGGAACGACACCGTGCCCGCGTTCATGTCCTCGTCACCGACGATGATCATGAACGGCGTCTTGGCCTTCTGCGCGTTGCGGATCTTCTTCTGCATCCGGTCGGACGAGGCGTCCACCTCGACGCGCAGGCCCTTCTTCCGCGCCTCGGCCGCGAACTCCTGAAGGTACGGGATGTGCGCGTCGCCGATCGGGATACCGACCGCCTGGACCGGGGCCATCCACACCGGGAAGGCTCCCGCGTAGTGCTCCAGGAGCACCGCGAAGAAACGCTCGATGGAACCGAACAGGGCACGGTGGATCATGACCGGCCGCTGCTTGGTGCCGTCCGGACCCGTGTACTCCAGGTCGAAGCGCTCCGGCAGGTTGAAGTCGAGCTGCACGGTCGACATCTGCCAGGTGCGGCCGATCGCGTCCCGCGCCTGGACCGAGATCTTCGGACCGTAGAACGCGGCGCCGCCCGGGTCCGGGACGAGCGGCAGGCCCTGCTTCTCGGCGACCTGGCGCAGCGTCTCGGTGGCCTCCTCCCACACCTCGTCGGAGCCGACGAACTTCTCCGGGTCCTTGGTGGAGAGCTCCAGGTAGAAGTCGGTGAGACCGTAGTCGCGCAGCAGGTTCAGCACGAAGGTGAGCGTGCGGTCGAGCTCCTCCGCCATCTGCTCCTTGGTGCAGTAGATGTGCGCGTCGTCCTGCGTGAAGCCGCGCGAGCGGGTCAGGCCGTGCACCACACCGGACTTCTCGTACCGGTACACCGTGCCGAACTCGAAGAGCCGCAAGGGCAGTTCGCGGTACGAACGTCCCCGGGCGTCGAAGATCAGGTTGTGCATGGGGCAGTTCATCGGCTTGAGGTAGTAGTCCACCCCGTCGTCGAGCTGCATGGGCGGGTACATGCCCTCGGCGTACCAGTCCAGGTGGCCGGACTTCTCGAAGAGCTTGCCCTTGGTGGCGTGCGGGGAGTAGACGAACTCGTAGCCCTCCTCCTCGTGGCGCCGACGCGAGTAGTCCTCCATCGCGCGCCGGACGACGCCGCCCTTGGGGTGGAAGACCGCGAGACCGGGGCCGATCTCGTCCGGGAAGGAGAAGAGGTCCAGCTCGTTGCCGAGCTTGCGGTGGTCGCGCTTGGCGGCCTCCTCCAGGAACTCCAGGTGCGCCTTCAGTTCGTCCTTGGTGGGCCAGGCGGTGCCGTAGATGCGCTGGAGCATGGGGTTCTTCTCGCTGCCCCGCCAGTACGCCGCGGCGTTCCGCATCAGCTTGAACGCGGGGATGTACCGGGTGGTCGGCAGGTGCGGACCACGGCAGAGGTCCTTCCAGCACAGCTCGCCGGACTTCGGGTCGAGGTTGTCGTAGATGGTCAGCTCGCCGCCGCCCACCTCGACATCCGCGCCGTCGCCCGCGTTCTCCACGGAGTCGGAGCCCTTGATGCCGATGAGTTCCAGCTTGTACGGCTCGTCGGCGAGCTCCTCGCGGGCCGCCTCGTCGGTCACGACCCGGCGGGAGAACCGCTGGCCCCGCTTCTGGATCTCCTGCATCTTCTTCTCGATGGCCTTGAGATCCTCGGGCGTGAACGGCTTCTCGACGTCGAAGTCGTAGTAGAAGCCGTCCCTGACCGGCGGGCCGATGCCCAGCTTGGCCTCGGGGAAGAGCTGCTGCACGGCCTGCGCCATGACGTGCGCGGTCGAGTGACGCAGGATGTTCAGGCCGTCCTCGGACGAGATCTCGACGGGCTCGACGGTCTCGCCGTCGGCGACGACGTACGCGAGGTCCTTCAGCTCACCGGCGACCCTGGCGGCGACGACGGTGCGCTCGCCCGGGAAGAGGTCGGCTGCCGTAGTGCCCGTCGTCACCACGCGCTCTTCCCGCTCGGAATCGCGTTGGATGGTCACACGGACGTCTGACACCGGTCTCTCCTGACTCAGGGGGTAGGCACGCTCTCGTGTGCGCGTGCGCTATGAATCGTACCGAGCCGCGGGCCCCCTCGGCGAAACGGTTCATGACGGCGAGCACCGGTCACCGTCTGCCGACGGTTCCTCATTCATGCCAGGCGCATGACATGCCCGGCCGACGGGGCCGGGCGCACGGCGCTTGGCGGATGCCGTCGCCCGGCGGTGACGCACCCCGCTCCGGCCGCTCACGGGCCTCACCTTCTCCCTCCCCTCTCCCCCACTGCCGCCTCGTCTCCGCGTCGTGCACGACGCGATCTCGCGGATCGCCCGGTGGCACGGATCCGGCCGTCATCTCGTGCCCCACCGGTCCGGCCGACCGATGGAGTACCGCAAGGCCGGCCCTGGCGGGACCGGCCTGCGGTCCGGCCGTCCCGGGGCATGGCGCGGATCGGCACGACCGCGGTCCCGTGCGCCGGCACCGGCGTCCGGGAGCTCTGCGGCGGCGTACCCGGCGAGGGGTGCGGGTATCACCGGACCGGGCAGGGGGATCGCCATCTGCCGTACGGGTGCGAGGAGTTCGGGGATGACTCACTGGTACGAGGGGCCGCTGGCCGCATTCGACACCGAAACAACGGGAGTGGACGTCGAGCAGGACCGGATCGTCTCGGCCGCGCTGATTGTCCAGGACATGACGGGCGGACGGACGCGCGTCACGCGCTGGTTGGTGAATCCCGGGATCCCGGTGCCCGCCGCTGCGACCGGGATCCACGGGCTGACCGACGAGTACCTTCAGCACAACGGCCGCTGGCCGGCACCGGTGGTGGAGGAGATAGCCCGCGCGCTGGCCGAGCAGTGCGCTGCCGCCCGGCCGCTCGTCGTGATGAACGCCCCCTTCGACCTGACCCTGCTGGACCGGGAGTTGAAGCGGCACCGGGCGTCGTCGCTCGTCGGGTACCTGCAGAACGCCGCCCTGTGCGTGCTGGATCCGCGCGTGCTCGACAAGCACCTGGACCGCTACCGCAAGGGGAGGCGGACCCTGACCGATCTCTGCGAGCTGTACGGGGTGGCGCTGGACGGGGCGCACGACGCCGCTGCCGACGCGGCGGCCTCGCTGGAGCTGGTGCGCGCGGTGGGGAGGCGCTTCGCGTCCCGGCTGGGGCGGCTGACACCGCCCGAACTGCACGCCCTGCAGGCCGTGTGGCACGCCGCACAGGCACGTGGTCTGCAGGCATGGTTCGCGAAGAACGGTACGGCGGAGGCGGTGGATCCGGCCTGGCCGCTGCGCCCCGCGTTCCCCACCGCGGCGTGACCGCACCGCGGCCGACGAGCACGCGCCACGGCCCTCGACTCCGCCGACGGCCCGTCCCTCGGGCGGAGTCCGGGGAACGACGAAGCCGGTCCGTCGATTCTGCTGACGGACCGGCCTCTCCGGGTGGGCGATACTGGGTTCGAACCAGTGACCTCTTCGGTGTGAACGAAGCGCTCTCCCACTGAGCTAATCGCCCGGGAACGGGTTGAACCATACAGGGATCTGCGGCTCGGGTTCAAACCGCTTCCAGCCGCTCGGCGAGACCCCGGCGTCCGGCACGCATCATCAGTGCGTGGTTGGCCCGGAACACGACGCGTCCGGGCACCGCGAGGAGCCGCATCAGCCGCCTGCGGACCTCGACCTCCTGCTCGTAGACGACGCGACTGCCCGCGCCGGACGCGGTCACCGTCCACCGGGCCCAGCCACGAAGATCGCCGTCGAGTGCCGCCTCCAGCACCCCCGCCGCGGGATCACGCCGTCGTTCGCGCATGATCACCACGAGGTCGTACGGCAGGACGGAGCGGATCCGGGTGGTACGGGTGACGGCGTCGCACCCGCCGACCTCGCGGACCTGCGGCCACCAGCTCGGGTAGTCGTCGACGCGTTCGAGGACCTCGTACACGCCGCCGGGCGGGCCGGGCAGGTCCCAGATACTCACGAAACGGTAGTGGTTCCAGTCCATGCACCCAGTCTGCTGGTACTCAGCCGACAAGCTGAGTACCCGAGCGCATGTCCGATCCCGTCCCTCCCGCCACACTCCCGTTCATGGAACATGTGCCCCCGCCTGCGGAGGAATTGGCACTCCTCGATCACGAACTGGCCCGGCTGGAGACCCGCCGGACCCAGTTGCTGGCGCGCCGCGCCTGGCTGGTGAGTGTGCTGTCGCAGCCCGTCGCCCGTCCCGCCGCCCCGTTCGGGCCGCCGCAACCGGTCCGCCCTCCGGTCGCGTTCGCTGCTCCGCCCGTTCCTCCCCACGCACCGGGCGAGACGCGCAATGCGCAAAACGTGCTGCTCGCTCTGGGCGGCCTGCTGCTGGCGATCGCGGCGATCGCGTTCACCCTGGTCAGCTGGGGCGAGATGGGGATCGGTGGCCGTTCGGCGGTACTCACGGCGGTGACGGTGGCGGCGCTGGCCGCTCCCGCCCCGCTGCTGCGGCGCGGTCTGCCCGCGACGGCCGAGTCGCTCGCCGCGCTGGCATCGGTGCTGCTGGTCCTGGACGCGTACGCGTTCCACCGGGTGGTGATGCCCCAGGCCGACGGTGCCGGTTTCGCCGCGGTGGCCTCCGCGGCACTGGCCGTGCTCTGGACGGGGTACGGCCTGCTGATGGCCCGGCTGCGGCTGCCGCTGCCGCTCGCCGTGGTGAGCGCGCAGCTCCCGCTGCCGCTGTGCGCGTGGTGGGCCGGGGCGGGGGCTTCGGCGTTCGGCTGGGCCCTGCTGATCACTGCGGCGGTGGACGGTGCGATCGCGTTGCGGGGCCGGGGCGTCGCGGTGCGGGTGACCGCCTGTGTCGGTTGCTGGGTGGTGGGGCCGGTGGGGCTCTTGGTGGGCCTGGTGCAGTCGGTGTCCGCCGATACGGCGTGGACGGCAGTGGCGCCGGGGGTGCTGCTGCTCGCGGGTGCGGCGGTCGCCGTCGCGGGGGCCTGGCGTGCGCCGTCGGGGTTCGCGGTCGCCGGCGGGCTGGTGGCCGGGTGGTGCGCGGTGGCCGCGGTGGGCGGTGTGCTGAGCGCCGAGGTGCCCGCGGCCTGGTCGGTACCCGTGTACCTGCTGTGCGGGGCGGCGCTGCCGGTGGGGTTGCGGACTCCGGTTCCCCGCCGGGTCGGGGAGGGCCTGCTGTGGTCCTCGTCGGCAGTGGTGGCGGGGGCGGTACTGGCCTCGCTGCCGCCGGTCGGCCTGACGCTGCTGACTGCGGTGTCCCAGCTCGCGAGGGTGTGGGCGGGGACACCGGCCGCGGCGGAGCAGGCGTGGTCGCAGATGGCCCCGGCACCGGTGACGTTGTTGTCGGTGGCAGCCCTGTCCGGGGCGGCGTACCGGTGGTGGGAGCGGGCGGTGCGACTCACCGGTCGGGCAGCGGCGCCGGGCAGCGCGTGGCGGAGCGCAGCCGGAGCCGCCGCGGTGGCCCTCGGATGGGCGGGCTGCACCGTGGCGCCCACGGTGCCGGGGCTCCCCCACCCGGCCGCCGTGGCGGCGCAACTGGCCCTGGCCACCTCGCTGTTCGCGGTGGCGGTGTGCTCGCTGCGCCGTGGTGTCGACGTCGTGGGCCCGACGGCGCTGGTCTGCGGTCTCGTCGGCGCGGCAACGGCGGGCGTGTCGGCGCTCGCGACGGAGGCCACGACGTACGCGGCGTTCGGAACGCTGACGGTGGTGCTCGGGGCGGTCGCGGTGATGCTCGACGGCGCCGCGCCGTCGGCGGCCCGGACGTCGCCGACGGCGTCGGCCGTGGAGGCGGCACGGACCGCGCGGACGGCGCGGGCCTTGCGGATCGCGCAGGCGGTGCCGGCGTTCGGCGCGGTGCTGTGCGCGACGGTGACGGCCCTCGCGGCGGGGGCCTCGCTGGGGCTCTCCGCGCACCGGGCGGCGCCGTTGCTGCTGATCGTCCCGACGGCGACCGCGGTGCTCGGGGCGTGGTTGCCGAATCGGCCGCCGACCCTTGCGGTGGAGTCGGCCGGAGGCGTGGCGGCGGCGGTGGCGCTGGGCATGGCGGTGCCGGACCGGATGTCCCTGGCACTGGTGTCGTCGCTGTGCGGGGTGGTGGCCGCGGGCACGGCGGTGCGGCCCGAACGACGGCCGGGGGCCGGGTATCTGTCGACGGGACTGTTCGTCCTGGCGACCTGGCTGTACCTGTCCGCCTCGGGCGTCTCGGCCCCCGAGGCCTACACCCTGCCGGTGACGGTGCCCGCACTGGTGGTCGGGGCCCTGTGGCATCGCCGTGACACCGGTGCGTCCTCGTGGGCGGCGTACGGTCCGGGGCTGGCGGTCACGCTGGTGCCGAGTCTCTTCGCGGCATGGTCCGATCCGCACTGGGTGCGTCCGCTGCTGCTCGGCGCGGCGGCACTGGCGGTCACGCTCGCGGGGGCGCGGCTGCGACTCCAGGCGCCGTTGCTGCTCGGCGGCGCGGTGTCGGCCCTGGACGCCCTGCACGAACTGGCGCCGTACGTGGTCCAGGTCGTCGGCGCGCTGCCGCGCTGGATGCCGCTCGCCCTGGCCGGGGTGCTGCTGCTGGCGGTCGGGGCGACGTACGAGCAGCGCCTGCGCGACGCGCGACGTCTCAAGAAGGCTCTGGGCCGGATGCGTTGAGGGTACGGCGCGCGGGCCGGACCGGGGTCTCCACGCCCGGACCCGTCCGCGCGGCCGTCCGCCCGCGACCGACGCCGACGCCGACGCCGACGCACTGGGAATGCCCGCGTTTCCGAACTGCCCCCGAATCGTGCGGGACAGGCGCCCGACTCCTCATGCGCGAGGAATTGCCGCGGAGTTCCGGAGGGCGTCGGAGATCGGTACGCGCACGACACGCATCGGGTTCTCCCGGGAATTCCGCCGCCCTGAATACCCGTCGGACGACCGGTGTGCAAACGCGGTCCCGGGACGCGCTCGCGGAACTCCGGCCGGAAAACGGCGGGGAAAAGCATCCCGCCTCGAATTCGGATGATCCGCCGCCGGAGAAGCGGACCTCGTCACGCGCCACTCCGGATCGGCCGCGCCGGGACGACCCCTCCCCCGCATCGCTCATGGACGGCATACGCAGAGGGGCCCATGAGACTGTGTGGTCTCATGGGCCCCTCTGTCCGGGTGGGCGATACTGGGTTCGAACCAGTGACCTCTTCGGTGTGAACGAAGCGCTCTCCCACTGAGCTAATCGCCCGGGCGCGGATCAAACATTACCCCATGTCAGTGGCACCCCATGACCATCCCGGGTCACTCGCGGATCTTCCACGGCATGGTGATGCCGAACTTCCAGACGTAGACCCCCACCAGCACCGCGATGATCACCAGCCCGATCACGGTGAGGACGACGTTGCGGCGCCGCACCTTGGGGTCGAGCGCCCGCTGCGCCGCCTCGGTGACCTTCCGCCGGGTCCAGCGCAGCACCAGCTGCGCCCAGACGAACTCGGTGGCCCAGATCGCCATGCCTCCGAAGATCACCAGCCATCCCGGGCCGGGCAGGGGCAGCATGATGATCCCGGCCACGACGACCGCGAGCCCGACCACGAAGACGCCGACCTGCCAGCTCAGGTGCAACGCCCTGGACGCCCGGATGAAGCCGGGCGCCCGGGAGCCGAGCCCCCGGTCCTCCTTCGTCACGCCCTCCGAATCATCCCCCGCCGCACCCCTCGCGGCGGGCACGGACTTCTCCGGAACCGCGCCATCGCCCCACCGGTCACTCTCCGCGCTCATGACGGCCAACCTACCGGAACGGCCTTCGTCACCGGAATGGCCGTATAACCCAAAGTCTCACACCCCCATATGAGCGACCTGAAGGAACACAAAAAGGTCAGAGGGGTTTACAACGCCACCGTAGGTGGCATGTCGATTTCGCCGACGTGCGAATCCCCGAGCGCACACTGAGCGAAAGGCCCTGGCGCTTATGAACACCACGGTCAGCTGCGAGCTGCACCTGCGCCTCGTTGTGTCGAGCGAGTCCTCACTGCCTGTACCAGCGGGCCTGCGGTATGACACGGCCGATCCTTATGCCGTGCACGCCACCTTCCACACCGGAGCGGAGGAAACGGTCGAGTGGGTTTTCGCCCGTGACCTCCTGGCCGAGGGGCTGCACCGGCCCACCGGCACCGGAGACGTCCGCGTCTGGCCATCCCGTAGTCACGGTCAGGGCGTCGTCTGCATCGCGCTGAGCTCCCCGGAGGGCGAAGCCCTGCTCGAAGCCCCGGCGAGGGCCTTGGAGTCGTTCCTGAAGCGGACCGACGCCGCGGTTCCACCGGGCACCGAGCATCGTCACTTCGACCTCGACACGGAGCTCTCACACATCCTGGCCGAGAGCTGAGCCAGGCCGAGAGCTGCACGGCGCCGTCCGACTCGGGGAGACGGCGCCGCGCGGAAAAACTTCATACGGTGACGCCGACGCCGTCATCACGGAATCCACCGTGGTGACGGCGTCGGCGTGAACGCTCTGCGGCACACGGCGCACCGCGCGCTCCCGGGCCGGCCGGCGGCCGGTCCCTGTCCGCCCTCGATCCCGCGAGCCCGCGGACGAGTCGCCCGACCCCGCGCCCGGGGTCGTCATGGCCGGTACGCGCTCCTCGCGCCCGTCACGGGCCCTCTCGAACCTCTGCGCGTCGACATCGAGCCAGTAGAGTCAGCCGGCATCGACTGCGGGCGATCGCCCGCCGGAGGCCAGGGAGCGAAAGCGTGCTGATCCCACACGACACCCGGATCGCCCTCGACACAGTGGTCGATCTGCTGAACACCGCACCGACGAGCGGACAGCCCCGGAGCGAGCCGGTCGAGGGCCTCGCCGACATCGCGGCGCTGTACGACTTCGCACGACGCCACCGCATCAGCGGCGTGGGCGATCTGCACGAGAGGGATCTGCGGGCCGTACGGGACGTGCGGGCACGCTTCGCCACGATCTTCGCGACCGACGATGCCCGGATCGCCGCCACGCTCATCAACGCCCTCGTCGCCGCAGCGGGCACCACGCCCCAGCTCAGCAACCACGACGGCTACGACTGGCACGTGCACTACTTCGCGCCGGACGCCTCGGTCGCGGACCATCTCGCGGCCGACTGCGGCATGGCACTGGCCTTCATCGTGGTGGCCGGGGAGCAGGAGCGGCTGCGCCGCTGCGAGGCCCCGGACTGCCGGCACGCCTTCGTCGACCTCTCCCGCAACCGGTCCCGCCGCTACTGCTCCAGCCGGACCTGCGGTAACCGTCTGCATGTGGCCGCGTACCGGGCGCGCCGCAAGGAGGCGGCGGGCTGACCGCTCACAGCATGAAGAGATCGTGCACCGCGGCCATCAGCAGCAAGCCGCCGATCACCCCGAGGAAGATCATCAAAGGGGGCTGGGACAGCGCGAAGAGGCAGCCGCGCGGCTCTTCGGCAGGGTTTGCGGGGGCATCGCCCCGGGAAGTATCGACCATCGCGAGAAGATCATGGCGCACTCCGACCCCGCCGAACGCCAACCAGCCTGTTCGCGCGGCGAGTTCACCCACTCCAGGTACACGCGCATTCGCCCCTTCATCCGATCCTGCGACAGTCATTCGACCCGACAGGCTTACAGACAGGGCCAGTTGATCCCACAACAGTTCAACACCGCGCGATCCACGCGTACTTCGCAACGATCAGCAATCGCCGCAGCACTCCGCGGATGAGGTTCGGGCCGCCCCGTCGCGTCAGGACCGGGTCGCCGGTCGGGCAGTCGCCCCGCTCGGCGCGGGACGCCCGCCGGGGCGGGGCCGGGTGGGGCGCGGACGATCTGCTCCGGGCTCACGGCCCGGGGAGCAACAGGAGTGGACCGGCGAGCGGCGTCACGCGGCTTCGGATCCGAGGCGGAGGAGGGAGTGAGGGCGAATGGGGCCTCCCCTGTTCGAGAGAAGCCGAGAACGTGGGGAACCTCGCGACCGACGACAACGCGGGAGGCGGAGCCGCAGGGCGTCGGGAGCCCACTCCCCACTGCTCACCAGGTCGTCAGATGCCGTGCTTCTTCAGGATCGCCTCGATGTCGCTGAAGTCCTCGTCCGGCGACGCGGACGAGCGCTTCGCCCTTGCCGCCGGGGCCGACTGCGCGCGGGCGGCCGGGGCCCCGGAGCCCAGCGAGGGTGCCGAGGCGGCGGGGGCGACGGCCTCACCGCGCGCCGCCCGTTCGGCGGCCCTGCGCTGCTTGCGGGTGCCGTCGCCGCGGCGTTCGACGGCGCGGGTCGTCGTGAACAGCAGCCAGGCCACGGCGAGCAGCCCGAAGCCGATCCAGACACTCGGCTTGTAGGCGATTCCGGCCACCCAGGCCACGACACCGGTCAGGGCCAGGCCGATGGGCACCAGGGAGTAAGCGGCGATCCGGGTCGCGGTGAGGAAGCGCTTCCGGTACGCCATGACGGCGGCGACGCCCAGTCCCGCCGCGGACACCGCGGAACAGATGGTCTCGGCAAGCATCACGGCCTCCAGGCGCCCGAGGGGAAACGTCCCTTCCATCCTGCACCGGACGACCGCCCGTCGGCCATGATCCCGATCCGCCTCAGGGTCATTTCAGGGCCGGGATCCTCCCCAGGTGCCGATTCGGCGGCGTACCTGCCGATGCGGTCGGCGGCGGGCCGGGAGCCGATTGGGCCGCGCGCGGGGGCCCTGCGAGACTGGCCGCATGAGTGATTCGATCCCCGCAGCGCCCCTCGTCCTCGATCTCTGGTGCGAGCTCCAGTGCCCGGACTGCCACCGGGCCCTCACCGATGTGCGCGCCCTGCGGGACACATACGGCGACCGCCTGGAGGTCCGGCTGCGGCACTTCCCGCTGGAGAAGCACAGGCACGCCCACGCCGCCGCACAGGCCGCCGAGGAGGCCGCGGCACAGGGCAAGGGCTGGGCCTATGTCGAGGCGGTCCTCGCCCGGACGGCCGACCTCGACCGGGCAGGTGAGCCGCTGCTGGTCGAGGTGGCGCGCGAACTCGGCCTGGACGCCGAGGAGATGGACACCGCGCTGATCGACGGGCGGCACATGCTGATCGTGGACGCCGACCAGGCCGAGGGCAAGGCGATCGGGGTCACCGGAACACCGACGTACGTGATCGGCGGCGAGCGGCTGGACGGCGGAAAGAGTCAGGACGGGCTGCGCGAGCGCATCGGGGAGATCGCCGACCGGCTGCTCGCGGAAGGCCCCGGACAGGTCTGAACCGGACACGCCCGAATCGGACGCACCCGAATCGGCCCTGCCGCCCCCGGCACGACAGCGGAGGGACGTCCGCGGACCGGATGCCCGCGGACGTCCGGACGACACGGCGGACCGCCGTGGGCCCGTCGCGCGCCCGAGAGGGGCGACGGGCCCGCCCTCAGAGGGACTTGGCCAGGTTGTACTGGACCACCTGGTAGCCGAGCGACTCGTACAGTCGCAGGGCCGGCGTGTTCGCGGCGAAGACGTGCAGTCCGAGAACGTGGGCGCCCTCGTCCAGGGTGATCCGTTCCGCCTGCACCATCAGGGCACGCCCGAAGCCGCGCCCCCGGTGTTCCTCGTACACCTCGACGTCATAGACGTATCCGCTCGCGCCGCCCGGACCGTCGTCGCGCACCGTCACCCACACGTGGCCGACGACCGTGTCCCCGTGGACCAGGACGTGGAGATGTGCGCCCTCGGTGTCCAGGCCGTGCGGCAGGTTCCGGGCGTGATCGGAACGGGATTTGTGCATGGCCTGCTCGACCGGGACCCCCCGGTCGATCCAGGACTGCGCGTAGGTGTCGATGGCGGTATCGAGCCAGCGCGCGAACTCCTCGGGGGTCATCGGCCGGGCGGCGACGCCCTCGGGAAGCCCCGGCGCCGCCGGGCCGACGTCCTTGGTCATGTTCCGGCCGCGATCCGTGTAGCCGAGTGCGGTCGCCAGCCGCCGAGCCGCGTCGTTTCCCTCGGGCACCTCCGTGCGCACCTGCGAGCAACCCCATCCGCGCAGCACCTCCTCGGCGGCGAGCACGGCGATGGTGCCGCGCCCGCGCCGTCGGGTGCCTTCGTCGATGCTCACGGACCGCAGCACACCGGCCGCGGTACCGAACGCCGCATCGGTGCCGATCTCGACGGCCCCCACGGGCCGTCCGTTGTCGCACACGTCGTATGCGCGGCTCCTCGCACCGTCGGTGCCTTCCTGAATCGGCCCAGTGGGCCGGAGGGTGATGGTCATCGGTGTTGTTCTATCCGCCGCCGCCCGGATCGTCACCCCGTTTTACGGGTCCGGCCGCTCCTCCTACGGGTCGAGGTCGTCCCCGGACCGCTCCTCGAAGATCCGCATGGCCTTCGTGGTCACCGGGCCGGGAGCCCCGGGCAGCTCGCGGCCGTCCACCCGGCCGACGGCCTGCACGTCGCGCAGGGTGGAGGTCAGGAAGATCTCCTCGGCCCGGTCCAGGACATCGAACGGCAGGTCGGTCTCCTGCGCGCCCGTCCACTCCACGGCCAGCGCGCGGGTGATCCCGGCGAGGCAGCCGGACGCGACCGGCGGGGTGTGCAGCCGGCCGTCGAGCACGACGAAGACGTTGGACCCGGTCCCCTCGCAGAGTCGTCCCACCGTGTTGGCGAAGAGGGCCTCGGAGGCGCCGTGCTCGTGGGCACGGGCGAGCGCCACCACGTTCTCGGCGTACGACGTGGTCTTGAGGCCGGTGAGCGCGCCGCGCTCGTTGCGCGTCCACGGGACGGTGATCACCGCGGTGCTGTCGGGGCGGCGGGTCGCCCGGCCCAGGGCGACGACGAGGCCGGGACCGGCGTCGCCGCGGTCGGAGCCGAGCGGCGAGATCCCTCCCGTGTACGTGATGCGCAGCCGCCCGAACGGCATCGGGTTCGCGTCGAGGACGGCGGCGCAGGCCCGGCGCACCTCGTCGAGATCGGGCTCGGGAAGGCCGAGGCCCCGGGCCGAGCGGCTCAGCCGGTCGAGGTGGCGGGTGAGGGCGAAGGTCCTGCCGTCGACGGCCTTGACCGTCTCGAAGACGCCGTCGCCCACCGTGAGCCCGTGGTCGAGCACGGACACCCGGGCCTCGTCGGCATCCCGCAGTCCGCCGTTGACCCACATCCTCATCGCGCTGTCCTTCCGGTCGCTTCGTGGGTTCCCGACGCTACAGCGAGCAGTCGCGACGCCTTGAGTTCGGTCTCGTCCCATTCCCGCCCGGGATCGGAACCCCACGTGATGCCGGCCCCGGTGCCGAACCGGAGGACCGGGACGGGTCCCGTCCGGTCCACCCAGAACGTCCGGATGCCCACGGCCAGGGACGCGGTGCGGCGGTCGGCGTCGACCCAGCCGATGCCGCCGCAGTAGGGCCCGCGCGGCGCGGTCTCCAGTTCCTCGATGATCCCGAGCGCACTGGATTTGGGTGCCCCGGTGACGGAGCCGGGAGGAAACGTCGCGCCGAGGAGCTCCGGCCAGCCGGCCCCCCGGGCGAGATCGCCCCGGACGGTGGAGACCAGGTGGACGAGGCCGGGGTGCTTCTCCACGACGCACAGCTCGGGGACCGTGACCGATCCGGTGGCACAGACCCGGCCGAGGTCGTTGCGGACCAGGTCGACGATCATCACGTTCTCGGCGTGGTCCTTCTCCAGCAGGTCGTCCTCGGTTCGACCGGTCCCCTTGATCGGTCCGGACTCGACGGTCCGGCCGTCCCGCCTCAGGAAGAGTTCGGGCGACGCGGTGGCGATCTCCACTCCGTGCGCGGGCAGCCGAATCGTTCCTGCATAGGGGGCGGGGTTGCCACGCGCCAGCAGCGAGGTGAGCGCGTCCACGTCCGCGGCGGCCGGATCGGGCAGCGGCGCGGTCATCACCCGGCAGAGGTTCGCCTGGTAGACCTCGCCCGCCGCGATGTACGCACGGATCCGGCGCACGCCCTCGACATACGCGGCGCGGTCCAGGGACGAGGTCCAGTCGTCGGCCGCGGGACCGCGCCAGGCGCCCGGCACCGGGGCCGGCACCGGCGCCTCGCGCACGGTGTCGAAGCGGGCGCAGACCAGGCGCCCCTCGAAATCGGCGGAAACGGCCCAGAAGCCGGACGAGTCGAGGGCCGCGGGATCACTCGTCACGTCCCGCAGTCCGGACGCGACGAGGCCGCCGAAGCGGGCCATGGGAGCGAGATCGTGCACGTCGTCGAGTCTAGGACCGCGCCCGGTGGGCCCTGCCGCGGCGAGCCCGCCCCAGCACGCTGCACAAACGCGTTTTTGTACTGGCCCGGGAATCCGCTAGAGTTCAACACGTCGCCGGGACGCGGAAGCGAACCGGGAATGACAAGCGGACGTAGCTCAGTTGGTAGAGCGCAACCTTGCCAAGGTTGAGGTCGCCAGTTCGAACCTGGTCGTCCGCTCGCAGAAAAGTGGGGGATCTTCCCGAACCCCTGCTCGTGGTGGAGTGGCCGAGAGGCGAGGCAACGGCCTGCAAAGCCGTCTACACGGGTTCAAATCCCGTCTCCACCTCCAAGGACGATTAGCTCAGCGGGAGAGCGCTTCCCTGACACGGAAGAGGTCACTGGTTCAATCCCAGTATCGTCCACTGGTCCGCAAGGATCCCCGCGCGATTAGCTCAGCGGGAGAGCGCTTCCCTGACACGGAAGAGGTCACTGGTTCAATCCCAGTATCGCGCACGCAGTACACGCAGGTTCACCCCGCGCGATTAGCTCAGCGGGAGAGCGCTTCCCTGACACGGAAGAGGTCACTGGTTCAATCCCAGTATCGCGCACCATCCGAAGCCCCGGTCGTCCCGACGACCGGGGCTTCGTCGTCTCCGAGCATCGGTTCCGCGACACGCCGGAGTCCTGGCGAAGGACGCCGCGGGCCGGACGGACGGCGTCCGGCCCGCGGTCGGGAACCGGCCGATGCCGACTCGCTCAGGAGGAGAAGAGCATGCGGCCGAAGCTCTTGTGCCGGTAGTGGCCGCCGTGGTGCTGCGGTGCGCCCCAGGCGGGCGCCGGGGCGGCCGGGTACGCCTGTGGCGCGGGCGGGGCGGGCGGGGCCTGCTGCGTCCACTGCGCCTCGATACGAGTCAGGGTCTCCAGCTCGCCGTAGTCGAGGAAGATCCCCCGGCAGCCGCTGCACTGCTCGATCTGTAGGCCGTTGCGGTTGTACGTGTGCATGGGTGCGTGGCACTTGGGACACTGCATGGTTCGGCTCACTCCTCACCGTCGGGTCGCCGTCGTCGGAAGACATGGCCGCCGACGGTCGGTTCAGCCTACGACGTGTGTCCGGCGGCCAACTGCGGTGGGAGGGCGGCGATTCGGGCGCAGGCATCGATCATCGCGTGCTCCACCTCGTCCGGGTCCCGGTCCTCGGCCGCGGACTTGGCGAACGCCAGCGCAGCGGCCTGCACCGTCAGGGCCCGGGCCGGGACGTCGAGTTCGGTCCACGGGTCGCCCCCGGTGGGCACTGCGGGGCCGCCCGCCGCCCGGTAGGCGTCCAGGAAGCGGAGCCAGACCTCGGGTGGCAGGAGCCCTGCCGCATACCAGGCGGCCGGGCGGGCGAGGTCCCAGGCAGGGTCGCCGAGACCGGCGTCGTCCATGTCGATGAGCAGCCAGGGACCGGCGGGGGCGGGGTGGCGGACGAGTTGGCCGAGGTGCAGGTCGCCGTGGCAGAGGAAGCGTGAGCGGTGCGCGGGCGGGGCCGCCTCGCCGCGGGCCCAGCCGGGCAGCCGGCGCCAGGCCGCGAGCACGGGGGCGGTGGCCGGGTCGCCGGGCCGGGCGGCACGCATCCGGTCGACGGCGAGCGCGGCCTTGGCGGGGCCCCTCATGGGCGGGAGGTCGAAGAGGGGCGGGGTCCGGTGCAGGGCGGCCAGCAGAGCGGCGGCCCGGGCCCAGGGCGCGGCGTCGGGATCGGCCGGGTCGACCGGTTCCCCGTGCGGCCACAGGGTGACCGGGCGGCCGTCGATCACGCGGGGACGGGGGCTCAGTGGGGCGAGCAGGATGCCGGCCAGCCGGGGGTGGCCCGCGAGGGCCAGGCGGGAGCGCAGGTCCGTCGGGCGGGTGCCGGGGGCATGGGCCTTGGCGACGACCCGTCCGCTGCGGACCACGGTTCCGTCGACCCGGTCCGCGAGTGTCTCCGGCGGCGGGCAGGCGCAGGCCGTCGGCGTCGGCGGGTGGGCGGCCCGGTGGGCCAGCACCCCGAGCGCGCGCACGACGGTGATGGTCAAGGTCTCCCCCGATGACGGACGGACTGGGGTCCCGCACCCGGCGGGTGACGACCGAGCGTACCCGTGCCCGACCCCGGTCCGGGGCAGCGCGATGTCCGGTCAGCTCCCCAGCTGACCGGACAAACGCTGCCGTCCGCCGCACCCCCGTCCCCACGGGGCTGTTGGCCGGATGTCCCGGTCCGGACCGCTCTTCCGGACCCGGGGCGCCGCTCAGCGCCCCAGCATCACGCCCACGGACGACGCCTGTGTGACCACCGCGTCCCAGCCGCCGAAGACGACCACGAGCAGGGCCGCCAGGGGAAGGACCATCGCCGTCGCCACCAGCGGGTGGCGCCTGCCGGACGGCGAGCTGCGGACGAACGCGGCGTGGAGCCTGCTCTCCCGCGTGCGGATCATGCTCCGCGATGCCGTGTCCGCCATGTTCCCTCTCCTGACCGATGTTGGGGCGGCGAGCGTGTGACCTCGGGGGACGAGTGCGTCGCCCGCCGCTTGACCTCAAGATTAGGGACATGGGAGGGGTACGGCGTCATGCCCGCGTACCGAATGACGGGCCTCCCGTAGGAGGACCCGCTGCGAGCCGGTGTACTCCCCTGGGTGGAGATCGGGCACCCGGCTCCCCCGGGTCGTCCCGGAGGGGTACCCGCAGGGATCGGCCGCCGCCGCGGGGCGCCGCGGCCGTGACGTCACTCACTCGTCACGGCCCGACGGACGGCCGCGGCCCGTCGGTACGCCGCCCGTTCGTCGCGGCGCGGGCGCGCAACCGGTTTCCGGGGCCACCGCCGCGGCGCCCGGGGCGGCAGCGCACGGTGCATCAACGGCGTACTTGCGCAACTCATTTGACGTCCCGTCCTGTGCGGTGCCGGGGGCGGGCGCGGCCTCACCGGCCGTCATGGGCCGTGCCATGGACCGGCAAACGATCCCCGGGCGAGGGCGCGGCCTCTGAGCACCCCGGGCGCCGGGTACGTAAGCTGTGCCTCGTCAGGCGTACCAGGCAGCGGGGATGGGCAGAACATGGCGATGATGCGGCTCCGACGCGAGGACCCGCGTGTCGTCGGCTCGTTCAGGTTGCACCGACGACTCGGGGCGGGCGGCATGGGTGTCGTCTACCTCGGTTCGGACCGGCGGGGGCAGCGGGTGGCCCTGAAGGTGATCCGGCCCGACCTGGCGGAGGACCAGGAGTTCCGCTCGCGGTTCGCGCGCGAGGTCTCCGCCGCCCGGCGCATCCGCGGCGGTTGCACGGCTCGTCTGGTGGCCGCCGATCTGGAGGCGGACCGTCCGTGGTTCGCGACGCAGTACGTCCCGGGACCCTCGCTCCATGACAAGGTGGCCGAGGAGGGCCCGCTGTCGGCGGCCGAGGTCGCCTCGATCGGGGCGGCGCTCTCCGAGGGGCTGGTGGCTGTCCACGAGGCCGGGGTCGTCCACCGCGACCTCAAGCCGTCGAACATCCTGCTCTCCCCCAAGGGCCCGCGGATCATCGACTTCGGGATCGCCTGGGCGACCGGCGCGTCCACGCTCACCCATGTCGGCACGGCGGTCGGCTCCCCCGGCTTCCTCGCCCCCGAGCAGGTGCGCGGCGTGGCGGTGACACCGGCGACGGACGTGTTCTCGCTGGGTGCCACGCTGGCCTACGCGGCGACGGCCGACTCGCCCTTCGGACACGGCAGTTCCGAAGTGATGCTGTACCGCGTGGTGCACGAGGAGCCGCAGCTGTACGACGTGCACGACGCGCTGGCGCCGTTGGTGAGCGCGTGTCTTGCGAAGGACCCGGAGGAACGCCCGAGCACGCTCCAGCTCTCCATGCGGCTCAAGGAGATCGCGGCGAGGGAGGCGCAGGGACTGCACGAGAGCCGCCCGCCGGTGCAGCGTTCGGCGCGGGAGCTGGACCGGCCGACCGGGCGGCTCGACGACCCGCACACGGAGCAGCAGACGCGGCGCACGGCTCCCCCGGCGCCTCGTCGGCAGCAGCGGCAGCCGCAGCCGCAGAGCGGTCGGCAGACTGCCCCGTCGCGCTCCGGACCGTCCCGGACCGGCGGTTCGCGCCCTCGGCAGCCGGCGCGCGACACGACACGGTCCGGCAGGCGTTCACCCCGTCCCCACGGGACGAACGGCGCGCACGGGACGAACGGGAGGCCCGCCGCCGGCGGGAGGCCCGGCACACGGCCCGGGGCCCGCAGGACCTCGACGGGGCTGCGTCCGGCCAATCCGCGGCTGCTGCGGCAGCGTCTCGTCGTCTTCGTCGTGGTGACGCTGCTGGTGGCGCTGGGCATCGCGGTGGCACAGGGGTGTCAGGGTCCGGCCCGGGGGCTGGGCACGAACCACACCCAGGTCGAGCCCCAGCGGCACGGGCCGGACGGGAACGAGGCGGGGCCGGACGGGGTAGAGGTCCCGCAGTCGCGGTAGTCGGTCAGGGCTGCGGGCGGCCCGATGCCACGGCGTAGAACGCGACAGCGGCGGCCGCCCCCACGTTCAGCGAGTCGATGCCGTGCGCCATCGGGATCCGCACCCAGCGGTCGGCGGCGACGAGCGCCCGGGTGGACAGTCCGTCGCCCTCGGCACCGAGCATCAAGGCCACCTTGTCCATCCGGTGCGGCGCCGCGCGGTCGATGCTGTCCGCCTTCTCGTCCGGGGTGAGCGCAAGGAGTTCGAAACCGGCTTCCCGTACGGTCTCCAGGGCCTTGGGCCAGGTGTCGAGACGGGCGTAGGGCACGGAGAAGACCGCCCCCATCGACACCTTGACGGAGCGCCGGTAGAGCGGGTCGGCGCAGTCCGGGGAGAGCAGCACGGCGTCCATGCCGAGGGCGGCGGCGCTGCGGAAGATCGCCCCGATGTTGGTGTGGTCGTTGACGGCCTCCATGACGACCACCCGGCGCGTCGACGCCAGGAGTTCCCCGGCGGTCGGCAGCGGCTTGCGCTGCATCGAGGCGAGGGCGCCGCGGTGCACGTGGTAGCCGGTGACGCGTTCGGCGAGCTCGGGGCTCACGGCGTACACCGGGGCCGGCACCTCGTCGATGACATCACGCATGAGGTCGACCCACTTCGCCGACAGCAGCATCGAGCGCATGTCGTACCCGGCGTGCCGGGCGCGTCTGATCACCTTCTCGCCCTCGGCGATGAAGAGCCCCTCGGCGGGCTCCCGCCTGCGCCGGAGTTCGACGTCGGTGAGTCCGATGTAGTCGCGCAGACGGGGGTCGTCGGGGTCGTCGACGGTGATGAGATCAGCCACGGGTTCGATACTGCCTTGTCCGGTGTGTGGTGCCAACGCTCGGAGAGAGAACTGTTACCGCTGGTTACTCGATGGGGCGGTGCTCGCCCCGGCTACTCGGCGGCAGCCGGCGCGACGTCCGTGCCCACCGTGACGACCTCGCCGATGACGATGACGGCAGGGGGCCGCACCTCCTCGGCGACCACGCGCTCGGCGACGGTCGCGAGCGTCGCGTCGACCCGGCGCTGGGCGGCGGTGGTGCCTTCCTGGACCAGGGCGACCGGCGTCTCGGGGGCCTTGCCGTGCGCGATGAGGGCCTTGGCGATGGCGCCGATCTTGTCGACGGCCATCAGCAGCACGAGGGTGCCGCGCAGCGCGGCGAGAGCCTGCCAGTCGACCAGCGAGCGCGCGTCGTCGGGGGCGACATGGCCGCTGACGACGGTGAATTCGTGGGCGACGCCGCGGTGGGTGACGGGGATTCCGGCGGCGCCGGGCACGGAGATCGAACTGGAGATTCCGGGGACGACGGTGCAGGCGATGCCTTCGGCGGCGAGCGCCTGGGCCTCCTCCATGCCGCGGCCGAAGACGAACGGGTCGCCGCCCTTGAGCCGCACGACGGCCTTGCCGGCCCTGGCGTGCTCGATGAGCGCCCGGTTGATGGCTTCCTGCGCCATGTACCGGCCGTACGGGATCTTCGCCGCGTCGATCACCTCGACGTGCGGCGGGAGTTCGTCGAGCAGATCGCGCGGCCCGAGGCGGTCGGCGATCACGACATCGGCCTCGGCGAGGAGACGGCGGCCGCGCACCGTGATCAGGTCGGGGTCGCCGGGGCCGCCGCCGACCAGGGCCACGCCGGGGGTCCGGGCGCGGTGGTGGGGGGCGGCGAGGGTGCCGTCGCGCAGGGCCTCGACGATGACGTCGCGGACGGCGGCCGAGTGGCGGGGGTCGCGGTCGTGCGCGTCGGCGGTGAGAACGGCGACGGTGACGCCCTTGCCCCGCCCGGTGGCCGGGGTCCACGCGGTGGCGGCGTCGGCGTCGTCGCTGCGGACGCACCAGATCCGGTGGCGCTCGGCCTCGGCCGATGCCGCATCGTTGGCCGCGGTGTCGTCGGACGCGACGAGGACGTACCAGGCGCCGGCCAGGTCCCCGTCGGTGTAGCGGCGGCGCTCCCAGCGGATCTCGCCCGCGTCGGCCATCGCCTCGACGGACGGGGTCGCGGCCGGTGAGACGAGGACGATGTCGGCGCCCGCCGCGATGAGTGCGGGAAGTCGGCGCTGGGCGACCTGACCGCCGCCGACCACGACGACGCGACGGCCGCCGAGGCGCAGTCCGACGGGGTACGCGGGGTGTTCGGCGCGGTCTGCGTGCTCGGCCATGGCGGTGCGGGCTCCTCGTACAGAGTCGGAGTGCGGCGGCCGCTGCGGCGGTGGAGCGGCTGTGACGTGCGGATGCGTGGGGTGGGTCCACGATACGTGGTGGCTGCGTGGGCAGGCGGGACCGAAGCGGCGGGACGGGGCGTTCACGGCCCGGGGCGGGTCCGGTGCGCGAACCGGTGGTGGGGGCAGGCGGGACCGAAGCGGCGGGACGGCGGGGGCGCGAACCGGTGGCGGGGGTGTACGGCCGCGCTTCGGTACGCCGCCCCGGGTGCTGCCGGTGGGCTCGCCCCTGCCGCTCGGGAGCGGCAGGGGCGGCCGCCTACTTCTCCGTGACGCCCGCCGTGTCGAACGTCGCCACCTCGTGCATCGCCCGCGCGGCGCTCTGCACGATCGGGAGCGCCAGCAGCGCTCCGGTGCCCTCGCCGAGGCGCAGGTCGAGGTCGACGAGCGGGCGCAGTCCCAGCTTGTTGAGCGCGGCGACATGGCCGGGCTCGGCACTGCGGTGGCCCGCGATGCAGGCGGCGAGTGCCTCGGGGGCGATCGCCCTCGCGACCAGGGCCGCGGCGCCCGCGCTCACCCCGTCGAGGATGACGGGCGTACGGAGCGACGCCCCGCCGAGCAGGAAGCCGGCCATCGCCGCGTGTTCGAGGCCGCCGACCGAGGCCAGGACACCGATCGGGTCGGCCGGGTCGGGCTGGTGAAACTCCAGGGCCCGCCGGACCACATCGACCTTGCGGGCGTGCATCTCGTCGTTGATGCCCGTGCCCCGTCCGGTGACCTCGGCCGGGTCCATGCCCGTGTACACGCAGATCAGCGCGGCGGACGCGGTGGTATTGGCGATGCCCATCTCACCGATCAGCAGGCCCTTGTTGCCCGCCGCGACGAGATCGCGGGCGGTCTCGATACCGACCTCGACGGCGGCGAGGACCTCCTCGCGGGTGAGGGCGGGGCCGGTCGTGAAGTCGGCGGTCCCGGCACGCACCTTGCGCGGGAGCAGGCCGGGCGTCGCGGGAAGCTCCATGGCCACACCGACGTCGACCACGCAGACCTCGGCACCGACCTGTGCCGCGAACGCGTTGCAGACCGCTCCCCCGCCGAGGAAGTTGGCGACCATCTGGCCCGTGACCTCCTGGGGCCAGGCGGTGACGCCCTGGGCGTGCACCCCGTGGTCGCCCGCGAAGATCGCGACGGCCGCGGGCTCCGGGATCGGCGGCGGACACATCCGGGAGAGTCCCGACAGCTGCGCGGAGATGATCTCCAGCATGCCGAGCGCACCGGCGGGCTTGGTCATCCGCTTCTGGCGCTCCCACGCCTCGCCGAGCGCCTTGGCGTCCAGCGGGCGGATGTTGGCGATGGTCTCCTGGAGCAGGTCGTGCGGCTCCTCGCCGGGCAGGGCACGACGCCCGTACGTCTCCTCGTGGACCACCCAGGACAGCGGGCGGCGCTTCGACCAGCCCGCCTGCATCAGCTCGGGCTCCTCGGGGAACTCGTCGACGTAACCGACGCACAGGTACGCCACGACTTCGAGGTGCTCGGGCAGGCCGAGGGCGCGGACCATCTCGCGCTCGTCGAAGAAACTCACCCAGCCGACACCGAGACCTTCGGCGCGGGCGGCGAGCCACAGGTTCTCGACGGCGAGCGCGGAGGAGTACGGCGCCATCTGCGGCTGGGTGTGACGGCCGAGTGTGTGCCGGCCGCCGCGGGTGGGATCGGCGGTGACGACGATGTTGACCGGAGTGTCGAGGATGGCCTCGATCTTCAGTTCCTTGAACTGCTTGGCCCGGCCCTTGGGCAGCGACTTGGCGTAGGCGTCGCGTTGACGCTGGGCCAGTTCGTGCATGGAGCGACGGGTCTCCGCCGAGCGGATGACGACGAAGTCCCAGGGCTGCGAGTGGCCGACGCTGGGCGCCGTGTGCGCTGCTTCGAGGACCCGGAGCAGGACCTCGTGCGGGATCGGGTCGGAGCGGAAACCGTTGCGGATGTCACGGCGCTCGCGCATGACGCGCAGCACGGCCTCGCGCTCGGCGTCGTCGTATCCCGGGGCCGGCGGGGTGGCGGGAACGGCGGCCTCGTCCGGCTCGGGCGTCCCCTCGCCTTCCGTCCCCTCGACGGCGGGCTGCGGCGCGGCCTCGGGTGCGGGCCGGCTCTCGGGCTGCGGCTGCGGCTGCGGATCGGTCGGACCCGCGTCCGGCTGCGCGGTCTGTCCGGGCGCCGTGTTGTCCGGTGTCCCGTCGATCTCCGGGGCGGCTCCGGTGCCCGCGGCGGCGACGGGCGTCGGCGCCTCGGTCTCCGGGGCGGCAACGGCCGCGGGGGCCTGCTCGGGGATCTCGGCGGGCGCGGGGGCGTGTTCGACGGTTTCGGTGGGCGCGGGTGCCTCGGTGCCCTCGGCGGGCGCGTCCTGCGCGGCCGCCGGAACCGGCCGACCGGTTCCGGAGTGCACTGCGGTCGTCCCGCCGGGTTCGGCGGCCGGTGCGGCCTCCGCGGCCTCGGTCCGGTCGGCCGGCACCGGCCCCACGGCGATCGCCGCGCTTTCGGGCTCCGCCACCGGCTCGGCCGACGCGGGCTGCTCCTCGACGGGCGACGGGGCCAGGTGCGGCGTCGTGGGCACCGAACCCTCCACGGGCACGAACCCGTCCACGGGAGCGGCCTCCGCAACCGCCTCGGGCTCCGTGCCTTGTGCCTCGGGGGCCGCCACCCCGGGCTGAACCTCCTCGGGAGCCGCGGGCGCCGCGGGAGCCACGGCCGCCACGGCGGCGGGCTCGACGGGCACGGGTGCCTCATCCACGGCATCGACCTCGGCCGCCGCGTCTGCCTCGGCCGCATCTGCCTCCGCCGCCGGTGTCTCGGCCGCCGGTGTCTCGGCGTCCGGTACCTCAGCCACTGCCGCCACCGCTGCCTGCGTTGCGACGGCTTCCGGCGGGACGGCGCCTGCGGACTCGTCGACCGGTGCCCCGGTCGCGTCTGCGGCCGGGGCGGGCACCGGAGCGCTCGGGGTCTGCGGCACCGCGGCCGGTTCAGGGGCGGCCTGCGCGGTCGTCGGCTCGACGACGGCGGAAGCCTGCTCGGAGACCGGCTCCGGAGCTGCCGGTGCCTCGGCCCCGGGCACTGCTGCCGTCTCCGCCACTGCCGCTGTCTCTGCCACAGCCGCCGGCTGCGCTTCCGCCTCTTCCTGCACTTCCTGCGCGACGTCCGGCTCCGGAGCGACAGCCTCGGGGGCCGCTGCTTCGGGCACCGCCGTCACCGGGGGAACGGGCTCCGGCACGACCGGCTCCGGAGCAACCGTTTCCGCCCCGGCGGCCGGGGCGGCGGCCGACTGCGGTGCCTGGGCACCCCACGGGCTCCCGCCCTGCGGCAGGATCTGGCCGAGCTGCGGGCCCGGCAGCACCGACGCGTCGTCACCACCGGGGCCCTCGAAGTACTCGGGGCCGCCGGTGGGCGGTCCGGCCTGCGGTGCCGGGGCGGGGGCCGGGATCCGGGGCGCGCCCGCGGGCCCGCGGTCGGCCAGGGAACGGACCACACCGCCGGTCGGCGTCCCGCCGTAGGACGGCCCGCCGTCGGCAACGGCCGGACCGCGGTGCAGCGGCCGGCGCGCCGCTGCCTGGGGCTGGGGCTGGGGCTGGGCCGCCGGAGCCGGTGCGGGTGCCGCCGGATGCGCGGCCGCCGGTTCGGCGGGACCGGAGTCCTGTCCGGCGTACGCGTCGGCGACCGGCACCTGGACGGGGTGCTGCGCGTGGACGGGCTCCTCCTGGACCTGCACCGGTCCTCGGGACTGCACGGACGGGGCGTCGGCGGGCCGGGGGTACGCCGCGCCGGACTGCGGGGTGCCCTGCGCGGGCACCGTGGCGTATCCGGGGGCGCCCTCGGGGTACTGGCCGGGGGCCGGCACCGTCTGCGGATCGCTCCAGGCGCCCTGGGGGCTCGGCATCAGCAGGAGATCGTCGTCCTCGGGCACATGCTCGGAGGGGGCCAGGAAGGTGTGGCCGTCCGGGGCGGCGACGCCCGGCTGCTCCACCGTGCCCGCGCTCTCCGGCAGTCCCTCACCCGGGATCTGGCCGGTGTCACTCATGCGTACCCCTCGCCCATCGTCAGTGCTTCTTCGGCCCTACGCCCGGGACGCCCGACCACGGCACGCCGGCGCTCGCAGACAAGAACGAGCGGGCACACCACGCGGCACGAGACGGACGCGGACATACTGCATTCTCGCGGCCGTTCGCCGCCGCGGCAGCCCATTTCGCCACGACCCGCTGTGGACTGCGCCACGTTGCGCGTCCCGGGACCTGCCGTACCACAACGGGGACCAAAACGGTCCCCTTTTCCGGACATTGACGAACGAAGCGACGAACGCCCAGCCGCGGTGCAACGATCGGCCAGCCTACCTCGCGCCACGCCGGGACCGGGTCAGGGGGCGCGGTCCGAACGGAGCGCCGACAGCAGGAACACGACCGTGCGATCGCGCTCCGACCAGGCAGTCGTGTCGAGTTCGACGGACTGGAGGAGCGAGCACCGGACGGCGTACCCGTTCTCGGCGAGGGCCGCGCCGAGCGCCTCGGCCTCGTCCCGCGTCGACGCGTGGGTCACGATGCGCTCGGGCCGTCGCTCGGTGACGGCGGTGACGACGGGGACCCCGCCGCCCCCGATCCGTACGACATCGGGTTCCGGCAGCCGCTCCAGCACCTGCGGCGCCCGGCCCTCGACGACCTGGACCTGGACGCCGAAGGCGCGGGCGGCGGCGGCCGTGCGGGCGCAGGCGGCCGGGTCCCCGTCGACCGCGAGGACGGCCGCGCCGAAGCGGGCGGCCTCCACCGCCAGGGCCCCGCCGCCGCAACCGATGTCCCAGACGAGGTCGCCGGTGCGGGGGCCCAGCCGGGCCAGTTGGGCGGCACGCAGCCCCGGCGACTCGCCCTCGCCGTTCTGGTCACGGGTGTCGCGGCCGTTCCCGGCGCGCTCGGCACCGCCGGTCACCGCCGCGGTGTCGGCGGGGTACGCCTCGGCGGGCAGCGCCCAGCCGCGTACTCCCCGGGGGCCGGCGGGGTCCCGGCCGGCGATCCAGGAGCCGGCGGCCTGCGACTCGGTGCCGCCACCGATGACGATCACCACATTGGGGTCGCGCCAGACGTGGTCGGCGGCATGGTCCGAGGTCACGACGCTCACCTGTTCGCGCGCGGTGCCGAGTTCCTCGCAGACGACGAAGGTGCGGTGGATCCCGTCGAGGAGCAGGGCGAGTTCGGCGGGGCCCGCACCGGGCGAGGTCAGGACGGCGACCTTGTGGTGGGCGCGGCAGACGTTGACGGCGCGGCGCAGGGTGCGGGGGTGGGCGACGACGACCTGGGCGTCCTCCCAGGGCATGCCGGCACGGGCGAAGGCGGTGGCGACGGACGACACGGCCGGCACCACCTCGACCTCAAGGCCGTGCTCGGGTGAACGGAGGTTGCGCACGACGCCGAAGAAGCCGGGATCCCCGTCGGCGAGGACGACGGCGCTGCCGCGGTGTCCGGCGATCCGGCGGGCGGCCAGGTCGATGGAGCCCAAGCGGATCCGCTCGGCGTGCGGGGGAACCGCGGGCAGTGCGAGGTGGTGGGCGGCTCCGGCGACGAGTGTGGCGGCCGAGAGGGCAGCCGTGGCCGCTCCGGTCAGTGGCGAGCCGTCCCAGCCGATCACCGTGACCCGATCGGCCATCTGTCGTCAGTCTCCTGGAGTTGTCGCAGGTGGGGATGTGCGTGAGGGAGGGGCAGGGTGAGCGTACCCGTTGAGGCTCGTGCGGCGCCCGCGGCGCCCGCGGCACCCGGGGCGGTCAGTTCCAGTCGTGGTGGGCGCCGTAGCCGCCCGCGTCGGCGAGTTGCTCGGCGACGCCTTCGAGGTCCTCGGGGAGCAGGCCCCAGACGATCAGGTCGGTCCTGATGTCGGTCCAGCCCCCGTCCTCGGTGCGGGTGCGGACTATGCGGGCGTTGCGCAGGACGCCCTCGCTGATGCAGCCGAGTTTCTGGGCGACCTGCTGGGCGGAGGTGTTGTCGGCGGGGGTGCGCAGTTCCATGCGTTCGAAGCCCCGGTCACGGAACAGCCACTGCGCCAGCGCCAGCGCGGCCTCGGTGGCGTATCCCTCGCCGCGCGCCCAGGGAGCGGTGATGTAGGAGACCTCGGTGGCGAGGGTGCGCCAGTCGGTGCCGCGCAGGCGGACCGAGCCGACGAGCCGCTGGGTGAGGAACTCGGTGACGGCGAGCACGATGCCGTCACCGCCGGTGCGCTGCGCGGGGGCGATCCGGCGGACCCAGCGTTCGGCATCGACCTGGGTGTAGGGGTGGGGGGCGTCGATCCACGCGGTGACGAGTTCGTCGTTCATCATCTCGATGTACGCGGGGACGTCCACCATGTCGAACGGGCGCAGCACCAACCGGTCCGTGCTGATGGAGATGTCCGGGAAGGTGGAAGTCATGCGCAGCTCCATGCCGAAGACCGTGTAAAGGCACAGCATGCAGCATCCGGGCGAGGGCGCGCATGGCCGGGTCCGCACGACGGAGCCCCGCGCCCCCGTGCTCGGGGTGCGCGGGGCTCGTCGGACAAGAGCCGTGCGGGGGTCAGGACTTGGCTGCCGTGCCGAAGGCCGGGACGACCGAGCCCCGGTAGGTGTCCTCGATGTACTTCTTGACCTCGTCGGAGTGCAGCAGCTTCACCAACTTCTCGACGCGGGCGTCCTTCTCGTTGCCCTTCTTCACGACGACGATGTTGGCGTAGGGGTTGCCGTCGGCCTTCTCCGTGGCCAGGGCGTCCTTGGTGGGCTTGAGGCCGGCCTCGATGGCGTAGTTGCCGTTGATGACGGCCGCGTCGACGTCGTTCAGGGCGCGGGGCACCGTGGCGGCCTCCAGCTCCTTGAACTCCAGGCCCTTCTTGTCGGTGATGTCGCTCAGACTGGCATCGGTGCCGACGCCTGCCTTGAGGGTGATCAGACCGTTCTGGGCGAGCAGTTGGAGGGCGCGGCCCTCGTTGGTGGTGTCGTTGGGCACGGCGATGGTCTGGCCGGCCTTGATGTCCTTGATGTCGTCGATCTTCTTGGAGTAGACACCGAGGGGCTCCAGGTGGACGGTGCCGACGGAGACCAGGTGGGTGTTCTTCTTCTTGTTGAAGTCGTCGAGGTACGGCTGGTGCTGGAAGAAGTTGGCGTCGACCTGGCCGGTCTCGGTGGCGGTGTTCGGCAGGACGTAGTCGGTGAACTCCTTGACCTCCAGCTTGAGGCCCTCCTTCTCCGCCAGGTTCTTCTTGACGAAGTCGAGGATGTCGGCGTGCGGCGTCGGGGACGCGGCGACGACGAGCGCCTTGGAGGTGTCGGCCTCGGCACCCGTGCCGCTCTTGGACGCGGGGTCGGAGTCCGTGCCGCAGGCGCCGAGGCCCAGGGCCAGGGCGGCGGTGACGGCGGCGGTTGCGGCGATCTTGGTGTTCTTGCGCACGAAAAGTGCCTCTTTCGGTGAGGGTGGTGCGCCCGGACAAGGAGTTCGGGCTCTGGAGGAGAAAGTCTCAGGTGGTGGTGCGGCCGCGGCGGGCCAGCAGCCGTACGGCTCCGTCGCCGATCAGCTGGATCACGGTCACGATGACGACGAGCAGCGCGACGGTGATGAGCATGAACTGGTTGTCGAAGCGCTGGTATCCGTAGGTGACGGCCTTGGAGCCGAGCCCCTCGCCACCGACCGCGCCGGCCATCGCGGAGTAGCCGATGAGCACGATCACGGTGGTGGTGACGGCGGAGACGAGCGAGGGCAGCGCCTGCGGCAGCAGGACCTTGCGGACGATGACCGGAATGGATCCGCCCATCGACTGGACGGCCTCGACGAGTCCGTGGTCGACCTCCCGGACGGCGGTCTCGACGAGGCGCGCGAAGAACGGGATGGCGCCGATGGACAGCGGCACGATCATCGCGGTGGGGCCGATGAAGGTGCCGACGACCCAGGTGGTGAAGGGGATCAGCGCGATCAGCAGGATGATGAAGGGCAGTGAGCGCCCGATGTTCACGATCGCGCCGATCACCTTGTTCACCGCGATGTTCCGCAGCAGCCCGCCCTTGTCGGTGAGGACCAGCAGGATGCCCAGCGGCAGCCCGACCAGGACGGTGACGACGGTGGACCAGAGCACCATGTAGAGGGTGTCGACGGTCCCCTGGACGAGCAGGGGCTGCATGTCCGACCAGGTCACTTCGCCACCTCCTTGGTGAGCGGGGCGGGGGTCTGTGCGGGGACGTCCGCGGCGTCGGCGGTCACGACCTCGGTCTGGAGGCCCTGCTCGCGCAGGAAGCCGATCGGGACGACGTTGTCCTCGAAGCGTCCGGGCAGTTCGATGCGCATCCGGCCGATCTGCCTGCCGCCGACGGTGTCCATCGCGGCGCCCAGGATCGAGATGTCGATGTTGTACGTGCGGGAGAGCTGCGAGATCACCGGTTGGGTGGCGGAGTCGCCGTGGAAGGTGACGTCGACGACGGTACGGTCGGGGCCGGAGGCGGCGCCCCCGACGGGGAACAGTTCGTGGGCGAGTTCGGAGCCGGGGGTGGCGAGCAGCTCGCCGACGGTGCCGGACTCGACGACGCGCCCCTTGCGCATCAGCGCGGCGGAGTCGCAGACGGTCTTGACGACGTCCATCTCGTGCGTGATGAGCAGGACGGTGAGACCGAGCTGCTGGTTGAGGTCGCGCAGCAGTTGGAGGATCGAGCGGGTGGTCTCCGGGTCGAGCGCGGAGGTGGCCTCGTCGGAGAGCAGCACCTTGGGATCGCCGGCCAGTGCGCGGGCGATGCCGACGCGCTGCTTCTGGCCGCCGGAGAGCTGTCCGGGGTAGACCTTGGCCTTGTCGGCGAGACCGACCAGGTCGAGGAGTTCGAGGGCCTTGCGGGAGCGGTCCTTGGCGTCGACGCCGAGGATTTCCAGCGGCAGTTCGATGTTGGCCCGGACGGTGCGGGAGGACAGCAGGTTGAAGTGCTGGAAGACCATGCCGATGCGGCTGCGTGCCCGGCGCAGTTCCTTGCCGGCCCGTCGGCCGCGGCCGGCGAGCGCGGTGAGGTCCTGGCCGGCCACGGTCACGGTGCCGGACGTGGGACGTTCCAGGAGGTTGACGCATCGGATGAGGGACGATTTCCCGGCGCCGCTCTGGCCGATGACGCCGTACACCTCGCCCTCCCGGACGTGCAGGTCGACGCCGTCCAGGGCGGTGACCTCGCGGTCGCGCGACTGGTAGACCTTCGTGAGGCCCGTAGTGGTGATCACAGGGTTTCCGTCACTGTCGAGTGCGCGGCGAGGTGTCCGCCGGGCACGGGGCATTCGTCTGATGAGACTGTTCGGACGTTCCGATCGGACGTTCCGAGCGTGACTCGGCATGGCTGGGGGACGGCACGGCGGCCGGACAGCGGTGCTCGGACGGGCTCGATCCGCTGGGTGCGGACGGCGGCGGGCTCGGTCTCGCTTCGGGGCGCGAGGATCGGGCGGGGGCCCTCAGAAGGCGCGCATTCGACACATACAACGAGCACCGGGCGTCGTGATCGCCTCGGTCGCAAGGGTGCGGCTGCTCGTCGTGGTCATGGGCCCCAGTAAAACAGACAGTCCGTTCCGCGCCATCCGTCTGTCCGGATGCCGGACAGACGTGGACAAGCGTGTACACCGGTCCGACGAGGCATCGCACATCCCGCCCTTGGGGCCGTGACCTGCACAAACGCACCGAAACCACTGGTCACGACCGTGCCGGTGCCCCACTCCGGGGAATTGTCCGTTGTGGCCAAGACCACGGCCGCCGCGGTGGTCACCGGTCCGGTACGGACGTCCGGCACGAACGTCCGGCACGGACGTCCGGCGGGGGCGCGAACGGGGCGCACATCGTCGCGTAATACCCTCGCCTCATGCTTGACGCCCTGACGGTCGCGGTCGCCGTGACCGCGCTCGCCCTCGCCGCCTGGTGCGGACTCGCCGCGTACCGGGACCAGCCGACCAAGGACTGGCACTTCATCGGAATGGCCGTGGTCCTGCTGCTGGCGCTGGCCCAGCTGGTGGTGGGCGTCGTTCAACTGGCCCGCGGCGAGCGGCCGGAACAGAGCATGGCGATCTTCATCGCGTATCTGATCGGGGCCTTCCTCGCCGTGCCCGCGGCCGGGATCCTGTCGCTCTCCGAGCGGACCCGGTGGGGCTCGGTGACGGTGGCGGCGGGCGCGGTCGTGCTGGCCGTCCTCGAAGTGCGGCTCTACGACATCTGGGGAAACTGACCGTGACCGACACCGACCGCTCCCCCGCGACGGGCACCGCCGAGAAGCAGCCCTTCGACCTCGGCACCGGCCCCGGCCGGGTGCTGGTCTGGTTCTACGGGGTGTTCACCGTCGCCGCCGCGTCCCGGTCGATCGTGCAGATGATCCTGGACTTCGACAAGGCGCCGCTGGCCTACGTGCTGTCGGCCGTCGCCGCCGTCGTGTACGGCTTCATCACCTACTCGCTGGTGCGCGGCGGCGAGCGGGCGCGGCGGTCGGCCCTGGTGTGCTGCGCCGCGGAACTGCTGGGTGTGCTGATCGTGGGGACCTGGACGTGGGTGGCGCCGTCGGCGTTCGCGGACTCCACCGTCTGGTCCGACTACGGCATGGGCTACCTGTTCATCCCGGTGATCCTGCCCGTCACCGGAATGATGTGGCTGCGCCGGTCCAGGAGTTCGTGACCCCTTCGCGCCCGGCCGGGCACGAAGGGGCAGCGATCGGGCCCGGCGTGTCACCGCATCAGGCGCTGGTCACGTACGCGGGTGCTGCCGCGTCCTTCTCCAGCAGGATCATCAGGACACCGTCCCCGCCCTTCTCGTTGCCCACCGCGGTGTACCCCGCGCGCTGGTACAGCCGCAGATTGCCCTCGCTGCGGTGTCCGGTGTGGAGCCGGAAGCGGGTGGCCGAGCGCTCGTCGGCGAGTCCCGACTCCGCCGCTCGCAGCAGCCGGGCGCCGAGGCCGTGCCCCTGGAGCCGGGGGTGGACGCAGAGCCGGGCGATCTGCCCGGTGCCGTCCCGGTCGGTGGAACCGCGGACCGAGCCGACGACCTCGTCGCCCAGCCGTGCCACGAACACCAACTGGGTGGCGATCTCGGCGCGCACCGAGTCGAGCGTCTGGACGAGCGGGTCGATCCGGTAGTTCCCGTAGAGCTCCGCCTCGCTCTGGAAACAGAGGTACTGAAGCTTCAAGATCTCTTCGGCGTCCTGCGCCGTCGCCGCCGAGATGATCACACTCATGCCCATGTGCGCATGCCTCCGCCCACCTGATCCACCGGTTGTCTCACGCTCCTTTCCCGGGGAACAGGAGCGACAACCTCCGCCGCGAGCATTCTGCGCAGACATCCAAGGCATCGGGAACGGACTGGGCCCAAACTCCCCTGTGACATACCCAACTTCCCTGCGATTTCCCGGTAGGTCGGGTCACCCGGGGCGAGCATCGCCGACAGCAGCCGGGCGCACCGGCCGGGCAGCCGCTCCACCGCGGCACGCAGCACCCGGCGTTCGTCGGCGCCGACGGCGATCCGCTCGGGGCAGTCGGACGGGTCGGCGAGGGTCTCGTCGCGGTAGGGGCGTTCGCGCCGTGCGGTGCGTCGGGCCCGGCGGGCCTCCGCCCGTACGGTGTCCCGCACCCAGCGGCCCCCGCGGGCCGGTGGCGCGTCGCGCGCCAGGCGTTCCAGCAGCCGCAGCCAGACGGCCTGTTCGAGATCGGCGGGGTCGATCGCCGCGCCGGTCGCCGAGGCGGCCGCCTCGGCCATGGCCTCGGCGCTCACCAGCGGGCGGAGGGCGTGGACGACGGCCGCGGGGTCACCGGGCGGCCCGGCGGGTGCGAGGTCAAGAAGCGTCATGCACGGGCCGACGCCGTCGCGCCGACGGCCGGTTGCCGTATCCGGCGCGCACCACCCGCCCGGGGCATTTCCCGGACGGGTGGTGACGCCGCTACCGCGTCCTCGCCG
Organism: Streptomyces sp. NPDC056061; assembly: GCF_042266885.1. Lineage (NCBI taxonomy): Bacteria > Bacillati > Actinomycetota > Actinomycetes > Kitasatosporales > Streptomycetaceae > Streptomyces > Streptomyces sp. NPDC056061. The sequence continues at coordinate 64,287 of NZ_JBHJWQ010000018.1, read as the reverse complement.
GGGTCACCGTGCGGTGAAGTCCGCGGCGGCGAGAAGCGCGGTGTCCGGGTTGTCGGAGAAGATCCCGTCGATGCCCGTCGCGAAGTACGCCTGGAAGGCGCCGAACGCGTCGCCGTAGGCGGCGGGGTCCGTGCCGCGCCGGAAGTCGGCGGGCAGGAAGGTGTTCTCGTTGCGCATGGTGTACGGGTGCAGGACCAGACCGCGGGCGTGCGCGTCGCGGACCAGGGTGGTCGGCTCGGTGAGCCGTCCCGAGGAGTCCTTGGGGATGATCAGGTCCAGGGTGGGGCCGATCCCCTGGGCGTAGGACGCGATCCACTTCAGTCCCTCGGGCTTCACCAGGTCGGCGACGATGCGCGGGTCGCCCGACACGACGAAGTCCCACGGGCGCTCGCCCGCTCCGGAGAGGAGGACGACGCCGGGGGTGTCGACCAGCCGGGAGAGCCGCTGGATGCTGCTGGGCTCGAAGGACTGGAGGATGAGCGGCGACTGGCTGCGGTGGCGGTTGTAGCGGCGCAGCAGCTTGACGAGCGGCTCCTCCAGCCCGAGGCCCAGGCCGCGGAAGTAGGTGGGGTGCTTCGTCTCGACGTACAGCCAGACCGGCTTCCCGCGTCGGCGTCCCTCGCGGTCGGCCCAGCGCAGGACCTCCTCGAAGGTGGGGATCTCCCAGCGGCCGTCGTAGAGCGTGTTCTTCTGCCGGGTGCCGGGGATGCGCTCGGTGGCCCTGAGCGTCTTCAGTTCGGCGAGGGTGAAGTCCTCGGTGAACCAGCCGGTGAGGGAGACGCCGTCGACCTCCTTGGTGGTCCTGCGGCTCGCGAACTCGGGGTGTGCGGCGACATCGGTGGTGGCGGTGATGTCGTTCTCGTGCCGGCAGACCAGGTGGCCGTCCCTGGTCGGCACCAGGTCCTGCTCGATGACGTGCGCGCCCATGTCGAGCGCGAGCTGGTAGGAGCCGAGGGTGTGCTCCGGCCGGTAACCGCTGGTGCCGCGATGGCCGATGACGGTGGGCACCGGCAGGTCGAGGCGGAAGCGGTGTCCGCCCGACTGCGCGGGGGCGCTGCCGGTGGCCGGGGCGGCACCGGCCGGGGCGGCGGCCGTCCCGAGGGCGGCCGCGCCCAGCACGGCGGCACCCGCACCCAGCATGGTTCGGCGGCCGGGACCTGACTGCGCGCGCTCTGTCATGAATGCTCCTCGCGTGTGATGTCTCGCACCTGTCGGACGCGGCCCGAGCGTAGGCAGTCGTACCGTCGAGGGAACGGCAGCTGGACGAACTTGGCGGAAACACGTGTCAACACCCGCCATCCGTTGGATGAACCCGATGTGCGATCGGCGGGAACCCGCGAGTATCGTCCTCACCTGCATGGACCGCCACGATCCGCGTCCCGGCCGCCCGGCCACTACACCGGAGGAACCGTTGTCCCGACTCGCACTCATCAAGGCAGTGCTCGGACCGTTTTTGCGCCTGATGTTCCGCCCCCAGGTGGAGGGAGTGGAGAACATCCCCGGGGACGGTCCGGTGATCCTCGCGGGCAACCACCTGACGTTCATCGACTCGATGATCATGCCGCTCTGCTGCGACCGGCCGGTGTTCTACATCGGCAAGGACGAGTACGTGACGGGCAAGGGACTCAAGGGCCGGGCGATGGCCTGGTTCTTCACCGGCTGCGGCATGATCCCGGTGGACCGGGACGGCGGCCGGGGCGGTGTCGCGGCACTGATGACGGGTCGTCGCGTGCTGGAGCAGGGCAAGGCGTTCGCGATCTACCCGGAGGGCACCCGCTCCCCCGACGGCCGCCTCTACCGGGGCCGTACCGGCATCGCGCGGCTGACGCTGATGACGGGCGCGCCCGTGGTGCCGTTCGCGATGATCGGCACGGATAAGCTCCAGCCCACCGGGTCCGGTCTGCCCCGTCCCGGCAAGGTGACGGTCCGTTTCGGTGCCCCCATGGAGTTCTCCCGCTACGAGGGCATGGACCGCGACCGCTACGTGCTGCGGGCGGTGACCGACTCCGTGATGGCCGAGGTGATGCGGCTCTCCGGCCAGGAGTACGTGGACATGTACGCAACGAAGGCGAAGGCCGCCTGAACCGACGCGCGGCGAGCGGCAGCACGGAAGGGCCCGTACCCACCGGTTCGTGGGTACGGGCCCTTCCGTGCTGCTGGAGCACCGCGGGGACGGGGCGGGGCGGTCGGCTACGGGTGCTCGATGCCCTCCTCCAGCTTCTGGCCGCGCAGCAGGAACCAGGCCGCGACGGCCGTCGCCAGCAGCACCGCCGCGCCGCCTGCCGCCGCGAGCCGCAGCCCGTCGACGAAGGACTCCTGCGCCGCGGAGACGAGTGCCTCCGCCTGTCCGGCCGGCAGGCCATGGGCCGCTTCGACGGCGCCGCCCAGTGAGTCGTGGGCCGCGGCGGCGCTGCCGGACGGGATGCCCCTCGGCGTGGGGAAGGTCTGGTAGACGCCGGTGACGACGGAGCCGAGCAGGGCGATGCCCAGGGCCGCGCCGAGTTCGTACGCCGTCTCGGAGACCGCGCCCGCCGCGCCCGCCTGTTCCTTCGGGACGCTGGAGAGGATCACGTCGGCGGTGACGGTGAAGGCGAAGCCCGCGCCGAGGCCGACGACCAGTAGCGTCGCGCCGAGCAGCGGGTAGCCGGTCTCCTTGTGGATCACGGTGACCGCGGCGAGCGCCAGCCCGATCGCCGCGAGCCCGCCCGCCACCACCGACCGCACGGAGTAGCGGCGGGCCGCCCGGCCCGCGATCAGTCCCGCGACGACCGCGCCGACGGCCGCGGGCAGTTCGGCGAGTCCCGCCTCCAGCGGGCGGCGGTCCTGCACCAGTTGCAGGAACTGGGAGAGGAAGAAGACGAGCCCGGACAGGCCGAGGATGGTCAGCAGGTCGGCCAGGACCGCGCCGGAGAAGCCGCGGTGGTGGAAGAGCCGCATGTCCAGCAGGGGCGCGGGGAGCGTGAGCTGCCTGCGCACGAACCAGCCGAGCGCTGCCAGTCCGCCCAGGCCCGCGACGGCGGGGCCCCAGCCCACTCCGTGCGCGGCCATCTCCTTGACCGCGTAGACGACACCGATCATGCCGATGAACGAGAGCGCCACGCTGGGGAGGTCCCACGGCCCCGGCGCCGGGTTCTTCGACTCCGGGATCATCTTGAAGCCGACGACCACGAGAACGGCCATGACGGGCAGGTTGATGAGGAAGACCGAGCCCCACCAGAAGTGTTCCAGGAGGAATCCGCCCACGACGGGGCCGACGGCCGCGCCCGCGGAGGCCATGGCTCCCCAGATGCCGATGGCGAGACTGCGCTCGCGCGGATCGTGGAAGAGGTTGCGGATCAGGGCGAGTGTGGACGGCATCAGGGTGGCGCCCGCCACGCCGAGCAGCGCCCTCGCCACGATCATCATCTCGGGGCTGCTCGCGTACGCGTTGAGCACGGAGACCGCGCCGAACGCGATCGCGCCGCACAGCAGCAGCTTCTTGCGCCCGATGCGGTCGCCGAGGCTGCCCATGGAGACCAGGAGACCGGCGATGACGAAGGAGTAGACGTCGCCGATCCAGAGCAGCTGGGTGCCGGACGGCTTGAGGTCCTCGGTGAGGAACGGGGTGGCGAGGCCGAGGACGGTGGCGTCCACGGCCACCAGCAGTACCGCGAGGACAAGGACGGCCAGGGCGACCCACCGCCCGGGACGGCGCAACTCCTGCGGGGCCTCGGCATGCCGGTCGAGTGTGCTCATCGTTCCACGCTCCGGCGTGCTCCGCCGAGCAGCAACTCGGCGATCATGTACGAGAAGTCCTGGCCGGCGACCCGGCCCGCCTGGACGGCCCAGGCGCCGCTGGAGACGAGCCCGTAGAGGGCCTCGGTCAGCCAGGCGGGGGTGAGGTCGATCCGGAACTCCCCGCGCTCCTGGCCCCGGCGGAAGAAGGCGGAGACCCGGGCGTCGAGCCGGTCCCAGCCCTCGTTCACCACGTCACCCTCGAAGAGCTGGTTCTCGGTGACGAGGAAGGAGAGCAGCCCGGCGCTCGGCTCGACGGCCGCGATCAGCCGGCGCAGGGCCTCCTCGGACGTGCCCCGGTCGAGCGCGGCGGCGTCCAGAGCCGCTTCGACTTCCTGGATGCCCAGGTTCTCCAGGGCCTTGACCAGGGCGTCTCGTCCCGCGAAGTGCCGGTGCAGGGTGGCGCGCCCGATGCCCGCGGCTCTGGCCACCTCGTCCATGGTGGCGGTCGATCTACGGGTCAGCAGAGCGGCGGCGCTGCGCAGCACCTGTTCACGGTCCACAGTCATGAGACGACGATAACCCATGTGAGACATGAATGTCTCATGAACTATCGACGCGCCCACGGGAGCGCGAGGCCGATGTCCTATTCCGTCCCCGGTTCGGCCCGCGTCCGGGACCGCTCCCGGGCGACCCCGCGCCGCTCGTCGCGCGGGTGGGGCGGGCCCCGGGCCGGGGCGGGAAGCCGCGCCCCGCGGGCCCGGCCGCCCGATGCGGCCGCCGTCCCCCGCCCACCCCGCACCGCGCGCCGCCCCGGGCCCCGGCCCGAGCACCGTCGACGGCCGCCGGTGGTCAGTCGTCAGTCGTCAGTCGTCGAGGACGGTCAGGTCGAGGCCGGGCAGTCCGCTCGGGTCGCCGACCACGGACATCTCGACGATCCTCCCCCGCACGACGGTGAAGGTCATGACGGAGAACCCGCCGTCCCCGGTCGTGGCGATCACGGCCGGGGCGCCGTCCACCAGTGCGTGCCGCGACGACCGGGCGAAGGGGGCGAACATGGTCGCCCGGCGGGCGACCGCGGCCGCGCCCCGCACCGGGGCGTCCGCGTCGGGCCGCAGGACCACGTCCGGGTCGAGCACCGCGAGCAGTGCCGCGAAGTCGCCGCCCCGGGCGGCGGCCAGGAACGCGTCGACGACCTCGCGCCTGCGCGCGTGGCCGGGGTCCGGCACCGGGGGAACTCCCCGTACCCGGCGCCGGGCCCGGCTGGCGAGCTGCCGGGCAGCGGCCGGGGTGCGGTCCACGATGCGGGCGATCTCGTCGAAGGGCACGGCGAACATGTCGTGCAGGACGAAGGCGAGCCGCTCGGCGGGGTCCAGCGTTTCGAGCACCACCAGCATCGCCAGACCGACCGAGTCGGCGGTGAGCGCCTGCTGCTCGGGGTCGGCATCCGGCCCGGCCCCGAGCACCGGTGCGCCCGTCCCGGGCGCTCGGGCGTCCAGCGGTTCCTCGCGCCGGGAACGCCGGGCGCGCAGCATGTCCAGGCACACCCGGCCCACCACCGTCGTCAGCCAGCCGCCCAGGTTGTCGATCGCCCTGCTGTCGGAGCGGCTGAGCCGGATCCATGCCTCCTGGACCGCGTCCTCCGCCTCGCTCGTCGAGCCGAGCATCCGATGGGCCACCGCCCTCAGCCGGTCCCGGTTCTCCTCGAACCGTTCCGCCAGGGTCTCGTGTGCGTCCACAGTCGTCTTCCTCCCCAGTGTTCCGTCACTGTTCCGACGGAACCGGGGCCGCCGATGTGACAGGCGGAGCGGCCACGCCCGGGCGACGTTCCCCGGCCCGGCCCGGGGCTCAGCTCCAGGGCAGCGAGGCCCGGTGGCGCCAGTACGCCTCCGGTTCCTCCACCAGGGCGTCGAGCCGGGAGCGCCGTTCCTCGTCCAGGTCGACGACGGGCGCGTGCAGGTTCCCGGCGAGCTGGTCGACGGTCGCCGCGCCCGAGAGCACCACACCCGCCCATGGCTGGTGCAGGACGAAGCCCAGCGCGATCGCGTCGGCGCCCAGGCCCGCCTCGGCGGCGATCTCCCGGATCACCGCCGGGGCGTCCGTGCCCGCCAGCCGGCCGTTCGCCACGGCCTCCTTGATGATCACCGTGAGCCCGGCGTCGTGCGCCTCCGCGAGCGCCGCCCCGGCCGAGGTCTCCAGGGCGTTGTACGTGGCCTGGACGGTACGGAACAGCGACTCGCCGTCGACCGTGACGGCGAGGGCGGCCCGGATGGCGTCGGCCTGGCCGGGCCCGCTGGTGGAGAGGCCGACGGTGACGCCCTCCGCGGCGAGTTCGGCGAGCCGCGCGTGCAGTTCCTTGTCGGTGAGGGCGGGGCTGTCCGCGGTCACCGAGTGGATCTGGTAGAGGTCGAGCCGGTCGCCGAGCAGTGCGTCCGTCTCGGCGCGCTGGCGCAGATATGTGTCGAGTCCGTGGTCCTTGACCTCGTGGGCCTCGGCCTCGACGTTCCAGTCGGCGGTGTAGGTGTAGCCCCATTTGCTGCCCACGACGACGTCGTCCGCCTCCGGGTGCGCATGGAGCCAGTCGGCGAGGAATTCCTCCGAACGGCCGTAGGAGCGGGCCACGTCGACGTAGCGGACCCCCTGCGCGTAGGCGGCGTCCAGCAGCTCGTGGGTGCGCCCGCGCAGCGCCTCGACGCCGCGGTCGGCGGGCAGGTCGCGGTCGCGGTGAAGAGTGATGTATCCGGGTCTGCCGACCGCCGCCAGGCCGAGTCCGATGTGGGCGGTCGGCGTCGTGGCTGCGGCCAGCCTGGCGAACGGCATCGTGGGCTCCTCGTCGGTCGGATGCGCTCCCCCGTCGAGATCAACGTAACCCGGCCGCCCGGAAACCGGAGGGCGGGCAACGCACCCGCGCCGCCCGCCCCTGCCCGGCCTCGCCGTCCGGTGCGCCGGTCAGTTCTTCGCGGCCGTCCACGCCTCCTGGACCGCGAGGTCCGCCTTCACCTCGGCGAGCTGGACGGCCACCGCCGACGGGGCCGTGCCGCCGCGGCCGCTGCGGGACGCGAGTGCACCGGGCACGTTCAGGACCGTGCGGACCTCGGGGGTCAGGTGCTCGGAGATCTTGGCGAACTGCTCGTCGGTCAGCTGGTCGAGCTCGATGCCGTGCTGCTCGCACTCCTTGACGCACGCACCCGCGACCTCGTGCGCGACCCGGAACGGGACGCCCTGCTTGACCAGCCACTCGGCGACATCGGTGGCGAGCGAGAATCCGGCCGGCGCCAGCTCCTCCATGCGCTCGCGATGGACGGTCAGGGTGGCCATCATGCCGGTGAAGGCGGGCAGCAGGACCTCCAGCTGGTCGCAGGAGTCGAAGACCGGCTCCTTGTCCTCCTGGAGGTCCCGGTTGTAGGCGAGCGGGAGGGCCTTCAGCGTGGCCAGCAGGCCGGTCAGATTGCCGATCAGCCGGCCGGACTTGCCCCGGGCCAGCTCGGCGATGTCCGGGTTCTTCTTCTGCGGCATGATCGAGGAGCCGGTGGAGAAGGCGTCGTGCAGCGTCACGAAGGAGAACTCCTTCGTGTTCCAGATGATGACCTCCTCCGCGATCCGGGAGAGGTTCACCCCGATCATCGCGGTGATGAAGGCGAACTCGGCGACGAAATCGCGCGACGCGGTGCCGTCGATCGAGTTGCCGACCGAGCCGCGTCCGAAGCCCAGCTCCGCGGCGACCGCCTCCGGGTCCAGGCCGAGCGACGAACCGGCGAGGGCACCGGAACCGTACGGGGAGACCGCGGTCCGCTCGTCCCACTGGCGCAGCCGCTCGGCGTCCCGGGACAGGGCCTGCGCATGCGCCAGCACGTGGTGGGCGAAGAGCACCGGCTGGGCGTGCTGGAGGTGGGTGCGGCCGGGCATCGCGACGTCCGGGTGCGCCTCGGCGAGGCCGACCAGGGCGCCCTGGAGCTCGGCGATCAGGCCGCCGATGATCCGGGCGTGGTCGCGCAGGTACATCCGGAAGAGCGTGGCGATCTGGTCGTTGCGGGACCGTCCGGCCCGCAGCTTGCCGCCGAGGTCCGGGCCGAGCCGCTCCAGCAGGCCCCGCTCCAGCGCGGTGTGCACGTCCTCGTCGGCGACGGTACCGGTGAACGTACCGTCCGCGACGTCGGATTCCAGCCGGTCGAGCCCGGCGATCATGCGGTCCAGCTCGTCCCGGGTGAGCAGGCCCGCCTTGTTCAGCACGCGTGCGTGGGCACGGGAGCCGGCGATGTCGTACGGCGCGAGCCGCCAGTCGAAGTGGACGGAGGCGGACAGCTTGGCCAGCGCCTCGGCCGGACCGTCGGCGAAGCGGGCGCCCCAGAGGCGGACGTCGCTGGTGCCGTTGCCGTTGCTCACTGCGTGCTCCTCGGAAGAACAAGGGGTGGATGTGCGACCGCCTCCCCGCACGGAGGGCCGGGGAGGCGGTGACGTGACCACGGAGGGTCAGGCCAGGTCGGTATCAGGCTATGCCTGCAGATCGCGCTTCGCCGCGATCTTCGAGGACAGGCCGAAGATCTCGATGAAGCCCTGCGCCTTGGACTGGTCGAACGTGTCGCCCGAGTCGTAGGTGGCGAGGTTGAAGTCGTAGAGCGACTGCTCGGACCTGCGGCCGGTGACGACGGCGCGGCCCGCGTGCATGGTCATCCGGATGTCGCCGGTGACGTGCTGGTTGGCCTCCTCGATGAAGCCGTCCAGGGCGCGCTTGAGCGGCGAGAACCACAGGCCGTCGTAGACGAGCTCGCCCCAGCGCTGCTCGACCTGCCGCTTGTAGCGGGCCAGCTCGCGCTCGACGGTGACGTTCTCCAGCTCCTGGTGGGCGGTGATCAGCGCGATCGCGCCCGGGGCCTCGTACACCTCACGGGACTTGATGCCGACGAGCCGGTCCTCGACCATGTCGAGCCGACCGATGCCCTGGGCGCCGGCCCGCTGGTTGAGCTGCTGGATGGCCTGGAGGACGGTGACGGGCTTGCCGTCGATGGCCACCGGGACGCCCTCCTTGAAGGAGATGACGACCTCGTCGGCCTCCCGGGGGGCGGCCGGGTTCTCGGTGTACTCGTAGATGTCCTCGATCGGCGCGTTCCAGATGTCCTCCAGGAAGCCCGTCTCGACGGCGCGCCCGAAGACGTTCTGGTCGATGGAGTACGGGGACTTCTTGGTGGTCGCGATCGGGAGGTTCTTCTCCTCGCAGAAGGCGATCGCCTTGTCGCGGGTCATCGCGTAGTCGCGGACCGGGGCGATGCACTTCAGGTCCGGGCCGAGCGCGGAGATGCCGGCCTCGAAGCGGACCTGGTCGTTGCCCTTGCCGGTGCAGCCGTGGGCGACGATGCCGGCGCCGTGCTTCTCTGCCGCGGCGACCAGGTGCTTGACGATGGCCGGCCGGGAGAGGGCCGAGACCAGCGGATAGCGGTCCATGTAGAGGGCGTTGGCCTTGATCGCCGGGAGGCAGTATCCCTCGGCGAACTCGTCCTTGGCGTCCGCGACCTCGGCCTCGACGGCACCGCAGGCGAGCGCGCGCTTGCGGATCACGTCCAGGTCCTCGCCGCCCTGGCCGACGTCCACGGCGACGGCGATGACCTCGGCGCCCGTCTCCTCGGCGATCCAGCCGATGGCGACGGAGGTGTCCAGGCCGCCCGAGTAAGCGAGTACGACGCGCTCGGTCACGGGTTTCTCCTTAAGGTGCAATCACTGATGGGTATAACTATGCAGTGCTCCGTATGTTTTGTCAAAGGTGCTGGTGAGCGGCGTGCCGCGGAGGTTCGGACGACGTCCCGGCAGGTCGGGACCGGCCGGGACGCGACGCCCCCGGCCGACGGACCGTCCCACCGGTCGAAACGGCTTTCCCGTCGCGCGAGTTGGCGACGACAATGGCCGCCATGGGAAAGATCTACGAACGGATCGACGGACGACTCAGGACCTTCATCGAGGAACAGCACATCTTCTTCACCGCGACCGCGCCCCTGGACGGCGAAGGCACGGTCAACCTCTCCCCCAAGGGCGTCACCGGCTCCTTCGCCGTCGTCGACGAGCTGACCGTGGCGTATCTGGACTTCGCCGGCAGCAATGCGGAGACCGTGGCCCACCTCCGTGAGAACGGCCGCATCACCCTGATGTGGTGCGCCTTCCAGGGGCCCCCGAACATCGTGCGGGTGCACGGCCGCGGCGAGCCGGTCTTCCGCGACGATCCGCGGTTCGTCCCGCTGCTCGGCCACTTCCCCCACGTCGATCCCGGCCTGCACGGGCTGCGCGCGATCATCGTGGTGCGGGCCGAACGGATCCGGGACACCTGCGGCTACGCCGTCCCCTTCATGGCGTACGAGGAGGACCGGCCGCTGCACGCGCGGCGCTTCGCCCGCGAGGACGACGTGTCGCTCGACGCCTATTTCCACAAGAAGGAGCACATCGCGACGAGCATCGACGGGCTCCCCGGGCTGCCGCTCCCGTTGCCGGCCATGCCCGGCGCGGAACGGGACTGAGCCGTCCGGAGCCGGTCGGGGTGCCGCAGCGCGCCCCGAGGACCTGACGTCCGCGGCATGCGCAGATCACCGCTGAGCCGATCCCTGCCGGCCGGTACGGTCCTGCTCGCGTCGGCGGGCACGTTCGCCGCGCGGCCCGCCGCGGCGCCGCCGCTCCCCGCCCGGATGGCCGACACCGGCGGCGGCAGCCGGCTGATCACGGCCCGAACCCCGGCCGCGGGCTCCACCACCGGCACCGTCAGCTGGTGGAACCTGCGCCGGGGCGTCCGGGTGCGGGCCGGGTCGGCCCCGGCCCGCCGCCCGCACATCGCGATCGGGACCCGTTCGGGTCGGGCCGCCATCACCCGCTGCTGACGGCGGGCGCGCGGCGGCCCGGCCCGTTCAGCGCTCGTTCTGCGCCAGGCGCAGCAGATGGTCGGCGAGCGCCTGGCCGCCCGCCGGATCCCGGCTGATCAGCATCAGCGTGTCGTCGCCCGCGATGGTGCCGAGGATGTCGTGCAGTTCGGCCTGGTCGATGGCCGAGGCGAGGAACTGGGCCGCGCCCGGGGGCGTGCGCAGCACCACGAGGTTGGCCGACGCCTCCGCCGAGATGAGCAGTTCGGCGGAGAGGCGCCGCATCCGCTCCTCCTTCGCGGACCCGCCCAGCGGTGCCTGCGGGGTACGGAATCCGCCCTCGCTGGGCACCGCGTAGATCAGCTCGCCGCCGGTGTTGCGGATCTTCACCGCGCCCAGCTCGTCCAGGTCGCGGGAGAGCGTCGCCTGGGTGACGCTCAGCCCGTCGTCCGCGAGGAGCCTGGCCAGCTGGCTCTGCGAGCGCACCGGCTTGCGGTTCAGGATGTCCACGATCCGGCGGTGGCGCGCGGTGCGGGTCTGCGGCACGGAGGGCCCGCCGTGCTCGGTCTCCTGCGCCTCGGTCATCGTCGTCGCCTCATTCTCCGGATCGTCCGTCCCCGTTCGCCGTGTCGAGAGCACCGGGAAGTGCCCGGAGGAACGCGTCCACCTCGGCGTCACCGATGATCAGCGGCGGCATCAGCCGCAGGACGTCGGGCGCGGGCGCGTTCACCAGGATTCCGGCTCCCTGAGCCGCCTGTTGCGCCTGCTGGGCGAGGGGCTCGGTGAGCACGATACCCAGCAGCAGCCCGGAGCCGCGGACATGGGAGACCAGCGGGTGCCCGAGGGCCTCGACGCCCTCCCTGATCCGCTCGCCGAGCCGCTTCACCCGGTCCAGGGCGCCGTCGGCCGCCAGGGTGTCCAGGACGGCCAGACCGGCGGCACAGGCGACCGGGTTGCCGCCGAACGTCGTGCCGTGCTGGCCGGGCTCCAGCAGTTCGGCCGCCGGGCCGAACGCGACGGTGGCACCGATCGGCAGTCCGCCGCCGAGGCCCTTGGCGAGGGTGACGATGTCGGGCTCGATGTCCTGGTGGGCCTGGTGCTCGAACCAGTGGCCGCAGCGGCCGATGCCGGTCTGCACCTCGTCGAGGGCGAGGAGGGCGCCGGCGGCCCGGGTGATCTCCCGGGCCGCCTCCAGGTAGCCGGGCGGTGGCACGACCACACCGTTCTCGCCCTGGATCGGCTCGATGATCACCAGCGCGGTGTCGGTGGTCACGGCGGCCCGCAGCGCCTCGACGTCCCCGTACGGGACGTGGGTGACGTCCCCGGGCAGCGGCTCGAAGGGCTCGCGCTTCTTCGGCTGGCCGGTGAGCGCGAGCGCACCCATGGTCCGGCCGTGGAAGCCGCCCTCGGTGGCGACCATGTGGGTGCGTCCGGTGAGCCGGCCGATCTTGAAGGCGGCCTCGTTGGCCTCGGCCCCGGAATTGGCGAAGTAGACCTTGCCGTCACGGCCGAAGAGCTGGAGCAGCCGTTCGGCGAGGGCCACCGGCTGGGGCGCGACGAACAGGTTGGACACGTGGCCGAGCGAGGCGATCTGGGTGGAGACGGCGTCGACGACGGCGGGGTGGGCGTGGCCCAGCGCGTTCACCGCGATGCCGCCGACGAAGTCGAGGTACTCGGTACCGTCCGCGTCCCATACCCGGGCGCCCTCGCCGCGGACGAGGGAGAGCCGGGGTGTGCCGTAGTTGTTCATCAGGGCCCGGCTCCAACGCCGCGTCAGCTCCTGGTTGCTCATGACTCCCCTTCCGCGTCGGTCTGCGGGTCGGGCACGACCATCGTGCCGATGCCCTCATCGGTGAAGATCTCCAGCAGGATCGAGTGCTGGACCCGGCCGTCGATGACCCGGGCGGTCTCGACGCCGTTGCGCACGGCGTGCAGGCAGCCCTGCATCTTCGGCACCATGCCGCTGGACAGCTCGGGCAGCAGCTTCTCCAGTTCGCCGGCGGTGAGGCGGCTGATCACGTCGTCGCTGTTCGGCCAGTCCTCGTAGAGGCCCTCGACATCGGTGAGGACCATCAGCGTCTCGGCGCCGAGCGCGGCGGCGAGCGCGGCGGCCGCGGTGTCGGCGTTGACGTTGTAGACGTGGTGGTCGTCGGCGGAGCGTGCGATGGAGGAGACGACCGGGATGCGGCCGTCGTCCAGCAGTGCCTGGATCGCCCCGGTGTCGATGGCGGTGATCTCGCCGACCCGGCCGATGTCGACGGGTTCCCCGTCGATGACCGGCCGGTGCCGGACGGCGGTGATGGTGCGGGCGTCCTCGCCGGTGAGGCCCACGGCGAGCGGTCCGTGCCGGTTGAGCAGGCCGACGAGCTCGCGCTGGACCTGGCCGGCGAGCACCATCCGGACGACGTCCATCGCCTCGGGCGTGGTGACGCGCAGCCCCGCCTTGAACTCGCTGACCAGGCCCTGCTTGTCGAGCTGGGCGCTGATCTGGGGGCCGCCGCCGTGCACGACGACGGGCTTGAGGCCGGCCTGGCGCAGGAAGACGACGTCCTGGGCGAAGGCCGCCTTCAGTTCCTCGTCGACCATGGCGTTGCCGCCGAACTTGATGACGACGGTCTTGCCGTTGTGCCGGGTCAGCCAGGGCAGTGCCTCGACGAGGATCTGCGCCTTCGGGAGTGCGGTGTGTTTCCGCGCCGCGGTCATGAGCTGTACGCGCTGTTCTCGTGGACGTAGTCCGCGGTGAGGTCGTTGGCCCAGATGACGGCGGACTGGTCGCCGGAGGCCAGGTCGGCTGTGATCTTGACCTCCCGGTAGCGCATGTCGACGAGGTCGCGGTCCTCGCCGACGCTGCCGTCCTTGCAGACCCAGACGTCGTTGATGGCGACGTTCAGCCGGTCGGGCTCGAACGCGGCCTTCGTCGTGCCGATGGCGGAAAGGACTCGGCCCCAGTTGGGGTCCTCGCCGTGGATGGCGCACTTGAGGAGGTTGTTGCGGGCGATGGAGCGCCCGACCTCGACGGCGTCGTCCTCGGTCGCGGCGTTGATCACCTCGATCCGGATGTCCTTGGAGGCGCCCTCGGCGTCGCCGATGAGCTGCCGGGCCAGATCGGCGCAGACGGCGCGTACGGCCTCGGCGAACTCGCCCTGCTCCGGGGTGATTCCGCTGGCGCCGGAGGCCAGCAGCAGCACGGTGTCGTTGGTCGACATGCAGCCGTCGGAGTCGACCCGGTCGAAGGTGGTGCGGGTGGCGGCGCGCAGTGCGGAGTCGAGTCCGGCGGCGTCGACGTCGGCGTCGGTGGTGAGGACGACCAGCATGGTGGCGAGGCCCGGGGCGAGCATGCCCGCGCCCTTGGCCATGCCGCCCACGGTCCAGCCCTCGCCGCCCGCGACGGCGGTCTTGTGGACCGTGTCGGTGGTCTTGATCGCGATGGCGGCCTTCTCGCCGCCGTGCTCGCTCAGGGCTGCCGCGGCCAGCTCGATGCCGGGCAGCAGCTTGTCCATCGGGAGCAGGGTCCCGATCAGCCCGGTCGACGCGACGGCGATCTCGCCCACGTTGTGGCCGGAGAGGACCTCGGCGGCCTTCTCGGCGGTGGCGTGCGTGTCCTGGAAGCCCTTCGGCCCCGTGCAGGCGTTGGCACCACCGGAGTTGAGTACGACGGCGGTGACCTCGCCGCCCTTGAGCACCTGCTCCGACCAGAGGACGGGGGCGGCCTTGACGCGGTTGGAGGTGAAGACGCCCGCAGCGGCGCGACGCGGACCGTTGTTGACCACGAGGGCCAGGTCCGGGTTACCGCTCTCCTTGATTCCCGCGGCGATGCCCGCCGCGGAGAACCCTTGTGCTGCCGTGACACTCACGGTGCGACTCCGATCGTGGAAAGACCCGTGTCCTCGGGGAGTCCGAGGGCGATGTTCATGCTCTGCAGGGCACCTCCGGCGGTGCCCTTGGCGAGGTTGTCGATGGCGCTGATCACGATGATCCGGCCCGCCGCCTCGTCGTGGGCGACCTGGATCTGTACGGCGTTGGAACCGTGGACGGCGGCCGTGGCGGGCCACTGTCCCTCGGGGAGCAGGTCGACGAAGGGTTCGTCGGCGAACGCCTTCTCGTACACGGCGCGGACGGACTCGGCGCTCACCCCGGGCTTCGCCTTCGCGCTACAGGTGGCGAGGATGCCCCGGGGCATCGGTGCCAGGGTCGGCGTGAAGGACACCGTGACCGGTTCACCGGCCGCCGCGCTGAGGTTCTGGATCATCTCGGGGGTGTGCCGGTGGGCTCCGCCGACGCCGTACGGGGACATGTTGCCCATCACCTCGGAGCCGAGCAGATGCGGCTTGGCCGCCTTGCCCGCCCCCGAGGTGCCGGAGGCGGCGACGATCACGGCCTCGGGCTCGGCCAGCTGGGCCGCGTACGCCGGGAAGAGCGCGAGCGAGACGGCGGTCGGGTAGCAACCGGGCACCGCGATCCGCTTGGCCCCGGCCAGCGCCGCACGTCCGCCCGGCAGTTCGGGAAGGCCGTACGGCCAGGTCCCGGCGTGCGGCGAGCCGTAGAACTTCTCCCAGTCGGCGGCGTCCTTCAGCCGGAAGTCGGCACCCATGTCGACGACGAGCACCTCGTCACCGAGCTTTTCGGCGACGGCGGCGGACTGCCCGTGCGGCAGGGCGAGGAAGACGACGTCGTGCCCGGCGAGCACCTCGGGCGTGGTGGGCTCCAGTATCCGGTCCGCGAGCGGCCGCAGATGCGGCTGCAGCGAACCGAGGCGCCGGCCCGCGTTGGAGTTCGCGGTGAGGACCCCGATCTCGACCCGGGGGTGGACCAGCAGGAGGCGGAGCAGCTCCCCGCCGGCGTATCCGCTCGCCCCTGCCACCGCTGCACGCACCACCATGAAACCCTCCATCGCCGATGGCATGACTATACGCAACCGTGCACTTTTATGCAACGATCCCCGCGTCACCGGTGGTGAGGCGGTTGTGACTTCGACTCCTGGTCGGCGGATGAGCGTTCTGGTCGGCGGATCTCGGTCTCGCAACGCTGCGTTGTTGTGCCGAGCCGCGATAGTTGGCACCCGACCACGCCGGCCGGCATCGCCCTCGCTCATCCATGCCAAGATTCCAGGATGGATATGACCGACGTCACGCGTGCGATCGCGGCTGCGACTTCGGTCGCCGCATCGCTCGACCTGCCGGCCGACGATGCAATCGTTCTCCACAACTCGAACAAGCTGGCACTGCGGCTGACGCCATGCGACGTCTTTGCCCGGGTCGCCCCTGTGGGACAGGAGGTCGCACAGTTCGAAGTCGATCTCGCTCAGCGGCTCACCGAGGCCGGATGCCCGGTGTGTCCCTTGGAGCCTCGGGCGGACCCGCGTGTGTACACGCGCGATGGCTTCGCAGTGACGCTGTGGACCTACCACGAGCCCGTGACACCTCGCACCTCACCAGTCGACTACGCCAAGGCGCTGGAGCAGCTGCACGCCGGCATGCGCGAGGTCGATGTGCCGAGCCCGAGGTTCACGGACCGGATCACGGAGGCGGAAGAAGTTGTCGCCGACCCGGATCGCTCGCCGGAGCTCGCCGACGCGGACCGCGTGTTCCTCGGCGGCAGGCTGGCAAGCCTGCGACGAGCGATCGACGGCCGCGGCGCCGTGGAGCAGCTGCTCCACGGCGAGCCGCATCCGGGCAATGTGCTCAGCACGAGGAACGGCCCGTTGTTCATCGACCTCGAGACCTGCTGCCGTGGACCTGTCGAGTTCGATCTCGCCCATGTTCCCGAGGCGGTCTGCGAGCACTACCCGAACGTTGACCACGGGCTGCTGGACGACTGTCGGCAGCTCGTCGTCGCGATGGTCGCCGCGTGGCGCTGGGAGCTCGGCGACCAGTTTCCGAATGGGAGGCGGTTCGGAGAGGAATTCCTGCGCTTGCTGCGCGAGGGTCCTCCGTGGCCGACACTCGACACGGTGACCAGGCGACTTGACGGTCTGTAGAAATCGCCGGAGGTCACGTGAAAGCGGCAAGGAACCCAGCGACGAGACCGTCGCCGTTGCCACCCCACTCGCGCCGACCACAGCAGTGTGAGCGAACGCTGGGCGGGTCCGGGCCGAGCGCGGCAGCATGAGGCTCTCGTGGGCACGGATGGCGTCGTCGACGCCGGACTCGGTGACGAGGGCGCGGGCGAGATCGGTGCCGTCGAGCATGGCGAGGTCGGCCCCGAGCCCGACAGGGGCATCGGGCGCACGGCGTCACCGAGCAGGGTGATGCCGGGGAGGCATTCCCAGGTGTGCGGGGCGGGCAGCACGAACACGGGCCGGTCGACGAACCCGCCGTCGTGGTGCCGCAGGAGGTGGAGCAGGTTCTCGTCCCAGCCGTCGGACATCTTCAGCAGGTGTGTGCGCCCGGCCGCCGTGTCGTCGAGTTCCACGCCTGCGGCCGCCTGCCAGTTCCGCGGGGCGCGGAAGGCGGTGTGGACGCGGATGTGCGCGTCGCTGTTGCGTTGGGCGAGCAGGGCCTTGCTGCCGGCCGTCGCCAACAGGATGCCGTTGCCGACCATGCCTGCGAGGGCGGGACGGCGGGTGTCGCAGTCGTCGATGCCGGTCTCGACGGAGGTGACACCGGTGCGGGCGGGGGCGGCGTCCGACAGGGCCGGCCGGCTTCCCCCGGCCGACCGGGGCGCCCGGTCGCACCGTCGCGGCCGAGCGCTCCACCGGCGAGCGAGCCCCCGACGCGGCGGGACGGGTCCCGGTCGGTGCCCGCGCATCGCCCTCATGCGCCCCGCCCCGCCTCCCGGCCGGCATCGGGCGTCCGGACGGCCGGGGCCCCGCCGTCGGGACGGCTCACGAAGTCCGCTCGTCCTCGACGAACGCCGCCACCAGGGCGCGGGCCGTGTTGTGGTCGGAGTCGATGTCGTGAATGGCGGCACCTTCGAACATGGCGACCTCGGCGCTGCGGGTGAACATGTCCCGCTCGTACTCGGTGAGCGCGGCCTCGGCGTCGTCGGGGTGCGCGGCGAGGGCCTTGCCGAGTTCGGCACCGTCGAGCATGGCCAGGTTGGCGCCCTCGCCGTTCGGGGCCGCGAGGTGGGCGGCGTCGCCGAGCAGGGTCACGCCCGGCACCCGGTCCCATCGGTGCCCGGCCGGCAGCGCGTGGTGCGGGCGCAGGACCGGCGCGGTGTCGCCGTCGGTGATCAGCGCGGTGAGTTCCGGCGCCCAGCCGTCGAATTCCCGCGCGATCCGCGCGGTGGCCGCGGCGGCATCGGTGAAGTCGATGTCGTCGAACCAGTCCTGCGGCCTGGACAGCGCCACATAGGTGTGCAGGGTGTCGCCGTTCTCCCGGTGGGCGAAGATCTCACGGCCCGGCGCGGGCGCCATCAGCATCCCGCCGCCGACCGCCTTCGCGGCGGCGGGATGCCGGGTGTCGGCTTCGAACAGGTAGGTCTCGACGAACGACGTGCCGACGTATTCGGGCACGGCGTCGGAGAGCAGCGGCCGCACCCGTGACCAGGCGCCGTCCGCGCCGACCAGCAGGCCGGTGACGACGGTGCCGCCGTCGGTGAAGGTCACCTCGTGACGGCCCCCGCCGAGGGAACGGATGCTGTCGGCCTTGTGGCCCCATCGGACGGTGCCGGACGGGAGCGAGTCGAGCAGGATGCGGCGCAGTTCTCCGCGCTGCGCCTCGGGGCGTCCGCCCGTGCCGTCGTCGGCCTTGTCGAACAGGACGGTCCCGTCCCGGTCGAGGACCCGCATCGCCTGGCGGCCCTCCAGGACGATGGCGTGGAACTCGTCCATCAGACCGGCCGCCCGTAAGGCGAGTTGACCGTTGTAGTCGTGGATGTCGAGCATTCCGCCCTGCGCACGCGCCGTCGGGGAGGGCTCGGCCTCGTGGACCACGACCGGGATGCCGTGGATGTGCAGGACGCGGGCCAGCGTGAGTCCGCCGAGTCCGGCGCCGATGACCGTGACGGGGGTGTGCATGGTGGCTCCTCGGGATCGGGGCCGCCCGGTGAACTCCGGCCGGCCGTCTCCGGAAAGGTCCCAGGCCCCGTCGACGAGCCGCCGACATCGGACCGACAGCCCCGGCACACGGCCGACACCGCGTAACGGTTCCGGCGCCTCGGCACCCGGGGACCGCCGACGGCGACGAGGCCCCCGGCCGGAGAGGACGGCTCGGCACCCGGGAACCGTCCGGTCGCCGACGACGACTGAACTGCCTCCCCGGCCACCGGGAAACACCGCGGCCCCCGACCTGCGCCGGTAAATCGATCTTGCCTCCGGCGCCCTCGTGCCGGAGTGTGTGGGCATGCAGAAATCTCCGACCTTCGTCTTCGTCCACGGGGCCTTCGCGAACTCGTTCTCCTTCGCGCCGCTGCAGGCCGAACTCGCCCTGCTCGGGTACCGCTCGGCCGCCGTCGACCTGCCAGGACACGGATTCGGGGCGACGTTCCCCGCGGCCTACCAGGCCCCGCAGGACCTCCCCGCGCTCGCCACGGAACCGGGGAACATCAAGGGGGTCACCCTCGCCGACAACACGGCCCATCTGATCGGCGTCCTCGAACGCGCGAAGCGGACCGGGCCGGTCGTCCTCGTCGGTCACAGCAGGGGCGGCATCACGATCACCGCCGCCGGCAACGCCAGGCCGGACCTGATCGACCGGATCTGCTACGTCGCCGCCTGGTGCCCCGTCGATCTCGATGTCGCGGGCTATTACGCGGAGCCGGAGATGGCGGACGTCGACCCCGGTTCCCTCGCACTTGCACTTGCCGGCAACCCGGCCGATCTCGGCCTGCTCCGGACGAACTTCCGGACGGCCGATCCGGCGGCACTCGCCGCATTCAGGCACGCCTTCGCCGCCGATCTCGACGACGACGAGTTCCGGGTCTTCCTGAACACCTTCCAGCCCGACGAGAGCCTCGACGCCGGCACATCCGACGACCGGGCGCAGGCCGCGAGCTGGGGCCGGATCCCCCGGACCTTCGTCCGTCTGGCCGACGACGCCAGCATCCCACCCGCCATGCAGGACCGCCTGATTCGCGAAGCCGACGCGCTCACGCCCGACAACCCCTCCGATGTCAGGACTCTCGCGGGCAGTCATCTGCGCTGGCTCGTCCACCCGGAGCCCGCCGCCGAGATGTTCGCGGAACTCGCCGCGCTCTGACGGTCGGACCGGTGGCGCCGGAGGGCGGCGACGGGCCTCGGCCGGGGGCGCCCCCACCGGCCGGGCCGTGCCGCCGCGGTCAGGCCGGTGACGTCTCCCGCCCCGCGCCCGCGCCCGGCACGGTCACCGGCACCGGAAGGTCCGCCCCGGTTCCCGGGCGGACCTTCCACAGCACGATGGTCGACAGGGTGAACAGCAGCAGGTTGCCGATGCTCAGCTGCGCCCCCTGGAGCGCGGTCCCCGGCATCAGCATCGCGACGAGGCCACCCACGGGAAGACAGATCAACGGGTTCACGAACCACGCCCATCGCGGGAGGGCCGCACCTCCCCGGAGCACGCACACGGCCATCCAGACGGAACCCAGCACCCAGCAGACCATCAGCGCCGCGTAGGCGGTGAACAGCACGTCCGCCATGTCGCCCGGCAGGGCGGCAAGGGCGGCGGAGCGGTCCCCCGAGGCGTCGATCGCTCTGGCCGCGAGCCCCCAGTAGAAGAACGAACCATGGACGAAGGGAGCAATGGCGAAGCCCGAGGTCAGCAGCCAGAACGGCGGCAGCGCGAGCAGCCTGCCCGCCGGCCGGAGACCCTGGTACAGGTGCCGGCACGCGACGAGGTAGAGCGGACCGGTCAGCACGCCGAGCAGCGCTCCCCACGCCAGCCGCGCCGTGGACGCCGGAAGCATCGCCGCCAGCGAAACGGCGGACATGCCGTCGTAGTCACCCAGAACAGGATGCAGGTCGGCCGACACCACCGGCTTGCCCAACAGCAGAATGTCGCCCGCGAGCCAGGCGATCGACGCCAGGATCCCCGCGATCCCGGCGAGCCCCACTCGCCCGCCCGCCGTGCCATCCGTCACTGTGCCGACCTCCCCAATCATGATCACAGTTAGGTGAGGCTAACCTTATAAACGATGCTCCGAGGTGCGGACCGGCACCCGTCGCGCGAGGTTCACCCGGACGCACCCTCCAGTAGCACCGGGGAACAGCGAGGAGGCCCGACACCGGCAACCGGGCGGACCGGAGCCCGGATCCCCGCGGGAATCCCCGGGCCACCCCGGCCCTCGAATCCCCGCAGAACACCCCGGACCGGCCCGGACGCACGGCTCCACGCACCCGCCCGCCCGTCGGCCCCGGAGGCGTCGATGTCAGGATGGTTCCATGACGAGCAAGGTCTACTTCGACATCACCATCAACGACGAGCCCGCCGGGCGGATCACGTTCAAGCTGTTCGACGACGTCGTTCCCAAGACGGCGGAGAACTTCCGCGCGCTGGCGACCGGCGAGAAGGGCTTCGGCTACAAGGGTTCGTCCTTCCACCGGATCATCCCCGCCTTCATGCTGCAGGGCGGCGACTTCACCCGCGGCAACGGCACGGGCGGGCAGAGCATCTACGGCGCGAAGTTCCCCGACGAGAACTTCAACCTCGCGCACTCCAAGCCCGGCCTGCTTTCCATGGCCAACAGCGGCCCCGACTCCAACGGCTCCCAGTTCTTCATCACGACCGTCGTGACGTCGTGGCTGGACGGCAAGCACGTGGTGTTCGGCGAGGTCGACAACGAGGAGAGCATGGCCCTGGTCAAGAAGATCGAGGCCCTCGGCTCGCAGAGCGGCGCCCCCAAGGCGAAGATCACCATCGCGGACAGCGGCACCCTCTGACCCACCCCCGACGAACGAGCGCGCCGTCCGGCAAAGACCTGCCGAGCGGCGCGCTCCGCCGTTCCCGGAGACATGCACCAGGGTGTCAACCCAAGGTTGACACCCTTCGCCTGTCAACCTAAGGTTGACGCATGGCGAATCACGTACCCATGACCCATCCCGTGCGCCTCGACGACCTGATCGAGGCCATCAAGAAGGTTCACACCGACGCTCTCGACCAGCTCTCCGACGCGGTCATCGCCGCGGACCACCTCGGCGACGTGGCCGACCATCTGATCGGCCACTTCGTGGACCAGGCCCGGCGATCGGGCGCTTCCTGGACCGACATCGGCAAGAGCATGGGGGTGACCAGGCAGGCGGCCCAGAAGCGCTTCGTCGCCAAGGACCCCGGGGAGCCGTCGGATCTCGACCCCAGCCAGGGATTCGGCCGCTTCACCCCGCGGGCCAAGAACGTCGTGATGGCCGCGCAGAACGAGGCCCGGGCGGCCGGCAACGACGAAATCCGCACGGAGCACCTCGTACTGGGACTGCTCAGCGAGCCGGAAGGGCTGGGTGCCGCGTTCATCAAGGCCCAGGACGTCACCCTGGAAGCGGTCCGCCGGGCCGCGACCGAGGCGCTCCCGGCCGCGGCGGACCAAGTGCCGGACCTGATCCCGTACGACGCCGGATCCCGCAAGGCGCTGGAACTGACGTTTCGGGAGGCCCTGCGAATGGGGCACAACTTCATCGGCACCGAGCACATCCTGCTCGCCCTGCTGGAGCAGGAGGACGGTTCCGGCGTGTTGTCGGGCCTCGGCATCGACAAGGCGAGCGCCGAAACGGCCATCGCCGAGGCCCTCGCGGTCCTGACCGCCTCCCCGGACAAGAAGGAGGGCTGACTACCCGGGGAGCACCGGGGGCGGTTCGGTTCCGGACGGCCGACACCGCCCCCGGTATCTCCTCCGCCGCCCGCCGGTCCGCGCGCGGCCGGGTCGTCCAGGGGCTCGGAGGGCGTGGCCGCGCGGGAACCGCTGCCATTCAGTGGGCCCCCGCCTCCAGTCTCAGGCTCCAGCGGCCGGGGGCGCCGTCGAGTGTGACCGTGGACAGCGGAAGGACGTCGACGTTCCAGTACGCCGACGGCGGGGCCTTGAGGGCGTAGACGACAGCGGCCCGGACGACCGCGGGTTCGGCGACCGCGACGATGGCCCCGTCGCACGCGGGCCGGGTGTCCAGCCAGCACCCGATCCGCGAGATGAAGGCGAGCAGCGGCTCGCCGCCGTGCGGGGCCGAGCGCGGGTCGGCGAGCCAGGCGTCGACGGCCACGGGTTCGCAGGCCGCGACATCGGCCAGGGTGCAGCCGCGCCAGCGGCCCATGTCGCAGTCGCGCAGCGCGGGCTGGACGAGCGGTGCGTAGCCGAGTGCCCGACCGGTGGCACGGCTGCGAGTACGGGCGGCCGGGGGCTACGGCGACGCCCGCGCGCAGGGCCGCCGCGACCACGGCCGACTCCTCCGTTCCCGTGCCCGTGCCGGTGTCGGGCAGGCGCAGCCACAGGCTGTTGCCGCCCGTCGGTACGTGCGGGAGTGCGAGGGCGGGCAGCTCCCGCCGCAGGGCTGCCGTCATGGTGTCGCGCCTGTTCCTCAACTCGGCCGGGACGGAACGCAGATGGCGGCCCCAGGACGGTGAGCCGACCGGTTCGAGCGCCGCTTCCTGGAGCGGCCGGGGCACGAAGAAGCTGTCGACGACCTGGATGGCCCGCAGCCTGCCGAACACCGGGCCGCGGGCGGCGAGTGCGCCCACGCGCAGGCTCGGCGAGGCGGCGGAGGCCGGGGCCTCGAACCGCGGCGGCGTACCGCCGGCCGGGCTCGGCGTCGTCGCGTTCCCACTGACCTTCCCGTCGACCGTCTGGGGCCTGGAGAGCTTCGGCCCCTGGTCGCTCGTCGCGTTGCGCACCCTGCTCGCCGCGTCGATCGCGGGCGCGGCCCTGCTCGCCGGACGCGTCCCGCTGCCGGACCGCCGGCACCGGCCCGGACTCGCCGTCGTCGCCGCGGGCGTGGTGATCGGCTTCCCGATGCTCACCACACTGGCGCTCCGGACCTCGACGACCTCGCACGCGGCCGTGGTGGTGGGGCTCCTCCCCCTGACGACCGCGGTGTTCTCCTCCGTCAGGACGGGGCCCGGCCACCCCGCGCCTTCTGGTTCGCGGCGCTCGCCGGGGCCGGCGTGGTGATCGCGTTCACCGTGCAGCAGAGCGGTGGTGCGCTGTCCGGCGGTGATCTGTACCTGTTCGGCGCGCTGCTGGTCTGCGCGGCCGGTTACACCGAGGGGGGCCGACTTGCCGTAATCATGCCGGGCCGGCAGGTGACCGGCCGGGCACTCGTCCTCTCGCTGCCGCTCGCGCTCGCCGGGGCGGCGATCGCCCCGTCCGCGGAGCCGGTGCGGCCGACCGCCCACGGGGTGATCGGCCTGGTCCGGGTCGCTGCCGGGTCCACCTTCCTCGGCCTGTACGTCTGGTACCGGGGGATGGCGGAGATCGGTGTGCCGAGGGCCGGCCAGCTCCAGCTCGCACAGCCGCTGCTGACCCTGGTGCGGTCCGTACTGCCTGCTCGGTGAACAGGTACCGGCCGCGGCTCCGGTGGCGGCGGTCGCGGTGCTCGCCTGCATCGCGGTCACCCAGCGGGCGGGACGCCCCCGGCGCCCGGCGTGAGCGTTCCGTCCACCGCGTACGGCAGGCGCGCCCCCGGCGCCCGGCGGGTGAGTCCCTCCCGCCGGGCGAAGTCGGTTTTCGGTCATAGACTTGTCGACAAGGACCGCCACCCGTGAGGAGGTCACTCCCGATGGAGGCACACACGGGCGACCGGCTGCTGATGCACGGCAGGACCGTGGGACAGCACGACAGGGTCGCAGAGATCGTCGAAGTGCTCGGGCCCGGGGGTGCTCCCCCGTACCGCATCCGCTTCGCGGACGGACATGAACACCTGGTTTCCCCCGGTCCCGACAGCGTCGTACAGCACACCGGCCACCGGAAGCAGACACGGAAGACCCCGTAGCGGCCTCCGGCGGCGCTTGTCGCCCCCCGGGGCCGGCGCACGGGCGGCCGGCACAGCCCGGCCGCCCGTCCCCGACCGGGCGCGGCCGCCCCGCGGCTCAGGTCAGGCGGGGCGGCCGTGCCCTGGTGCGGTAGTGGTCGGCCACGACCCGTGACATCGCACCGATCGGGTCCTGGACCACGTCCTTGCCGGAGAAGTAGACGTGGCCGCGCACCTGGTCGTGGTCGGCGGCGAGATCGAGGTGGCGGGAGAGTTCGGCCGGGTCCTGCCAGGCGGCCGGCTGGGCCGGGTCACCGGCCTTGTACAGCGCCTCGCCGACGAATAGGTCGACCCCTGTGCCGCGCACCACCTCGTTCCACCAGGGCACCAAGGTGGCGTAGTCGGCGGCGGCGAGGCCGATGTTCCAGTAGATCTGCGGGCAGATGTAATCGATCCAGCCCTTCTTGATCCAGCCGCGGGTGTCGGCGTGCAGATCGTCGTAGGTCTGCACGCCCGCCTTCGTGGCGGAGCCGAGCGGGTCCGTCGAGGCGTTGCGCCACACACCGAACGGGCTGATGCCGAACCGGACGTTCTTCTTGATCGCCTTGATCCGTTCGGCGGTCTCGCGTACCAGCCTGTCGGTGTTGTCGCGCCGCCAGGCCGCCCTGTCCGGGAACCCGGCCCCGTACTTCGCGTACGCGGCGTCGTCGGCGAACTCCTGCCCGGCCACCGGGTACGGGTAGAAGTAGTCGTCCCAGTGCACGGCGTCGATGTCGTAGCGGCGGACCGCGTCGAGCATCGCGTCCTGCACGAAGCGGCGGACCTCGGGGATGCCGGGGTTGTAGTACAGCTTCCCGCCGTACGGCAGGACCCAGTCGGGGTGCAGCCTGGCCGGGTGGCCGGCCACCAGCCGGGACGGGTCGGTGTGGTTGGCGACCCGGTACGGGTTGAACCAGGCGTGCAGTTCCAGACCGCGCGCGTGCGCCTCGACGACGGCGGTGCCCAGCGGGTCCCAGCCGGGGTCCTTGCCCTGGACGCCGGTGAGGTACTGCGCCCACGGCTCGTACGGCGACGGCCACAGGGCGTCGGCGGTGGGGCGCACCTGGAGGATCACCGTGTTCAGCCGCCGGTCGACAGCCTCGTCGAGATAGCCGATCAGTTCGGCCCGCTGGGCCGCCGCCGTCAGACCGGGCTTCGACGGCCAGTCGAGATTGGCGACCGTGGCCACCCACATGCCCCGCAGCTCGCGCCGCGTGACGTGATGCCCGCCCCGCCGCTCCGGTGTGCCCGCGGACCCCGCACCGGAGTCGTGCCGGGCGGGGGCCGAGGCCGCGTCACCGGCCATGGCGACCGTGCCCGCCACCCCCGCGACCACGCCCGCCGCTCCTGCCACGAAGCCCCTTCTGGCCAATTGCCGCATTTCTTCACACCTTCCGTCTCTCCGTCATCGTCCGTCACCCTGTGTTCGGGCGTAACGCAGAGCATGCCCGCCCCGACCCGCGATGACCCGTAGGTCGCGGGTAACGTCGTGGGGTCGGTGCGGGCACCGGAATCAGACGGGAACCTGCGACTCGGGATCAGCGAAAGGCACGAGGTGACGGACTCTATGGCCGATATTGCACGCGTCGGAGTGGTGGGCTGTGGCCAGATGGGCGCGGGTATCGCGGAGGTGTGCGCCCGCAGCGGTCTTGAGGTCAAGGTGGCCGAGACCACCGGCGAGGCGCTGGAGATCGGTCGCACCCGGCTCCACAACTCCCTCTCGAAGGCCGCCGACCGCGGCAAGATCACACCGGAGGAGCGCGACGAGACACTTGCCCGGCTGACGTTCACCACCGATCTCGGGGAGTTCGCCGACCGCGATCTCGTCATCGAGGCCGTCGTGGAGAACGAGCAGGTCAAGACCGAGATCTTCCAGGTGCTCGACCAGGTGGTGACCCGGCAGGACGCGATCCTCGCCTCGAACACCTCCTCCATCCCGCTGGTGAGGCTGGCGGTGGCGACCTCCCGTCCGGACCAGGTCATCGGCATCCACTTCTTCAACCCGGCACCGGTGCAGAAGCTCGTCGAGCTGATCCCCGCGCTGACCACCTCCGACGAGACGGTCAAGCGCTCGGAGGCCCTGGTGCAGGACGTCCTGGGCAAGCACCCGATCCGCGCCCAGGACCGTTCCGGCTTCGTCGTCAACGCGCTGCTGATTCCGTACCTGCTCTCCGCGATCCGGATGTTCGAGTCGGGCATCGCCAGCCGCGAGGACATCGACAACGGCATGGAGCTCGGCTGCGCCCACCCGATGGGCCCGCTCAAGCTGTCCGACCTGATCGGGCTGGACACCGTGGCCTCGGTCGCCGATTCGATGTACGCGGAGTTCAAGGAGCCGCTGTACGCCGCTCCCCCGCTGCTCCAGCGGATGGTGGACGCGGGTCGGCTCGGTCGCAAGACCGGCTCGGGCTTCTACGTGTACTCCTGATTCTTTCCTCCGTGCCCGTACGGGGCCGGGAACCGGGGCGTCCCCGCTACCCGGCCCCGTTCGCGGCCCCGGGAACCCCGAGCGGCCGCGACCGGGCGCATCGGCCCCGGCCGCGGCACGGCCCCACCGTGCCGCGGCCGCCCCGCCCGTCGGACGCCCCGCACGATGACCGCCCCGCCCGAGGGACGAACGGCCTCACCTCACCCGTCGTCCGCTGTGACCTGCGGGTCAGAGCAGTCTTGAGAATCGCTTCACCTCCCCCGTGAACGGGGGAGCACTGCGATTAGCCCCGGTAGCGCTGGGCGAGCCCGTGCGCGTCGGAGTCGTAGGCGCAGATGCCCGCCACGGCCACCAGCGCGCCCGTCGCCCGGTGCAGCCGACGCCCCACCGCGTCGGTCCGGCCGCCGCGCAGCAGCGGGGCCGCCTCGGCGTTCAGGAAGTCGACGACGCGGGAGCGGGTCGCGATCCCGCCCGCCCTGCGGTACATCCGTTCGTAGTGGGCACGGGCCGCGCGCAGGGTCCCAGGTCCGCCCCGTCGACCGGGGAGGGACCGTCGCGCGAGACATCGGCGTCCTCCGCCGTGTTCTCCCACTCCCAGACCGGCATCACGGCAGCGGTGCCGGTGAGTACGGCCGGGGTCGGCCGGCTCGGGCCGCGCCGTGCGTCGCAGCGCCACAGCGCGGTGGCCCGCTCCACGAACCCGGGGAGCTCGGAGGCGGATCCGGCCGAGCCGGGGTCCGGGGGCGCCAGGCCGATGTCCGCCGGCGAGAGTTGCCTGTTCAGGCGATTTCCGAGTACGTCGCAGATCAGGTCCGGCACCTGGCCCCGCGGCCGCTGGCCCTTCAGCCAGCGGGCCACCGCGGTGTGCTCGTAGCGCAGGGACAGTCCGCGGGAGCGGCCCGCCCGGTTGATGTGCGCGGCCAGACCCGCACGGGAGACGCCCGCCTCCTCGATCAGGGCCGCCAGCAGGATGTTGGGCTCGGTCGCCCCCATGTGCCCCTCCGGTGGTTCGCACGCCGAGGCGTGTCGCACCAGTGGAGCACGATTCGCACGGGGTGTGAACACAATGTCCCGACTGCCCCGCCGCACACCCTTTCGCCCGGGCCCGCGAATCGGTTGAATCAGTCGCCTCGCAAGAGGCGGCCGGGTCGTCCGCTCCCCCTCGAACAGCCGACGACCCGTACTCGCACCGTTCGTTCCGTCGGCCCTGCCCGACGCTCCGTGGCGGCGCGGACGGCGCGGGGAACGCCCGGAAGCGGCGGTGGAACCGTCCGGCGAGACGGAAGGGGCGTACCCGTCCTCGGGTACGCCCCTTCTTCACCGCGTCATCCGCGGGCTGTCGTCACGCGCCCCGCAGCACCGCTCCGGTCCGCTCGGCGGCCAGCGCCACCGCGGCGTCGCGGGCGGCCGTGGCCTCGTCGACGGTCAGCGTGCGGTCCGCGGCACGGAAACGCAGCGCGTACGCCAGCGACTTGCGCCCCGCACCGATCTGGTCGCCGGTGAAGACGTCGAACAGCCGCAGCGATTCGAGGAGTCCGCCCGCGCCCTCGCGCAGTGCCCGCTCCACCTCGGCGGTCGGCACGTTCTCGGCCACGACCAGCGCGACATCCTGGGTCGCCACCGGGAAGGCGGAGATCCGCGGTGCCCGGAGGACGCCCTCGGCGGCCCGCTCCAGGACGTCCAGGTCGACCTCCGCCGCGCAGGTGCGCTCCGGCAGGTGGAGGCTCTTGACGACGCGCGGGTGCAGTTCACCCGCGTGCCCGAAGAGGGTCTCCTCGCCGTTCACGGCGACGTACAGCGCGGCGCAGCGGCCCGGGTGCCACGGCGCGTTCCGGTCACCGCGGACGGTCACCTCGACGCCCGCCTCGCGGGCGATCGTCCGGGCGGCCTCGACGGCGTCGGCCCAGTCGGCCGGGCGGCCCGTGCCCCACCAGCCGGCCTGCTCGCGGGCGCCCGCGAGGACCACCGCGGCGTGCCGCGGCTGGTGCGGCAGCGTGGCGTTGAGCCGGGCGACCTCCTCGTCGGTGGGACGGCGGTCGACGGGCAGCCGGACGGCCTTCGTCCCCGCCTCGGCCGCCGGGGTCTCCACCGCCGGTACCGAGCCGGCGGCCCCGGGCACGAAGACCAGGCCGGTCTCGAAGAGCGCGAGGTCGTGGCTGCCGCGGCCGTCGTTGCGCCGCAGTGCGCCGAGCAATCCCGGCAGCAGCGTGGTGCGCAGCGAGGGCTCCTCGTCGGAGAGCGGGTTGACGAGGTCGACGGTGCGGCGACGGGCGTCGTCGGTGTCGAGCCCGAGCTGGTCGAACACCGCGGAGCCGATGAACGGGTAGTTCAGAGCCTCGACGTACCCGGCTCCGGCCAGGACGCGCCCGACCCGGCGGTGCAGCCGCTGGCGGTCGGTGAGGCCGCGGCCGGACGGCGGCGTCGGGAGGGTGGAGGGAAGGTTCTCGTATCCCTCCAGCCGGATGACCTCCTCGGCGAGGTCGTTCGGCTCGGCGAGGTCGGGGCGCCAGGAGGGCACGGTGACGATCAGCTCGTCCTGCCCGTAGACGTCGCAGCCGACCTCCTGGAGGCGGCGCACGACGGTCTCGCGTCCGTACGCGACACCGGCCACCCGGTCGGGGTGGGACGCCGCCATGGTGATGGTGCGGGGCGCGGACGGGGTACTGATCCCCGTGACCCCGGCCTCGGCGGTGCCGCCGGCGAGCAGCACCAGCAGGTCGACGGTGCGCTGTGCGGCGGCGGCCGCGGCCTGCGGGTCGGTGCCGCGCTCGAAGCGCTTGGACGCCTCGGAGGACAGCTTGTGGCGGCGCGCGGTCCGGGCGATCGAGATCGGGGCGAAGTGCGCCGCCTCGATGACGACCTCGGTGGTGCCGCGGGCGCCCTCCTGTCCGTCGGCGATCTCGGTGTTGGCGCCGCCCATGACACCGGCGAGGCCGATCGGCCCGCGGTTGTCGGTGATGACCAGGTCCTCCGCGTCCAGGACGCGGGCCGTGCCGTCGAGGGTGGTGAGCTTCTCGCCCTGCTCGGCGCGACGGACGCCGATCGGCCCGTCGAGGAGGCTGCGGTCGTACGCGTGCAACGGCTGGCCGAGTTCCAGCATCACGTAGTTGGTGATGTCGACGGCGAGCGAGATCGGGCGCATCCCGGCCTTCTGCAGCCTGCGCCGCAGCCAGATCGGGGAGCGTGCCTCGGGCTGCAGGCCGACCACGGTGCGTGCGGTGAAGCGGTCGCAGCCGATCGGGTCGGTGACCGTGACCGGGTGGCCGAAGGCGTTCGGCGCGGGCACGTCGAGGAGCGCCGGGTCGCGCAGCGGCAGCCCGTACGCGATGGCGGTCTCGCGGGCGACGCCGCGCATGGACAGGCAGTAGCCGCGGTCCGGCGTCACGGCGATGTCGAGGACCTCGTCGACGAGCTGGAGGAGCTCGATGGCGTCCGTGCCGGCCTCGTGCTCCGGCGGCAGCACGATGATGCCGTGCGTGCCGTCGTCGCCCATGCCGAGTTCGTCGGTGGAGCAGATCATGCCGTGCGAGGTCTTGCCGTACGTCTTGCGGGCGGAGATCGCGAAGTCGCCGGGCAGAACGGCGCCCGGGAGGACCACGACGACCTTGTCGCCGACGGAGAAGTTGCGGGCGCCGCAGACGATCTCCTGAGGCTCGCCGGTGCCGTTGGCATCGCCGACGTCGACCGTGCAGAAGCGGATCGGCTTCTTGAAGCCCTCCAGCTCCTCGATGGTCAGCACCTGTCCGACGACCAGCGGGCCCTTGAGGCCTGCGCCGATCTGCTCGACGGTCTCGACCTCCAGGCCGACGGCGACGAGCTTGGCCTGTACGTCACGGCCGGTCTCCGTCGCCGGCAGGTCGACGTACTCCCGCAGCCAGGAAAGCGGGACACGCATCAGATCTCCATCCCGAACGGCCGGGTGAACCGGACGTCACCCTCGACCATGTCTCGCATGTCTTCGACGTTGTGGCGGAACATCAGCATCCGTTCGATGCCGAACCCGAAGGCGAATCCGCTGTACTTCTGGGGGTCGACGCCGCAGGCGATGAGCACCTTGGGGTTGACCATGCCGCAGCCGCCGAGCTCGATCCAGCCCTCGCTGCCGCAGGTACGGCAGGGGCGGTCCGGGTTGCCGACGGAGGCGCCGCGGCAGACGTAGCAGACCATGTCCATCTCGGCGGACGGCTCGGTGAACGGGAAGAAGTTCGGCCGGAGCCTGGTCTTCATGTCGGGGCCGAAGAGCGCCTGGACCATGTGGTCGAGGGTGCCCTTGAGGTCGGCCATGGTGAGGCCCTCGTCGACGGCGAGCAGCTCGATCTGGTGGAAGACCGGGGTGTGCGTCGCGTCGAGCTCGTCGGTGCGGTAGACGCGGCCGGGACAGACGACGTAGACGGGGGGCTCGCGGTCGAGCAGGGTGCGGGCCTGGACCGGCGAGGTGTGCGTGCGCAGCACCACACCGGACTCGTCGTTGTCGGCGCCGTCGGCGCCGCGCACGAAGAAGGTGTCCTGCATCTGGCGGGCGGGGTGGTCGGGCACGAAGTTCAGGGCGTCGAAGTTGAACCACTCCGCCTCGGCCTCGGGGCCCTCCGCGACCTCGTAGCCCATGGCCACGAAGACGTCGGCGACGCGCTCCATGAGGGTCGTCAGCGGGTGGCGGGCGCCGGCCGGGACACGGTCGTACGGCAGGGTGACGTCCACCGCCTCCTCGACCAGGACCCGGGCGTCCCGCTCGGCCTCCAGCTCCGCCTGACGGGCGGCGAGGGCCTTGTTCACGGCGCCGCGGGCCTGGCCCACGCGCTTGCCCGCCTCGGCCTTGGCCTGCGGCGGCAGCGCGCCGATCTCCCGGTTGGCGAGCGCCAGCGGCGAGGTGCCCCCGGTGTGCGCGGTCTTCGCCCGGGCGAGCGCGTCGAGGTCACCGGCGGCGGCGAAGGCGGCGAACGCCTCGTCCCGCATGCGCTCGATCTCTTCCGGTTTCAGTGCCTCGACCTCGACTGGGTCGTACGACTTGTTCGGTGCCGACATCTCTTCCCGTGCTTCCGATTGGCTGGTACTGCTGTGAACCGGGGACGCCCCGGACCCCGCGGCCCCGCTCGACGGCTGGTGGCGCAAAGGTGCCAAGGGTCGAGTCTAAGGGGCGCAGGGCGTGCCTGGAGCCCGTGTGCGCCGGGGCGGCTTCCCCGCCGCCCCTCGCCGTCCCGCCCGGCCGCCGCGCGAGAGGCGGCTATCCCAGGTAGGCCGGTGCGCTCACGGGCAGGATAAATCGGAACTCCGCGCCGCCGCCGGGGCCGCGGCCGACCGTGATCGTCCCGCCGTGCGCCTCGACGATGCCCTTGACGATATAGAGGCCCAGGCCCGTGCCGCCGCGCTTGCTGCCCCGCCAGAAGCGGGTGAAGACGCGGGCCATCGATTCCTCGGGGATGCCGGGGCCTTCGTCGCTCACGGTCACGGACGTTCCCCTCTCCTCGCTCTTCGCCGGTGCGGGCGCGACTTCGATGGTGACGGTTCCCTCGCCGTGGCGCACCGCGTTTTCCAGCAGGTTGCCGAGCACCTGGTCGACCTTGTCCGGGTCTGCCCAGACCGCCGGCAGCGGCTGGCAGGTGCGGACGAGGAATCGGTCGGGGGTCTGGCCCTTCGCGGTGAGGGCCTGGACGTGGCGTTCGACGGCGGCCGAGAGGTCCACCGGCTGCCGGCGCAGCTCCAGCCGGCCGGAGTCGATCCGCGAGATGTCGAGCAGTTCCGCGATGAGCCGGGTGACGCGGCCCGCGTCGGCGTCGACGGTCTCCAGCATCAGGCGCTTCTGGTCGTCGGTGAAACGCTCCCACTTGGCGAGGAGCGTGGCGGTGAAACCCTTGACCGAGGTCAGCGGGGAGCGCAGTTCGTGGGCGACGGTCGCGATCAGTTCGGCGTGGCTGCGCTCGGTGCGGCGGCGGGCCTCGGTGCCGCGCAGCGAGATCACCACGCGGTGTACCGGGCCGGTCGGGTGCGCGCGCACGTACCGCGCGGAGACCAGGACCTCGCGGCCGCCCGGCAGCAGCAGGTTGCGCTCGGGCTGGCCGATCCGGGTGGCGAGCCCCCCGTACGGATCGGTCAGGGTCCACCAGCGGCGGCCCTTGAGGTCCTCCAGCGGCAGCGCGTCCTCCAGCCGGCGGCCGAGTGCGGCGGCGCGGGGCACGGCGGTGATCCGGGCCGCGGCGGAGTTGAAGCAGACGACCCGGCCGGTCTCGTCGGCGACGACCAGGCCGTCGGGAAGGTCATCGGGGTCGACGGCGGCACCGGGCTGGTGGGGGTCGGCGGCCCGGCCGTCGGCCGGATCCCCCTCGGGGCCGGGCCCCTCGCAGGCGCGCACGACAGTGGTGTGTGTGCCGCGCGGCCCGTTGATGCCGACGCCCATATCCCCTATCCCACCTCTCGGACCGTGCAGTGGGCCCCCGAGTGCGTCACCCTACTAGTCGTCGGTGACGGAGCGACACCCTGCGGGGGCGCACTGCGACGGTGCGCCCCCCTGGGAACTCCTCGGGGGCAGGGGTTCAGGAACGGGCGCGCTGGGCGCGCGCGGAGGCGTACAGGCAGACGGCCGCAGCGGTCGCCAGATTGAGGCTCTCGGCCCGACCGTGGATCGGCACCCGCACGACGGCGTCGGCGAGTGCGCGGGTCTCCTCCGGAAGACCCCATGCCTCGTTGCCGAAGACCCAGGCGGTCGGCCCGCCCATGGTCCCGGCGTCCAGCTCGTCGTCGAGGTCGTCGTCGCCCGCGCCGTCGGCGGCGAGGATGCGCACCCCCGCCGCCCGCAGCCCCTCGACGGCCCGTTCGACCGGGACGCCGACGGCGACCGGCAGGTGGAAGAGCGAACCGACCGAGGCCCGCACCGACTTCGGGTTGTAGAGGTCCACCGAGGCATCGGTCAGGACGACGGCGTCGGCACCCGCGGCGTCCGCGCAGCGCAGCACCGTTCCGGCGTTGCCCGGGTCGCGCACGTGGGCGAGGACGGCGACCAGCTTCGGCTTCGCGGCGAGGATGGCGTCGAACGGCGAGTCGAGGAAGCGGCAGACGCCGATCAGGCCCTGCGGGGTGACGGTCTGCGACACGTCGGCGAGCACATCGGCGTCCGCGAGGTGCACCCGGGCACCGGCCGTGCGGGCGGTCTCGACGATGTCGGTGTACCGCTCGGCGGCTTCGACGGTGGCGAAGAGTTCGATCAGGGTCGGTTCGCCGTCGCTGCCGCGGTGCCCCGCGGCCTCGCGCACGGCCTGCGGGCCCTCGGCGATGAACCGGCGCTCCTTGCCGCGGAAGTTGCGCCTGGCCAGCCGTCGGGCGGCGGTGATGCGCGGCGATCGCGGGGAGATCAGTTCGGGGGTGCCCATGGTCGGCGGCGAGCCTCTCTGCGTACGGAAGGTGACGGACGTACGGGGTGACGGACGTACCTGACGTGGGGTGCAACGCACCGGACCCGCAGACGGCGAGCGCCTGCGGGTCCGGATCGGCACCGGGAAGTGCTGCCTGGGTCAGGCGGCCTTCGGGGCGTTGACGTCGCTCGGGAGGGCCTTCTGGGCAACCTCGACGAGGGCGGCGAACGCGTTGGCGTCGTTGACCGCGAGCTCGGCCAGGATCTTGCGGTCCACCTCGACGTTGGCGGCCTTCAGACCCTGGATGAGGCGGTTGTACGTCATGCCGTTCTGGCGGGCAGCGGCGTTGATGCGCTGGATCCACAGCTGACGGAAGTCGCCCTTGCGCTTCTTGCGGTCGTTGTAGTTGTAGACGAGGGAGTGGGTGACCTGCTCCTTCGCCTTGCGGTACAGGCGCGAGCGCTGGCCCCGGTAGCCGCTGGCCTGCTCCAGGATCGCCCGGCGCTTCTTGTGAGCGTTTACTGCCCGCTTGACGCGTGCCACTTGTTAACTCCTTGTAGCGGGGCCGTGGTGGGAGTCACACGGCCCGGAAACGATTGGGTCCCGGTCCGAGTCGGGTCGTCGCCCCCGGGTCACCGGGGGCCGCCGACTCACTTGCCGAGAAGCTTCTTGACCTTCTTGGCGTCGGCCGGGGCCAGCACGACCGTTCCGGTCAGCGAGCGGGTCTTCTTGGACGACTTGTGCTCAAGAAGGTGGCGCTTGCCGGCGCGCTCACGGACCACCTTGCCGGAGCCGGTGATCTTGAAACGCTTGCTGGCACCGCTGTGCGTCTTGTTCTTCGGCATCGCGCCGTTCTCTCCTCGTCAGTGGCGCCCCTCTCGGTGCGGGCACCGGACGGCAGGGGCGTCAGTTTGGTGGGGATTCCGGGGTGACCGGGGCCGCCTGGATGGCGGCCCCCGGGATCACGCCTCGGAAGGTGTCTCGCCCGAAGCCTCGGCGTTCCCGCCCTCGGTGTCGGCGCTGGGCGCGGAGCCCTGACGTCCGGCCTTGCGGGCGGCCTGGGCCTCGCGGGCCTCGGCCATGGCTTCGGTCTTCTTCTTGTGCGGGCCCAGAACCATGATCATGTTCCGGCCGTCCTGCTTCGGGTTGGACTCGATGAAACCGAGTTCCTCCACGTCCGAAGCCAGACGCTGGAGCAGTCGGAAGCCCAGCTCGGGGCGGGACTGCTCACGACCACGGAACATGATCGTGATCTTGACCTTGTCGCCCTGCTTGAGGAACCGGACGACGTGACCCTTCTTGGTGTCGTAGTCGTGCGGGTCGATCTTCGGCCGGAGCTTCATCTCCTTGATGACCGTGTGCGCCTGGTTCTTGCGCGCCTCACGGGCCTTCATGGCCGACTCGTACTTGAACTTCCCGTAGTCCATGAGCTTGCACACGGGCGGACGGGCGGTCGCCGCCACCTCGACCAGGTCGAGGTCGTACTCCTGCGCGAGTTCCAGGGCCTTGGCAAGCGGAACAATCCCGACCTGCTCGCCGCTGGGACCGACAAGTCGCACCTCGGGAACGCGAATCCGGTCGTTGATGCGGGGCTCGGCGCTGATGGATCCTCCTCGGTAGCACCACGCGACCGCCTGGCGGACAGCCACGTAACGTCTGTTTTGTCAGACCAACCGCACCAGTGCACAAAAAATGCCCCGGACGGGACACAGGCGGGGCTCCTCGAACAACCGGAACACCGCCGCGGTCAGCCGCGGGGCGCATCGGGCGGCTCCATCGTCCGTACGGAACGATGGGCACCACCTGACCGGTGACCCGCCGTCCCACAGGACGGCCAGGTGGGAGATCGGAGCCTCCACTTGTGGGCTGAGCACATAGCTGCCCAGCCGGTCGTCACACAAGGTTAGCAGCTCGGCGGGGCAGGCACCAACCGCGCGTCGACCGGACCGCCCGGCCTACGCGCCCGCCGACCGGGCGGTGCCGCCGGGGGCCTATCGTATGGCGCATGAGCGACACGACCCCCAGCACCGATTCCCCCGGCTTCGACGACATGGCCCGCGACATCGCGGAGGTGCCCGCGGTCGAGGTGATCGTGACGGTCGCGGTCAACCTGATGAGCGCCGCCGCGGTGAAACTCGGGCTGACCGAGGAGGGTGAGACGCACAAGGACCTCGACGAGGCCCGCAAACTCGTCCACGCGCTGGCCGGTTTGCTGGACGCCAGCGCCACGGAGATCAGTTCCTTCCACGCGGCCCCGCTGCGCGACGGTCTGAAGTCTCTCCAGCTCGCCTTCCGCGAGGCCTCGCTCGTTCCGGACGAGCCCGGCCAGGGCCCCGGCGAGAAGTACACCGGCCCGGTCTTCGGCTGACCTCCCCGCCACTGCACACGTGTGAGCCCCACGGCCCGTTCCGGGTCGTGGGGCTCATCTCGTACCGGGTGCCCTCGTCCGCGTCGGGCGGGTCAGCGCGCGAACAGGGCCTCGCCCGGTGCGGACGCGCCGGCCGGGAGCACGGCCAGGTCCAGGCCGCGCACCAGCCGGGCGCGCAGGACCTCGTCCGCCGCCAGCCGCTCGGCGACCCGGCGGGCCGTGGCGGCG
This sequence comes from Streptomyces sp. NPDC056061, assembly GCF_042266885.1. NCBI lineage: Bacteria > Bacillati > Actinomycetota > Actinomycetes > Kitasatosporales > Streptomycetaceae > Streptomyces > Streptomyces sp. NPDC056061. The sequence continues at coordinate 27,533 of NZ_JBHJWQ010000018.1, read as the reverse complement.
GGCTCCGCCCCGTCGGCCAGGACGAGGGCGAGCGTGCCGTCGGCCCCGCCCGGACCGAGATGGGCGCGGAGCACCGACGGCTCGGCCGCGACCGCGTCGCGCACCGCCGAGGTGACGGCGGGGTCGTCCAGCGGTTCGGCGCTGGTGCGGCCCTCGGCCAGGGCGAGCAGCGCGGAGCCGGTCAACTCGAACGCGACGGGTCCGGCGAGGTCGAGGACGACCGTGTCCGCCTTCTCGTGCGCGGCGGCCTGGAGGGCTTGGTGCAGGGGGACGGCGACCGGGCGCGCCTTCGGGTCCCAGCGGGCCAGTGAGTCGATCGAGGTGAAGGCGGGCAGGGCACGCCGGTCCCCGGCCTGGAGGGTGGGCACGGCCATGTCGCTGGTCTTCTCGCGGCGCAGCCCCCGCTCGTCCACCTCCACCTCGCCGAGGACGGCGACGACCGGGACCAGGAGCCGGGTCCCCCGGAGTGCTTCGAGGACGGGGCCGACCGCCCGGCGGTCCTCGGCCCAGGCGGCGAGTGCCGCGCTCAGGGCCGGGTCGGCCGTGCCGTCGTCGTCGGAGTAACCGGGGTCCGGAATGTTCTTCAGCTCCACGGGGCGAGCGTAGTACCCGCGGTTCCGCGCCCCGGCAACAGGTCGGTGCACGACGGGCCCGCCGGAGCCGTTCAGGCCCGGCGCCATGCTCCGGACCGCCCGCGGCCCCGGCCGCGCCACACCATCACGGCGAGCGCCAGCAGCAGTGCCCCGAGACCGCCGGCCGCCAGGGCGAGACGGCTCGTGGGCCCGCTGTCGTGCTGCTCGGGGGACGGTCCGGGGCCGAAGAACCGCTTCCCGTACCCGGCCCCGGTGGACTCGGCCCGCAGCTCGGCGGGACGGAGCGCGGCCGCGGACTCGATCGCGGCGGCGGGGTCCACGATGCCGTATCCGCGGGCGTCGTCGCGGCCGGAGGCGGGGGTGCTGCGGGCCGTGTCCGTGAGCAGGCGCTTGATCTGGGCGGGGGTGAGTGCCGGGTGCGCGGCGCGGACCAGCGCGACCGCGCCGGAGACGAACGCGGCGGCGGCGGAGGTGCCCCATTCCACGTAGTACTGACGGTCGGGGGCCGGGACCACGATATCGACCCCGGGCGCGCTGACGGTGGTGTACCAGCGGCGGGTGGAGAAGGCGGCATGGGTGCCGTACCGGTCGACGGCGGCGACCGCGATGACTCCGGGGTAGGCGGCGGGGTACGAGGTGCGGTCGCCCTTCTCGCCGCCGTTCCCGGACGAGGCGACGACGACGGCCCCCCTCCTCAGCGCGTACTGGATGGCGGCGTCCTCCCCCGGCTCGGGGTGCGCCGACTCGCTGTCGTCGCCGAGCGAGAGGTTGATGACGTCGGCGCCGTGGTCCGCCGCCCAGCGGATGCCGTCGGCGAGGGCCGTGCCGCGGGATTCCCGGGCCTTGGCGCGTGCGGGGTCGGAGGCTTCGAGGATCACCCGGACCGGGAGGATCTTCGCCTCCGGCGCGACGCCGAGCACCCCGTCGCCGCGGTCCGCGCCATGGCCGCGCCCCGCGATGATGCCCGCCATCGCCGTTCCGTGCCGCGCCCAGGAGCCGTCGCCGCGGACGGCCCCGAAGCCGATCATGTCCTTGCCGGGAAGCACCTGGCCCGCCAGGTCGGGCAGGTTGCCGTCCACCCCGGTGTCGACGACGGCGACGGTGACCCCCTTTCCCCTGGTGGTCTGCCACGCCCGTTCGGTGTGCAGCGCGTCGAGACCCCACTGCTGGTCCCGCAGGGCATCGGCGCGGGCCGGGCCCGCGGGCAGCAGGGCGAGCGCGGTGGCGGCGCAGACGGCCCCCAGCGCGCGGCGGCGGACGCGTCGGCTCATCGCGGCTTCTCCGTGAGGTCGGTGACGGTCCGGCGCAGGCCGCGCTCGATCCGGTCGGCGATGCCCTTGGCCTCGTGGCCGAGTCCGGACTCGGCGACCGTGCCCGTGGCGTTCGGGGCCGTGGCCGGGGACGCGGGCCTCGGGTCGGCGACCACGCGTCCGTCGGCGAATCCGGAGACGGCGAACACGACGACCGGGAGCTCGGACGACACGTGGACGGACCAGGACGCGCGCTGCCGGTCGCCGAATCCGGCGGCGACGGTGCCCTCCACGGGGAAGGTGCGGGGCATCAGGTCGGCGCGCCGGTCGAGATGCTGCTCGGAGAACCGGTCGCGCAACGCGGTCATGGTCTCGGTACCGCTCTCGGTGAAGACCATCCCGACCGTGGTGACGGCGCTGTCGGTGGCGTCCGTGTACGTGGCGCGCAGCAGCCGCTCGCAGCCGGCCGGGCTCAGCGCCTTGGCCAGCAGGGGGTCGAGGGCCTGCCCGCAATCGCCGTCCGGGGCCACGGCGATCCGGGTCCAGACCCGGTCGGCGCCGCCGGGGCCCGCCCCCGATCCGTCGAGGGTGCGGGGGAAGAGCGTGTCCACGGGAACGCTGTGCCAGGCGCTGCGCCCCACGGCGTAGGAGCTGTGGGTGGCGGGGTCGGCCGACGAGGAGCCGGCCAGCCAGGCGCCCGTGGCCGCGCCCCCGATCAGCCCGAGCCCGAGCACCAGGCAGGCGACGGCGGTCGCGGTCCGGGCGGGCCGACGGGTGCGCACGGGGCGCAGCCGGGTGGTGGTCTCGGCGGGCGTCTCGGGGAGGGGCACGGAGCGGGGCGGCTGGTGTCCGTACGGGAACGGTGCAGGGCCGGGGGACGACGGCACCCCCATGGCGGCCGGCCGGTGCGGCGGCGTCCGCGGCGGCGCGACGGGAACGCCCGGGAAGGGCGCGGCGGGGGCCTGCGGTGGCCGCGCCGCCGCGGGCGGCGGGGCAACGGGGCGGGGTGGAACTGGCGGACGCTGCGCCTCGGTACTCATCCGCCCCCCTGCTCCTGTTCCGTACCGTGCGCGGATCGATGTCGCAGGCAGGGCCGTTGGTTCGCCGCGTCCCGGTCACTCTACGGGGTGGGACGGGTCCGGCGGGAGCGGGACGCCCGTCCACCGGAAGATCTGCGCGGATCGTCCCCCTACCCATCGGTACAGGCGTCTGGCAGGCTGCGGACATGACTGCGCGCGCCGCCGACCGGTCCCGGTACGACCGGGCCACCGCCCATCTGGACGCCCCGATCGCCGTCGTCGATCTCGACGCGTTCGACGCCAACGCCGACGACCTGGTGCGCCGGGCCGCCGGGAAGCCGATCCGGGTGGCGAGCAAGTCGGTGCGCTGCCGCGCCCTGTTGGAGCGGGTGCTCGCGCGGCCCGGGTTCGCCGGGATCATGTCGTTCACGCTGGCCGAGTCGCTGTGGCTGGCGCGGGCCGGGTTCGAGGACGTGCTGCTGGCCTATCCGTCGGCCGACCGGGCGGCGTTCGCGGAGCTGGCCGGTGATCCGAAGCTCGCGTCGGCGGTGACGGTGATGGTGGACGACCACGCGCAGCTGGAACTGATCGACGCGTCGCGGGCCGGCGGCGGCGAGGAGATCCGGGTCTGCCTGGAACTGGACACCTCGCTGCATCTGCTGGGCGGCCGGATCCGGGTCGGCGCCCGGCGTTCGCCGCTGCGTTCGCCGGACCGGCTGGCGGAGCTCGCACGTTCGGTGGGGCGCAGGCCCGGCTTCCGGCTGGTGGGGCTGATGGCGTACGAGGGGCACATCGCCGGGGTCGGGGACGCGGTCGCGGGACACCCGCTGCGTTCTCGGGCGGTCCGGCTGATGCAGGCGGCGAGCCGCCGGGAGGTGGCCGCGCGGCGGGCCGAGGTGGTGCGGGCGGTACGGGCGGTGGCGCCGGATCTGGAGTTCGTGAACGGCGGCGGCACCGGCAGTGTGCAGCACACGGCGGCGGAACGCGCAGTGACGGAGGTCGCCGCCGGTTCGGGGCTGTACGTCCCTCGGCTGTTCGACAACTACACGTCGTTCACGGGGCGTCCGGCGGCGTTGTTCGCCCAGCCGGTGGTGCGCCGGCCGGGGGTGGGGGTGGTGACCGTGCTGGGCGGCGGGTATCCGGCGTCCGGGCCGCCCGGGGCGGACCGGCTGCCCGTCCCGTATCTGCCGGAGGGGCTGCGCTACGACCCGCAGGAGGGGCCCGGCGAGGTGCAGACCCCGCTGCTGGGCTCCCCCGCCGACGATCTGCTGATCGGCGACAAGGTGTGGTTCCGGCACGCGAAGGCCGGTGAACTGTGCGAGCGCTTCGACGAGTTGCAGCTCGTCGAGGGCGACCGGGTGACGGCGGCGGTGCCGACCTACCGGGGCGAGGGCCGGACGTTCCTCTGAGGGCCTGTCGGGTGTCCTCGGACCGGGTGGTGGACGCGGTCCGGTGCGTGTGGCTCCCGGGCGGAGGAGGAGCCGGCGCGGGAAGCGCGTGCCGGGGCGTGTCCGCCCGGCCGGAGGCCGCCCGACGGGCTCCGGGACCGCGGGCGGGTGCTCAGGGAGCCACGGAACTGCCCACGCCGCCGCTGGTGTCGCTGTCGTCCATCGGCCGGATCCCCGCGGTGACGGTGTCCATGAGGGAGAGCGGCGGGCCGTCGGGGCCCGCGTCGAGGGCGAAGCGCACGACGACCGGTGATTCGCTGCCGACGGTCGAGGGGAAGACGAGCGTCTGCACGTAGCCGCCGGGGCCCTTGCCGGTGGTGACCTGCCAGCGCACCCGGTATCCGGCGCGCCCGGCGACGCTCACCGGTTCGGCGGCGAGTTGCCGGTGGGACGTGATGCCGCCGTGGATCCGGTCCCCGGCCGGGTTCTTCTCGTAGGCGTCGTCCGCGGCGGCGGCGATGTCCTGTTCGGCGATCTTCCGGACGGAGGCGACGGCAGTGTCGCCCACGGTGCGGGTGGTGATCGTGCCGTGGTAGCAGGAGTGGGACGAGTCGCCGGGGCACGCGTAGGACTCGACCGTTCGCATGGTCAGCACGCTGTCGGAGAGGTGCTCGGGCCGTTCCCAGCCGTCGGGGACCGGCAGGGTGATGCCGTTGAGCTGGTCGACGAGGACGCCGGGGGTGTCGGCGGTCGGGGTCGGGCTCGGGGCGGGGGTGTCCGTGCCGGTGGTCGGGAGCGGTACGGGAGTGCCGGATACGGCGACCGGCGGTGTGGTCCCGTCGTCCCGGTTCAGCAGGACGGCACCGGTGACGGCCGCGCCGATGACCACCAGCCCGGCCGTGACCAGTGCGATCGTCCGGGTGGCGGCGCCGGTCCGGCCGTCCCCCGTCGCAGCGGACGGCATCGGTACCGGCGGGCCGAATCCGTCCGCTGCGGGCGACGGGCGGGTGTGCGCCGTCCAGGCCGCGCCGTCCCACCAGCGTTCGGTGCTCGGCGTCGCGGCGTCCGGGTACCAGCCGGGCGGTGTCGTGTTGCTCATGGCCCCACTCTAGGGTCCGGCCGCCAACAGGGGCTCCGAAAGCCCCTGTTGGCGTGGGATCGGCGTCGGCTACAGCGGGGTGACGTACGCGCCGGAGATCCCTCCGTCGACGAGGAAGTCGGTGGCGTTGACGAACGAGGAGTCGTCGCTGGCGAGGAAGGCGACGGCTGCCGCGATCTCCGTGGCCTCGGCGAACCTGCCGACCGGGATGTGCACGAGTCTGCGGGCCGCACGTTCCGGGTCCTTGGCGAACAGTTCCTGGAGCAGCGGGGTGTTGACCGGTCCCGGACACAGCGCGTTGACCCGGATGCCCTCGCGGGCGAACTGCACACCGAGTTCGCGGGACATGGCGAGGACGCCGCCCTTGGACGCGGTGTACGAGATCTGGCTGGTGGCCGCTCCCATGATCGCGACGAAGGAGGCGGTGTTGATGATCGAGCCGCGGCGCTGCCTGCGCATGTAGGGCAGGGCGGCCCTGCAGCACAGGTAGACGGAGGTGAGGTTGACGTCCTGGACGCGTTTCCACGCCTCCAGGCCGGTGGTGAGGATGGAGTCGTCGTCGGGCGGGGAGATGCCGGCGTTGTTGAAGGCGATGTCGACGGAACCGTAGGTGTCGAACGCCGCCCGGAAGAGCGCCTCGACCTGTTCGGCCTCGGTGACGTCGGTGCGTACGAAGGTGCCGCCGACCTCGTCGGCAACGGCCTTGCCGGTCTCCTCGTCGATGTCGGCGCAGACGACGTGGGCGCCCTCGGAGGCCAGGCGGCGTGCGGTGGCGAGGCCGATGCCGCTGCCGGCCCCGGTGATGACGGCGGTGCGGCCGACGAGGCGGCGGCAGACGGTCTCGTTGTCGGTGGTGCTCATGCGGTCTCATGCCTCCGTGCTGATGAAGACGTTCTTGGTCTCGGTGAATGCGGTGAGTGCGTCCGGGCCGAGTTCGCGGCCGATCCCGGACCGCCCGAAGCCGCCGAACGGTGTCCAGTAGCGCACACTGGCGTGCGAGTTGACGGACAGGTTCCCGGCCCGGACGGCCCGCGGGACGCGCAGCGCGCGGCTCGCGTCACGGGTCCAGACCGAGCCGGCCAGGCCGTATTCCGTCGCGTTGGCGAGCCGTACGGCGTCGGCCTCGTCGTCGAACGGCAGGAGCACCGCCACCGGTCCGAAGACCTCCTCGGTGGCGACGGGTGCATCGGGGCGGACGTCGGTGAGCACGGTCGGCGGGAACCAGAAGCCGGGGCCCTCGGGGGCCTTGCCGCGGATCGCGGCCGCCTCCGCGGGTACGTGGGCGCGGACCCGGTCCCGTTGGGCCCGGGAGATCAGCGGGCCCATCTGGGTGGCCTCGTCGGACGGGTCGCCCACGACGACGGACTCGATGGCGGGGGCGAGGAGTTCCAGGAAGCGGTCGTACGCGGTGCGCTGGACCAGGATGCGGGTGCGGGCGCAGCAGTCCTGGCCCGCGTTGTCCAGGAACGCCATGGGGGCGGCAGCGGCAGCGGCCTCGATGTCGGCGTCGGCGAAGACGATGTTGGGGCTCTTGCCGCCGAGTTCGAGGGTGAGCCGCTTCACCCGGTCCGCGCACCGGGCCATGACCTGTCTGCCGGTCCGGGTGGAGCCGGTGAAGACGATCTTGGCGACGCCGGGGTGTTCGACGAGGGCGTTGCCGGTGGTGGCGCCCGCGCCGGGCAGCACCTGGAGGAGGTGTTCGGGCAGTCCCGCGTCCAGGGCGATCCGGGCGAGTTCGAGGGCGGTGAGCGGGGTGGTCTCGGCGGGTTTGAGGATCACGGCGTTGCCGGCGGCGAGGGCCGGCGCGAATCCCCAGGCGGCGATCGGCATGGGGAAGTTCCACGGCGCGATCACGCCGACGACTCCGAGGGGTTCGAGGAGGGTGACGTCGAGACCGCCGGGGACCGGGATCTGCCGTCCGGAGAGGCGTTCCACTCCCCCGGCGGCGTAGTCCAGCAGGTCGCGGACGTTGGCGGCCTCCCAGCGGGCGTTGCCGAGGGTGTGGCCTGCCTCCCGGACCTCCAGGCGGGCCAGTCGGTCGGCCTCCGCGTCGACGGCGGAGGCGAAGCGGCGCAGCAGCCGGGCACGGTCGGCGGGGGCCGCCGCGGCCCAGCGGGCCTGGGCCGCGGCGGCCCGTTCCACCGCGGTGTCGACCTCGGCGACGGTGGTGGACGGGACGGTGGCGAGGAGTTCTTCGGTCGCCGGATTCAGTACGTGGTGTTCCACCGGCCGGCCGGTCGGGGGCATGTCGGTCGGGGTCATGGGGGACCTCACAGGCGTTCGAAGGAGCGGCGGAGCTCCCAGTCGGTCACTGCCGCGTCGAAGGCTCGGAGTTCGACGCGGGCCATGTTGTGGTAGTGCGCGACGACGTCGTCGCCGAAGGCCGCCGGGGCCACCTCGCTGCGTTCCCATAGTTCGGCGGCCTCGCGCAGGGTGGTGGGGACGTGGGCGTAGTCGGAGGTGTAGGCGTTGCGCTCGCACGGTTCGGGGAGTTCGAGGCCCTTCTCGATGCCGTGGATGCCGGCCGCGACCATCGCGGCGACGGCGAGGTACGGGTTGACGTCGCCGCCGGGCAGCCGGTTCTCGAAACGCATCGAGCGGCCGTGGCCGACGACGCGGAGCGAGCAGGTGCGGTTGTCGTGCCCCCAGGCGACGGCGGTCGGGGCGAAGGAGCCGGGCTGGAAGCGCTTGTAGGAGTTGATGTTGGGTGCGTAGAGGAGGGAGAAGTCGCGCAGGGTGGCCAGTTGGCCGGCGAGGAAGTGGCGCATCACGGCGGACATGCCGCCGTTCGGGTCGGCCATGACGTTGTGTCCGGGTGCGTCGGTGGCCTGGAGCGAGAGGTGGATGTGACAGGAGTTGCCCTCGCGTTCGTTGAACTTCGGCATGAAGGTGAGCGCCGCGCCCTCCTGGGCGGCGATCTCCTTGGCACCGGTCTTGTAGACGGCGTGCTGGTCACAGGTGACCCGGGCCTCGTCGTAGCGGAACACGATCTCGTGCTGCCCGGGGTTGCACTCGCCCTTGGCCGACTCGACGGTGAGTCCGGCGGCGGCCATGTCGTTGCGGATGCGGCGCAGCAGGGGTTCGACGCGGCCGGTGCCGAGGACGGAGTAGTCGACGTTGTACCGGTTGGCCGGGGTCAGGCCGCGGTAGTCGCGGTCCCATGCCTGCTCGTAGGTGTCCCTGAAGACGATGAATTCGAGTTCGGTGCCGACGTGGGCGGTGTAGCCGAGTTCGGCAAGTCGTTCCAGCTGGCGGTCGAGGATGCGGCGGGGCGCGGCGGCGACGGGCGAGCCGTCCTGGTGGGTGAGGTCGGCGATGACCAGGGCCGTGCCCTCGTTCCAGGGGACCGGGCGGAGGGTGGAGAGGTCGGCGTGCAGGGCGAAGTCGCCGTAGCCGCTGTCCCAGGAGGACATCGCGTATCCGTCGACGGTGTTCATGTCGGTGTCGACGGCGAGCAGGTAGTCGCAGGCCTCGGTGCCGTGTTGCACGACCTCGTCGAGGAAGTGGCGGGCGGCGAACCGCTTGCCCTGGAGGCGTCCCTGCATGTCGGGGAAGGCGAGGACGACGGTGTCGATCTCGCCGTTTCCGACCCGGGTGCGCAGCTCCTCGATGCCGAGCGGTGCCGTTCGGTCTGCCACGGGACATTCCTCCTTGGGTCGGCCGGAAGGCTTAAGGTACGCAAGAGAACCATTGATTGTGAAGGGAACACGGGGTGTGGCCGAGGAAGACGAGTTCACCGACCGTCTGCTGCCGGTGCTGCGGCCGGTCCGGGCGGGCAACGGCTTCGAGGAGGCGCTGGAGCAGATCCTCCAGGTGGTCAGGCTCGGGCTGGTGCCGGACGGCGGGCGGCTGCCGGCCGAGCGGGAATTGGCCGAGCTGCTGGGGATCAGCCGGGTCACCCTGCGCGAGGTGCTGAGGGTGCTGCACGACCAGGGCCTGGTGGAGAGCCGGCGCGGGCGCTACGGCGGCACGTTCGTGCTGCCGCGCACCAAGAGCCCCGGCGAGGCGGAGCTGCGCCGGAGGGTGGAGTCGGTCGACATCGAGGACGTGCTGCGCTTCCGCGAGGTACTGGAGGCGGGGGCCGCCGGGCTGTGTGCGTCGCAGGGGCTGACGGACGCGGGCGCGGACCGGCTGCGGACGGCTCTGGCGGCGACTCACGAGGCACCTCTGCCCGAGTACCGCAGGCGCGACACCCTGTTCCACCTGACTCTGGCCGAACTCTCCGGGGCACCCTCGTTGACCGCGCAGTACGCGGCGGTCCGGGCCACCGTGAACGACCTGCTGGACTGCATACCTCTGCTCGTGCGGAACCTGGAGCACTCGCAGCACCAGCACACGGGCATCGTCGAGGCGGTCCTGGACGGGGACGCGGAGGCGGCGCGCGCGATGACGCGCGAACACTGCGCCGGTACGGCCGCGCTGCTGCGCGGGTTCCTGGCCTGACGACCCGGGTGGCAATGGCGGGCGGCCGTCCCGGGCCCGGTCGCACACGTCCGCGCGCGGACCGCCGCCCGCTCCGGCAGTCCCTCCGGACCGTTTCGGATCTCTTCCTTCCGGACCGCTCAGGACCGCTCCGGAACACTTCGGACCGCTCCGGCCGGAGCCGCGCGTCACGTGCGCGGAAGCGGGCGATCCCCCTCCGCCGCAAAGGTATTCTCTGCCACCATTGCAGCCCTGGAACAGCGCTCCGCCCCCGCGGGCGGCCGACCCGGAGGGAACCGTCCCGTGCCCGAACCTCTCATCGGCGTCTCCACCTATCTGGAGCCCGTGGCCCGCTGGGGCGTGTGGGAGCTGCCCGCCGCGCTCCTCCCGGCCGCCTATCCGCGGCTGATCCAGCGGTCCGGCGGGCTCGCCGTGCTGCTGCCGCCGGACGAGCCGACCCGGGCCGCGACGGCAGTTGCCCGGCTGGACGGTCTCGTCATCGCGGGGGGTCCGGACGTGGAGCCGACGCTGTACGGGGCGGAGCGGGACTTCCGGACCGGGCCGCCCGCGCCGGAGCGGGACGCCTGGGAGACCGCCCTGATCCGGGCCGCGCTGGCGAACGGTACCCCGCTGCTCGGCGTCTGCCGCGGCATGCAGCTGCTCAACGTGGCGCTCGGCGGCACCCTGACGCAGCATCTGGACGGCCACGGCGGTCCGCTGGGGGCCACCGGCGTCCTCGGCTCGCACCCGGTGGTGCCGGTACCGGGGACGCGCTACGCGTCGATCGTGCCCCAGGAGTGCGCCGTGCCCACCTACCACCACCAGTGCGTGGAACGGCTCGCCCCGGATCTGGTTCCGTCGGCGCACACGGCGGACGGCACGGTCGAGGCGGTCGAACTGCCGGGACCGCAGTGGGTGCTCGGGGTGCAGTGGCACCCCGAGATGGGCGACGACCTGCGCGTGGCGCAGGCACTGGTGGCCGCCGCGTCGACCGGTCCGGCCCCGGCCGGTACGCCGTTGCGAGATCTCGCGGGACCGCGGCGGACGAGCGCCTGAGCATCGGGGGACGCGCGCGGCCGGACCCACCCGTCGCACGAGGCGACCGGGTCCGTCCGCGCGGCCCGGCCGGGGGCGTGCGGGCCGTCGGGGGCGGGCGTGCGGGCCGTCGGGGGCGGGCGTGCGGGCCGTCGGCGCTCGCGCACCGGACGCGCACGGGGCGCAGTTGCCGGGCCGCGCGGCCCGGTACCGCGCCCGCTCACTCCGGCCGGGCGTCCCGCGCCGTCAGCGTCAGCAGGTCACGCGCGGGCCCCGTGGGGCGGTGACCGGCCGGCCAGACCGCGCGCAGTTGGCGCCGCAGCCGCATCCCACCGATCGGGATCTCCACCAGGCGCCGGGTCGACAGCTCCTCCCCCAGTGCCAGCTCGCTCAGGACGCACGGTCCGGCGCCGCTCTGGGCCGCGCCCTTCACCGCGGTGGTCGAGGAGAGTTCCAGCAGCGGCGGGGCGAGGCCGCCGTGCACGGCGAGGGCCGCGTCCAGCACCTGACGGGTTCCGGAGCCCGGCTCCCGCAGGACCAGCGGGGTGGCGGCCAGCTCCTGCGGCGTCAGCGGCGTGCGGCGACGGGCCCACGCATGGGACGGCGCGACCACGACGACGAGGCGGTCATGGGCGATGACCGTGCCGTCCAGTCCCTCCGGCACGGACAGCCCCTCCACGAAGCCGAGGTCGGCCTCACCGGCGAGCAGCCGTCCGGCGACCGCCGCCGAGTTCCCCGCGAGCAGCGAGACCGCGGTGTCCGGCCGCTCGGCGCGCAGCGCCATCAGCCAGCCGGGCAGCAGGTACTCGGCGATCGTCATGGAGGCGGCGATCCGCAGCCGGGAGTCCCGCCGGTCGCGCAGCGCCTGCGCACCGGCGTCGAATGCCTCGGCCGCCTCGACGACCCGGCGCGCCCAGTCGGTGACCAGCACGCCGGCGTCGGTGAGCCGGGAGCCCCGGGGCGAGCGGTCCAGCAGGGCCAGCCCGAGCTGCCGCTCCATGGACCGGATGCGGCTGCTGGCGGCGGGCTGGCTGACCCCCGTCTCGCGGGCCGCCCGCCCCAGGCTGCCGTGCCGGGCGACGGCGAGCAGCAGCTCCAGCGCGCCGAGGTCGGGGACCCGGTGGGAGAGCGGAACGTGCACGTCAACAGCCATAAGATCAGCTTATGACCTCATAGGGACGAGGTCCCTGGTGGGGTTCCGCCCGCCTCACAAGAATCGTGGCATGGCCATCTTTTCACCGACCCGACAGTCCTCGGCTCCGCACGCCGACGTCCCTCCCCTCCCCCGACTCCGGCACATCGGCCCCAACTGGTACGCCAGTGTCATGGGCACCTCGATCGTGGCGAGCGCGGGGGTCGCGCTGCCGGTGCACGTCCCCGGGCTGCGGGTCGCCTGCACGGTGGTCTGGGCACTCGCGGCGGTCATGCTGGCGGTGCTGCTGTCGGCCCGTGCCGGGCACTGGGCCGCCCACCGCGATCAGGCCCGGACCCATCTGCTGGACCCCGCGGTCGCCCCGTTCTACGGCTGCCTCTCGATGGCTCTGCTGGCCGTCGGCGGCTCCACCATGGTCGTCGGCCGGGACGTCATCGGGCACGGGGCGGCGGTGGCCGTGGACGCGGTGCTGTACACGTCGGGCACGGTGATCGGGCTGGTCGCGGCGGTCATGATCCCGTACCTGATGGTGGTGCGCCACCGCATCGAGCCGGGCAACGCGACGCCGGTGTGGCTGCTGCCGGTGGTGGCCCCGATGGTCTCCGCGGCCCTCGGGCCGCTGCTGATTCCCGAGCTGCCCGCCGGTCAGTGGCGGGAGGCACTGCTGCTGGCGTGCTATGCGATGTTCGGCCTGAGTCTGCTGGCCACGCTGGTGATGCTGCCGCTGATCTTCGCCCGGCTGGTCCACCTCGGTCCGCTGCCGCTCGCCCTGACGCCCACGCTGTTCCTGGTCCTCGGGCCGCTGGGACAGTCGACCACCGCGGTCAACCAGCTCGCCGACGTGGCCGGGGGCGTGGTCCCGGCGTCGTACGCGGCGGGCTTCGAGGTGTTCGCCGTGCTGTACGGCGTTCCGGTGATGGGCTTCGCGCTGATGTGGCTCGCCCTGTCCGTCGCACTGGTGGTGCGCGCCGTGCGCAACGGCATGACGTTCGCCATGACCTGGTGGGGCTTCACCTTCCCGGTCGGCACGTGTGTCACGGGCGCCGCCGGGCTGGCCCGGCACACCGGGCTCACCGCGTACACCTGGCTGGCCGTCGCCCTGTACGCGCTGCTGGTGACGGCGTGGGCGGTGGCCGGGCTGCGGACGGCACGCGGGCTGGTCAGCGGAGTGCTGCTCGCAGCGCCGCAGGCGCCCGCACCAGCGACGGCCCGTACCACGTGAGGAACCGCCCGTCGACAAGGGCGGCCGGCAGCACGGGGAACGCCTCGGGCCCGTCGTCCGCGGTGAAGCGGTACGGCTCGTCGGGCAGCACCACCAGGTCGGCGCCCGAGGCGTTGAGTTCGCCGAGCGGGATTCGGGGATAGCGCTCGGGGTGGTCGGCGTAGACGTTGTGGACGCCGAGCCGGGACAGCAGGTCGCCCGCGAAGGTGTCGCGGCCCAGCACCATCCAGGGCCTGCGCCAGATCGGCACCACCGCCCGGCGCGGGGCCCCGGGCCGCGGAAGCACGGCCCAGGCGGCCTCGGCCTCGTCCAGCCACTGCGGCCGGGGCCGGCCGCAGGCGGCGGCCAGGACCCGTTCCAGTTCCCCGAAGGCCCGGTCCAGGGTGCGGATCTCCGTGACCAGCACCTCGATCCCGGCCGCCCGCAGCGCCGCGAGGTCCGGCGCCCGGTTCTCCTCCTCGTTGGCGACGACGAGATCGGGCCGCAGTGCGACGATCGCGGCGACGTCGGGATTCTTCGTGCCCCCGACCCGGGCGGCGGTCAGACCGGCCGGGTACGTGCACCAGTCGGTGACACCGACCAGCCGGCCGGGATCGGTGACGGCGACGGCCTCGGTGAGCGACGGGACCAGCGAGACGACGCGCACGGCGGACACCCCTCTCAGCGGCGCGGGTCGAAGGTGGCGTCGATGTGCTCGGCGACCGCGACGACGAGCAGCCGGGTGCCGGGCACGGTCGCCCTCCAGCGGTGCCGCACCCCGCCGGACAGGAACAGTGTGTCGCCCTCCTCCAGCCGGTACGCCTGCCCCTCGGCCTCGACCTCCGCGGCGCCCCGCACCACGTACATCACCTCGTCGTTGCGGTGCTGGAACTCGCGTCCGAGATCGATCTCGCCGGTGAACTCCAGGGCACTGAGCTGGTGGCGTCCGCGCACCACCCTGCGGGTCCCGTCGCCCCCGGCGGCCCGTACGACGTCGACGGCGCGTGCCGAGTCCGCGGCGGCGCGCAGCCGAGCCGTGGTGGTCTCCAGGGCGTCGGCGACCCGGTCCAAGGACGTGGCACTGGGCCGGGCCCGCTCGTTCTCGATCTGGCTGAGGAACGGCACGGACAGGCCGCTGCGGGTCGCGACCGCGGCCAGTGTGAGCCCCAGGGATCTGCGCCGCCGGCGAATCGCGGCGCCCACGCGGAGTGCTTCCTTCTCCTCCATGTCCGGCTCCCTCCCGATGCGCCATCCTTCCGGTTTCGGGCACCTTACGCACACGGTTGCGCAAGGACGGCCGGTATCGACCGCGCCCGGGACCGGCGCCCGGGACACCGCCGCCCGCCGCGAGCGGCCGTCCGGACACCCGGAAGGGGTGGGCCCCCCCCGCGGCGGGGGCCCCCCCCAACGGGGGCACCCGGTGCGACAGCGGGGGCCAAGGGTACACGATTGCCGGGGTGGGGGGCCACCCCGCCCTCACCGCCTCCTGCTCGTGGCCCGCGCCGCGCTTCTGGATCTCGTTCTCCAGGCCGGCGAGCTGTTCCTCGTCGAGCTTGAAGTTCTTGAACCACTTGGTCAGCTGCGGGTACGTCTTCGGGAAGTCCTTGCTCGCGATGGTGTGCAGCCGGTCGCCGTCACCGAAGGCCTTCTCGGGGTCCGCGAGCTTGGTCATGCCGTACTCGTTGTACGCCCAGTGGGGCGTCCAGAGCAGGACCGCGATGGGCTCCTTCTTGGCGTACGCGCGCTTCAGCTCGGCCAGCATGCCCGGCGTCGAGGAGTCGACGACCTGGTACTCCTTGTCCAGGCCGTACGTCGGCAGCACGTTCTTCTTGAGGTTCTCCATCGTGGCGGTGCCCGGCTCGATGCCGACGATCCGGCCCTTGAACTGCGACGCCTTGCCCTTGAGGTCGGCGAGCGACTTGACGTCCTTCACGTAGGACGGCACCGCGACCTCGATGGACGTCGGGCCGTACCACGAACCGATGTCGGTCAGCTGCGAGCCGTACTTGTCCCAGTAGTTCTTCTGGGTGTACGGCAGCCAGCCGTCGAACTGGACGTCGATCTGGCCCCGCGACATGGCGGTGTACATCGGACCGACCTCGAACTGCTTGAGGTTGACCTTGTAGCCGCGCTCCTCCAGGACGGCCTTCCACAGGTACGTGGCGGCGATGTCCTCCTCCCAGGGGAACCACGCCACCTCGACGGGGCGGTCGCGCTCGTCCGTGCCGTTCGCGCTCTTGGCGGCCTTGACGGCACCGGCAACGGGGGTCCACTTGTCGGCGACGCCGGGGTTGGCTTTCAGCCAGGTGCGGACGGCGTCCTGCTCGTTGCCCGAGCCGGCCTTCTGGATCTCCGCCTCCAGACCGGTGAGCTGGTCCTCGGTCATCTTGAAGTTCTTGAGCCAGGCGCCGACCTCGGGGTTGTCGGCGGAGAAGCCCTTGCGGGCCAGTGTGTGGACGCCGTCGCCCTTGCCCCAGAGACCCTTGGGGTCCTTGAGCTTGGTCAGCTCGAACTGGTTGTACGCCCAGTGCGGCGACCAGAGCGGGACGACGATCGGTTCCTTCTTGGCGTACGCGCGCTTCAGCTCGGCCAGCATCGAGGGCGTGGAGCCGTCGACGACCTTGTACTCCTTGTCCAGGCCGTAGCCCGGCAGGATCTTGTCCTTGAGCAGGCCCATCTCGCCGGCGCTCGGCTCGATGCCGACGATCCGGCCCTTGAACTGCGACGCCTTGCCCTTGAGGTCCTCCAGCGACTGGACGTCCTTCAGGTAGGCGGGGACGGCGAGCTCCAACGAGGTGGGGCCGTACCAGGAGCCCAGGTCCTCCAGGCGGTCCTGGTACTTCTTCCAGTAGCTGGCGTGGGTGACCGGGAGCCAGGAGTCCGTCTCGAAGTCGATCTGGCCGGCCGCCATGCCGGTGTAGAGCGCACCGGCCTCGTACTGCTTGACGTCGACCTGGAAGCCCCGGCGCTCCAGCATCTCCTTCCAGAGGAAGGTGGAGGCGATGCCCTCGTCCCAGGGGATGTACCCCATGCTGATCTTCTTGCCGGCGCCGATCTTGGCGTCGGAGGCGGTGTCGTGCTTGTCCGAGCCGCCGGAGCCGAAGATGCCCATGCCGCCCGCGACGAGCGCGAGGACGACGATGCCGACGACCGCGACGACGGGCTGCGGGCGGTGGTTCCAGATCTTCGGACCGCCGGCCATCACCTGCGCCCTGGCGAGCGCCCTGCGGGCGAGCGGCGAGACCTCCCGGCCGAGCGCGCCGGTCATCCGGTCCAGGTACATCGCCACGATGACGATGGAGATGCCCGCCTCGAAGCCCAGGCCGACGTCGACGTTGCCGATGGCGCGGTAGACCGCGCCGCCGAGGCCGCCGCCGCCGACCATGCCGGCGATGACCACCATGGACAGGCCCAGCATGATGACCTGGTTGATGCCCGCCATGATCGTGGGCAGGGCCAGCGGCAGCTGCACCCGCAGCAGGGTGTTGCGCCGGGTGGTGCCGAACGCCTCGGCGGCCTCGACCAGCTCGCCGTCGACCTGGCGGATGCCGAGCTCGGTCATCCGGACGCCCGGGGGCAGCGAGAAGATGATGGTGGCGATGATGCCGGGGACCACGCCGACGCCGAAGAAGATGACGCCGGGAATCAGGTAGACCATGGCGGGCATGGTCTGCATGAAGTCCAGGACCGGCCGGGTCACCGCGCTCACGGCCTTCGAGCGGGACGCCCAGATGCCGAGCGGCACGGAGAGCACCAGCGCGATGATGGTGGCGACGAGCACCAGGGTGACGGTGTCCATCGCCTCGTCCCACAGCTCGACGGAGTCGATGACGGCGAAGCCGACGAAGGCGAGGCCACCGGCCAGCAGGCCGCGCAGCCACCAGGCGATGACGGCGACGATGCCCGCGAAGAGCAGGGGTGCGGGGGCGGAGAGCACGGCGGCTATGCCGTCGAACATGCCGCTGACGATCGCGCTGATCGCGTCGAACAGCCAGGCGAGGTGGGTCTGCAGCCAGTCGACGGCGGAGTCGACCCAGTCGCCGAGGGGGAGCCTAAACACTGGCCACCTTCTTCGTGCTCACCGCGCCGGGCGTGACGTCCTGGGGGACCTCGGCGGGGCTCATCGGCTCGCCGAGGACGGCGAGCAGCCGCTCGCGCGGCACGACACCGACGAGCTTGCCCTTCGCGTCGGTGACGGCGACGGCGACGCCGCTGCGCGAGCAGGGCGTGAACAGCTCGGCGATCGGCGTGGACTCGACGACGGTGGCCGGGGCCTCCCGCAGGACGTCGCCGGGGGTGCGCAGTTCCTTGCCGTCGTCCGTGCTGGTGCCCATGACCGTGTGCGGCTCGGCCATGATGGCGCCCGCGGTCAGCACCCGGGTGCGGTCGACGTCCTGGGTGAAGGAGGCGACGTAGTCGTTGGCCGGGGTGACCAGGATGTCCTCGGCGGTGCCGAGCTGGACGATCCGCCCGTCGCGCATCACGGCGATGCGGTCACCGAGGCGCATCGCCTCGTTGAGGTCGTGGGTGATGAAGACGATGGTCTTCTTCAGGCGCTTCTGCAGTTCGAGCAGCTGGTCCTGCATGTCGCGGCGGATCAGCGGGTCGAGGGCGCTGAAGGACTCGTCCATCAGCAGCAGATCGGCGTCGGTGGCCAGCGCACGGGCCAGCCCGACGCGCTGCTGCATGCCGCCGGACAGTTCGTCGGGCCAGGACTTCTCCCAGCCCGCGAGGCCGGTCAGCTCCAGCGCCTCGACGGCGCGCCGCTCCCGCTCCGCACGCGGTACCCCCTGCACTTCGAGGCCGTACGCGGCGTTCTCCAGCACGCTCCGGTGAGGGAAGAGAGCGAAGTGCTGGAACACCATGCTGATCTTGGAGGAACGGACATGGCGCAGCTCGGCAGGGCTCAGGGCGGTCAGGTCCTGGCCGTCGAACAGCACGCGTCCGGCTGTGGGCTCCAGGAGTCCGTTGAGCATGCGCAACAACGTGGACTTCCCGGACCCGGACAGACCCATCACGACGAAGATCTGTCCCGGTTCCACGGTGAACGAGGCATCGATCACCGCTGCGGTCGTTCCGTCGGCGCGGAGCTCGTCGCGGTCGGCGCCGCCCTCGAGCTTCCGCACTGCTTGATCGGGTCTTCTGCCGAACACCTTGTACAGGTGCTCGGCTTGCAGCCTTGACACATACACCTCGCGCGTAGAACGGAAAAACGGTCTGCCACCCCCTCCGGCAGACCGTGGAGCGGCGCGGATCCGGCCCGCATGGCACGCGCATCTGTGGAAACTGCGACGTGATCCGCTCCGGCTGCGCGCCTGCCCGGACTTACACGAGCCAAACGCAAGAGTGACTCAGGTCACACGTGGACAGTTTTCGTCACGCGTTCACGCCGACGGACGAACAATGCGCGTCCGAACCGTGCACGTCGCCCGGGAACCCGTGCCGGACCATCTCCCCTCCGGACCTCCTCCACCCTCCGTTTCCGGCCACGGCACGAGCGGCGGACGGCGTCGGCGGGGTGCGGCATCATCGGGGTGTGACGCGACGACTGATGCTCCTGGACACCGCCTCCCTCTACTTCCGCGCCTATTTCGGGGTCCCCGATTCGGTACGCGCCCCGGACGGGACGCCGGTCAACGCCGTGCGCGGGCTGCTCGACTTCATCACGCGCCTGGTCCAGGACCACCGCCCGGACGACCTGGTCGCCTGCATGGACGCGGACTGGCGGCCGCACTGGCGGGTGGAGCTCATCCCCTCGTACAAGGCGCACCGGGTGGCGACGGAGACCGCGCAGGGGCTGCCCGACGAGGAGGAGACCCCGGACACCCTGGCCCCCCAGGTCCCGGTCATCGAGGAGGTGCTCGACGCGCTCGGCATCGCCCGGGTCGGGGTCGCGCACTACGAGGCCGACGACGTGATCGGCACGCTCACCCGCCGTGCCACCGGCCCGGTGGACATCGTCACCGGCGACCGCGACCTCTACCAGTTGGTCGACGACGCCCGCGGCGTGCGGGTGCTCTACCCGCTGAAGGGGGTCGGCTCGCTCCAACTGACCGACGAGACGTGGCTGCGGGAGAGGTACGGGGTGGACGGTCCCGGCTACGCCGACCTGGCGCTGCTGCGCGGCGACCCGAGCGACGGCCTGCCCGGCGTCCCCGGCATCGGCGAGAAGACGGCGGCGAAGCTGCTCGACTCCTACGGCGACCTGGCCGGGATCATGGCCGCGGTCGACGATCCGTCGTCCCGGCTGACCCCCTCGCAGCGCAAGCGCCTCGACGAGGCCCGGGACTACGTGGCCGTCGCACCGAAGGTCGTCCGGGTCGCCGGCGACGTGCCACTACCGGCGTTCGACCCCGCGCTTCCCGCCGAACCGCGCGACCCGATGGCCCTGGACGCCCTCGTGCAGCGGTGGGGACTGGGCGGTGCGGTGCGGCGGCTGCTCTCCACACTCCACACCTGAGATGCTAACTTAGGTAAGCCTAAGCAAATCCGACTCAGGGAGAACCTCGTGGCAGAACGACCGGCACGGCAGGCACCCAAGGCTCAGGCGGCCGAGGTTCTGCGCACCGAGCGGATCACCCCGCACATGGTGCGCGTGGTGCTCGGCGGGGACGGACTCGCCGACTTCGGGCTCGCGGGGTGCACCGATCACTACGTGAAACTCTGCTTCGCCCCCGAGGGCGCGGACTACGCGCACCCGTTCGACATGGCCCGGATCCGTGAGGAGCAGCCCCGGGAACTGTGGCCCACCACCCGCACGTACACGGTGCGTTCCTGGGATCCGGTCGCCCGCGAGCTGGCCATCGACTTCGTGGTCCACGGCGACGAGGGACTCGCCGGGCCGTGGGCACTGCGCGCGGCCCCCGGCGAGCGGGTGACCTTCCTCGGCCCCGGCGGGGGGTACGCGCCGGACGCCTCGGCCGACTGGCACCTCCTGGTGGGAGACGAGAGCGCCCTGCCGGCCGTGGCCGCCGCCCTGGAGCAGATGCCCGCGGGCGCGGTGGTGCACGCGTTCGTCGAGGTGGCGGACGCCTCGGAGGAGCAGAAGATCGTGACGCCCGACGGGGTGGAGGTGACCTGGCTGCACCGCGGGGACCGTCCGGTCGGCGAGGCGCTGATCACCGCCGTGCGGGAGCTGGAGTTCCCCGGGGGCGACGTCCAGGCGTTCGTCCACGGCGAGGCGGGCTTCGTGAAGGAGATCCGCCGCCACCTGCGCCTGGACCACGGGATCCCGCTCCCCCGGCTGTCGGTCTCCGGGTACTGGCGGCTCGGCCAGAACGACGACGCCTGGCGCTCGGTCAAGCGCGAGTGGAACGCCCAGGTGGAGCGCGAGCAGGAGGGCGTGGCGGCCTGAGCCGCGCGCCGCGGGCGCGGGCCGTCGACCCGTGGAAGGATGCGCGCAGGCCCGGGCCGTCCCGGCCGCGCGCCGCGCCCGCGGACCCGTCGCCAGGTGCGGGCGACGACGGGCCGACATCAGGAGGACACCCGCCCATGTCCGTCTCCGTGGCCCTGTTCACCTCCGACCTGCGACTGCACGACAACCCGGTGCTGCGGGCCGCGGTACACGACGCGGACGCCGTCGTTCCGCTGTTCGTGCGCGACCGGGGCATCCAGCGGGCCGGCTTCGACGCCCCCAACCGTCGCGCGTTCCTCGCGGACTGCCTCCGGGACCTCGACGCGGGGCTGCGCCGTCGTGGCGGGCAACTGGTCGTCCGGGACGAGGACGTGGTCTCCGCGGCCCGCGCCGTGGCCGCGGAGACGGGGGCGCGCGACCTGCATGTCGCCGCGGGGGTGAGCGGTTACGCGCTGCGCCGCGAGGAGCGCCTGCGTACGGCACTGGCGTCGGTCGGCTGCGCGCTGCACGTCCACGACGCGGTGGTCACCGCACTCGCGCCGGGGCGGATCACCCCGGCGGGCCGCGACCATTTCGCGGTCTTCACGCCCTACTTCCGCCGGTGGCAGGCCGAGGAGATCCGGGGCACCCTGCCCGCCCCGCGGACGGTACGGCTGCCGCAGGAGGTGACCGGCGCCCCACTGCCGGAGCGGTCCGAGGTGACCGGGGTGTCGCCGGGACTCGCCGCGGGCGGCGAGTCCGCGGGGCGCCGGCTGCTGTCGTCCTGGCTGAACGGCCCGCTCGCCGATTACGCGAACGGCCATGACGACCTGGCGGGTGACGCGACGTCACGCCTTTCCCCGTACCTCCACTTCGGCTGCCTCTCGGCGGCCGAAGTGGTCCACCGGGCGCGGCACCGCGGCGGATCCGGTGCCGAGGCGTTCGTCCGCCAACTCGCCTGGCGGGACTTCCACCACCAGGTGCTCGCCGCCCGTCCCGACGCCGCCCACGCCGACTACCGGCCGCGCGACGACCGTTGGCGGTCGGACGAGGACGAGATCGCCGCATGGCGGACCGGCCGCACCGGGTACCCGCTGGTGGACGCCGGCATGCGGCAACTGGCGCACGAGGGCTGGATGCACAACCGGACACGGATGCTGACGGCGAGTTTCCTGACCAAGACGCTGTACGCCGACTGGCGGGTCGGGGCCGCCCACTTCCTGGACCTGCTGGTCGACGGCGACCTGGCGAACAATCAGCTGAACTGGCAGTGGGCGGCCGGAACGGGCACGGACACCCGGCCGAACCGCGTCCTCGACCCGGTGGCCCAGGGCAGGCGGTTCGACCCCCGTGGCACGTACGTGCGCCGCTGGGTGCCCGAACTGGCGGGGGTGCCCGGCGGCGCCGTCCACGAACCATGGAAGCCGGCCGTCCGGGAGGCCGCCCCGGACTACCCGGCGCCGCTCGTCGACCTCGGCGCGGCGCGGTCCCGCTTCGAACGGGCCCGCGGCCTCGGCTGAACCGCCCGGAGGATGCCGCCCGTGCTCCGTCCGCCGTGCAGCGCATCGCGTACCTGCCCCGCCGGGCGTCCCGCAGCAGTCCCCCCGCCGGAAAACTGCACATAAGGGGCACATAAGGGCACAATGGCAGAGCGGGCCTCCCGCGCACGACGCGGTGGCCCGGTCCGCGGAAGCGAAGGAGACGAACCCCATGTCGAACCTCTCGCACGCCGGCCGTGAGATGGCCGGTCACCCCGATGTTTCCGAAATGAGTGATCGCTACGCCCGCGTGCTCGGTGGGCGTGACGTGGCGCTCGTGGACGCGCCGGTGTTCCTCGTCGGTCTCTACTGCGCCATCTCGCCCTGGGTGATGCACTTCACCGCGTCCCAGCCGACACTGGTGATCAACAACCTGATCATGGGTATCGCGATCGCGGTGCTGGGGCTCGGGTTCACCGTCATGCCGGAACGGATGTACGGCCTGAGCTGGGCCATCTGCGCCATCGGCGCGTGGTTGATCGTCTCGACCTGGGTCGTCGGCAGCGGCCCGAGCCTGGGCGTCGTCCTGAACAACGTCATCGTCGGCGGACTGACTGTTCTGCTGGGTCTGGTCTGCGTCGGTGCCTCGATGAAGATCGGCAAGCGCAGGATCTGACCGGGACGGCAGGCCGGTCCGCGAGGGACGGACCGGGCTGCCGTGCGGTGGTGGCGGGGTCGTGTCCCGCCACCGGTCAGTCCCGCCGGAACGGCAGGTAGTCCACGTCGTACCCGAAGTAGCGCGGTCCGGCGAGGGCCAGGCCGCCCGGGGTGGTCCAGCGCGGGTCGCACGGGGCCGCGAGCACGCTCACCCGCAGCCCGTAGCGGAGCCCCTCGGTGGTCACCGGGTCACCGGTGTCGGTGTCCAGCACGCAGATCAGGTCCGGCGTGGTGGCGACGGTCTCGCCGTCCCGGGTGGCGAGCAGGTGCTCGTTCTGGAAGCCGAGTTCGAGGAGGCGGCCGGTGTCGTCGCCGACGCCCTCGATCCGGGCGCCGCCCCGGGCGAAGCCCCCCTCGGTACGGCGGCTGACGTCGACGACCTTGCCGGTCAGCAGATGGGTTCCGGACAGCATGGCCCGGGCCGCACGCACCGGGTCCGTGTGCGCCGCGCGCGCCTCACGGACGGCGGCGCCGAGCCGTTCGGCGAGCGTGAGCGTGGCGGGGACGAGCCCTTCGGCGAGTTGGTCGCCGCGCATCACGGTGTCGGCGCTGGAGATCTGGCAGCCGAGTTCCACGCAGACGGCCCGGGCGATGCGTTCGGCGGCATGGTTGGAGACGGCGTCGACGATGATGCTGTTGCCCTTGTCGTCGGCGAGCGCCATCGGCGTGTTGGCCACCCCGATCAGTCCGGGCAGGACCATCTGCGCCTCGGGGAAGGCCCGGCCCATGGCGTCCCCGTCGACCAGCGGAAGCCCGGCCTCCGCTGCGCACGCGATGGGCAGCATGGAATTGACGCCACCGACCTCGATCGGCGCGATGTGGGTGGCGCGGCGGCCGATGTGCTTCTCCAGGGCGCGCAGGGCGGCCACTTCCTCGCCGCCGGCCGGGACGCGTTCCAGCAGCACCGTCGGCGCGCCCATCCCGGAGACCGGGACGACGGTCGCGTCGGCCGGCACCTCGTCGAACGCGACGAGCCGGACCGGTCCGTGCCTGCGGATGGCCTCGCGGGCGAGCAGCTTGCCGATGTACGGGTCGCCTCCCCCGCCGGTACCGAGGATGCCCGCGCCGCGGGCGATGTCGTCCAGGTTGTCGAGGTTGATCTCACGCATGTGACGCTGCTCCGTAGGTGTCGCGCGCCCCGGCCGGGGCGCGGGTGGTGCCGATGCCGTTCAGGTCGAGGTCGCCGACCGCCTTGACCCGGATGCGGGTCGCGCCGCCGGGCAGATAGGCGAGCGGCACCTCCTCCACGTCGACGATGCGGACGGTGCCGGGCCTGGCGCCCGCGCTCTCGGCCCGGCCGACGGCCTCCTCGCGGGCCTCCGCGAGCACGGCGTCCCGGCGGCCCTCGGGGACCTGGAAGACCCGGTCCACCTCGCCGCCGACCTGGGCTATGGCGGCGCCGACGGCGTTGGCGACGTCGAAGTGGCCGGGGCGTCGCACGTCGTCGAAGCCCGGCAGGGAAGCGGGCACCAGCACGCTGCCGCCGCCCACCGCGACCACCGGCAGCGCATCGGGCGAGGTACGCATCCGGTCGACGGTCTCGGCGAGCCGCTCGGCGATCCGGTCCAGGGCGCGCGCCGTGAACTCCGGGTCCAGATGGGCGACGCGGGAGCGGTCGCCGATGTCGGCGCGGCCCGCGGCCACCGCGAGGTCGGTCGCCGTCAGGGTGGATCCGCCGAAGACCAGCGCCTCCTCGGTGAGCCGGTAGCCCACCGAGCGGGGGCCGGTGTCCCCGTCGGCCGAGACCAGGGAACCGCCGCCGATGCCGAGCGAGAGGACGTCGGGGATGCGGAAGTTGGTGCGGATGCCCGCGGCCTCGCTCTCCCCGGCGGCCTCGCGCGGGAAGCCGCCCGCCAGGATGCCGACGTCGGCGGTGGTGCCGCCGACGTCCACGACCGCGCAGTCGCCGAGACCGGAGAGGAACGCGGCGCCACGCATCGAGTTGGTGGGGCCGGAGGCGAACGTCGCCACCGGGTAGGCCCGTGCGAAGTCGACGTCCATCAGCGTGCCGTCGTTCTGCGACAGGAAGAACGGGGCGGTCAGCGAGACGTCGGCGAGCGAGGTGGCGAACGACGCCACGATCTCGGCCGCCAGGTCGCGCAGGGCCGCGTTGATGACGGTGGCGTTCTCGCGGGCGAGCAGTCCGACCCGGCCCAGCTCGTGCGAGAGCGAGAAGTGGACGTCCGGTCCCAGCTCCGCGGCGAGGATCTCGGCGGCCCGGCGCTCGTCCTCCTCGGCGACCGGGGAGAACACCGAGGAGACGGCCACCGAGGTCAGTCCGCGCGCGGCGATGTCGGCGGCGGTGCGCTTCAGCTCCTCCGGGTCGAGCGGCGACAACGGACGCCCGTCGAACTCCCGCCCGCCGTGGCAGAGGTAGCCGTGCCCGCCGACGGCCGCCCGCTGACGCTCCGGCCAGTCCGTCATCGGGGGCAGGGCCGCCGTGGCCGGCAGCCCGAGGCGCACCGCGGCGACGGGGGCCAGCCGGGCGCCCTCGATCAGCGCGTTCAGGAAGTGCGTCGTGCCGATCATGACGGCGGTGACGGACTCCTTCGGCGGGTCGAGGGCCCGGATCGCCGCGGTGACGCCCGAGGTGATGTCGGAGGTGGTGGGGGTCTTCGCGGTGGCGACGATCCGGTCGTCGTCCCCCAGGAGGGCGGCGTCGGTGTTGGTGCCTCCGACGTCGATTCCGATGCGCATGGTGTGTCCGTCTTTCGTAGCGGGTGGGGTGTCGGGGTGGGGCCGCGGGTCGGAGCCGGTCGGGCCTTCCGGCCGAAGGACCGACCGGCTCTCAGACGGTGGCGCTCTGCGACCGGGCCGCGTCCAGCTCCGCCTCGATCGCCGCGGCGGGCCGGGCGGGCTGGGCGAACGGCAGTTCACGGACGCCGCGCACCAGGCCGAGCTTGCCGACGACGACGTAGCCGACCCCGGCGAGCAGCAGGGAGTTGAGCGCCGGTATCCCCCACCACTGGTAGTGGTCGCCGAGCCAGCCGAACAGGGAGGCGACGATCCACAGGGCGATCGTGGCCGGAACCCAACTGGGTTCGGTCTCGGGCAGCCGTCCCGCGGAGCGGGACGCGTCGAGCTGCGGTCGCCACTTCTTCACCACGAAGTACTCGGCGACCATGATTCCGGCGACCGGCGGGGTGAGGATGCCGAGCACGGTGAGGAAGTCGGTGAACCGGTCCAGGATTCCGGCCGCGGCGGCGAGGCTGCCCAGCACACCGATGACGACGGTCGTGCCGACCCGGTGCAGCCGGACCTTGAACAGCGCCTCCACCGCGCCGATCAGGCCGAGCGACGACGAGTAGAGGTTCCAGTTGTTGATCTTCACGGTGGCGGATACCAGGACGATGACACCGATGACCCCGGAGGAGGACGTGATGATGGCGATCAGGTCGGACGACTTCACCGCGTAGGCGAGCAGCACGCCACCGAGACCCAGGACGTACTCGCCGAGGCTGATGCCGACGACGGTCTGCTTGACGACGTCTCCGGTGTTGCGGTTGAAGCGGGTCATGTCCGGGGTGGTGACGGCGCCGACGATGTAGGAACCGGCGACGATGGTCGCGCCGGTGGCGATGGACAGGTGGGCGCCGAAGGGCGCGGCGGTCACCAGGTCGCCGATGTGATGGCGGGAGAACTCCACCGCCATGGCCCAGCCCGCCAGCCCGAGAAAGGCGGGGACGGTGACGAACGCGGTCCAGCCCATGGCGCGGAAGCCGCGCAGCACCAGCGCGGTGACGCCGAGTCCGCAGATCAGGCACCAGGCCCAGATGGGAAGTCCGGGCACGATGGAGTGCAGTCCGGCGGCGAAGACCGCCGTCTGCACACCGAACCAGCCGAAGAGGCTGACCGCGATGACGAGGCCGATCAGGGTCGAGCCGTAGCGGCCGAACCCGGTCCAGCGGACCAGCATCGACGTGGAGAGCCCCTCCCGCATGCCCGCGATGCCGACGAAGATGCAGACGATCTCCAGGATCACCGAGCCGAGCGTGAACGCCCAGAACGCGCCCCAGAAGGAGAGCCCGGCGCCGAGCGTGGCGCCCAGCAGGAACTGGGTGAGGTCGGAGAGCTGCCCGAATCGCTGCACGGCGACGTTGAACCAGGAGTAGCGGGCCGCGCGCGGCACCCGCTCCAGCGGGTAGTCCTCGTCCTGGGGCTGTGGCTCGGGCCGTGGCGCGCTGCGCGCGTCCGGCCGGGCGTCGAACTGCTGGGTCATGGGGGCGGGTCCTCGGGTGTGCGGGATGGGCTGAGGGACGCGGCAGCACGGCGGCGGGCTGCTCCGCGGGAAAGGAGAGGCGGGGAGGAGAGTGCGGGGTGGGGAGAGTGCGGGGTGGCGGGTTCAGAGCGGCAGCGGTGGTCCCGCGGCCCGGGCGCGCAGGAGCACCGCTCCCGGCAGATACGGCACCGGCAGGTCCGGTTCGGACCGGACCTCCACGCGCCGGGGGTCGGCACCGGCGCGTACGGCACCGGCCCTGGCCAGCTCCCGTACCTCGTCGCGCACGGCGTCGAGCCGACGGCCGGGGCCCCGGGTGACGATGCGGTCGTACTGCCCGCCGACGGGGCTGGCCGCGGCGCCGAAGGCACCGGCGACGCCGCCGTGCTCGGGCCGTACGACATCGAATCCGGTGAGCACCGGGCCGGGCACGCCGTCCGCTCCGCCGCCCACCAGGATCAGCGGCAGCGGCCCGGCCGCGGGGCGCATCCGGTCGGCGGCCTCGGCAAGTTCCCGGTGCGCGTCGGCGGGCACCGTGATCAGGTCGGGGAAACGCAGGCTGACGGGTACGCCGCCGAAGCGTTCGCCGGGGCCGGCCTCCTGTGGATAGCCGCCGGTCAGGGCACCGA
>NZ_JBHJWQ010000017.1:0-186587 GCF_042266885.1 Streptomyces sp. NPDC056061 | reverse complement strand
GGGCGGCGGGCGGCGGGCGGCGGGCGGGGGAGAGGCGCGCCTGCGCACCGCTCCGGCAGCCGTCGCATACTGGATCACGCAGGGCGGACGCCGAGCCGCACGTCCAGCCGACCGCCGGGAGCACCGCATGAGCGCCGAGGAAGTCAGGGGCGACGCCGCTGCCCCGCCACCACCCGGCGGCGTGCTCTGGAGCATTTCCGGGGACGTCCGGGCCCTGCTGATGCTGCCCGCCGCCTTCACCCTCCAGGTGGCCCGTCCGGCGGTCGGCGCGGGCGTCGACCAGCACTCCGTCTTCCGCACGGACCCGTGGGGACGCGGCGAGCGGTCCCTGCGCTCGCTCCAGCTCTGGGTGTACGGGGGAGAGGAAGCGGTCCGGGAGGGGCGCAGGCTCCGCGGGCTGCACCGTGCCATCCGGGGCACGGACAGCCGTGGGCGCCGCTATCACGCGCTGACGGCCGCGGACTACGCCTGGGTGCACGCCACCGGCTTCCCCGTCTACCGGCACGCCGCCCGCTATCTGATCCGGCCCCTCACCGAGGCCCAGGAGCGGGCCCTGTACCGCGAATGGCTCCAGGTGGGCAGAGTGCTCGGCATCCGCGACCGGGACATGCCGCGGACGATCGAGGAGTTCTGGCCGTACTTCCGCAAGGCACTCGCCGAGGAGACCGAACGGAACGCCGTCGTCGAGGACCTGATCGCGACCGATCGCCCCGTGCCGCCACCGGACCGGGGGCCGCTGCCGCTGAGGCTGCTGCTGAGGGCGGCATGGCCGGTGCTGCTCCCGCCGCTGGCCCGGTTCCGGCGTTTCGTCACCATCGGCCTGATGCCGCCGGAGGCGCGCGAGGTGCTCGGACTGGAGTGGACCGGCGAACAGGAGCGGAGACTGCGTCGGCTGTGCGGGGTGGTGCGGCGCGTCGTGCCCGTGCTCCCCGAGCGGCTGCGCTACCTGCCGTACGCACGCCGGGCGCGGGCCGCGCAGCGCCGGGCCTGCTGCGGCGGCGCGCGGGTCAGGCGGAGGCCCGGCGCACCAGGGCGGTCGACGTGATGACGGGTTCGAGTCCGCCGCCCTCGCCGCCGTCCACCGGTGCCTCCTCGCCGTTCAGCGTCCGCATCAGCAGCCGCGCCATCAACCCGCCCATGCCCTCGATGTCCTGACGGACCGTCGTCAGAGGAGGATCGGTGGCCTCGGCGATCGACTCCATGTCGTCGAAGCCGATCACGGCCACGTCCTCGGGCACCCGCAGGCCCCGCTCGCGCAGCACCCGCAGCGCCCCCGAGGCCATCAGGTCGTTCGCCGCGAACACGGCGTCCGGGCCCGGGTGCCGGTCGAGCAGCCGCGCCATCGCCCGGGCGCCGCTCTCGACGGTGAAGTCGCCCGATACGAGCAGCGCCGGATCGGCGTCGGGCAGCACGTCGCGGTAGCCGTCGATCCGGTCCTGGGCCGAGGTCTGGTCGCCCGGACCGGCGATGTGCGCGATCCGCCGTCGGCCGAGGGAGACGAGATGGCGGACGGCCTCGGCCGCGCCGCCCCGGTTGTCGCAGTCGACGTACGGCACGGCGGGGGCCGGGTCCCCGTCGGGGCGGGCGGGGCGTCCGCCGTGGACCGTCGGGACCCGGAACCGGCGGAGGACGGCGGGAAGTTCGCCGCCCGTGTGCAAGGAGAAGACCAGCGCGCCGTCCACGTGGCCGCCTGCCAGATAGCGGGCGACCCGGTCGAAGTCCCCACTGCCCTCCACCAGCAGGAGCACCAACTGGGCGTCGTGCGCGTTCAGTTCCCGGCTGATGCCGCGGATCTGCCGGGAGAAGAACGGATCGGAGAAGATCCGGGACTCCGGTTCGTCGATGATCACGGCTATCGCGCCGTTGCGCCGGGTGACCAGGGTGCGCGCGGCGTGGTTCGGCACGTAGCCGAGCTCGTCGACCGCGCGACGCACCTGCTCCACGAGCATCCGCCGCACCCCCGCCCCGCCGTTCACCACGCGGGAGGCGGTTGCCCGGGAAACCCCGGCGAGGGCGGCCACGGCCTCCAGCGTGGGACGGGCGTCGCGGGGCGATGCAGGGGCCGGACCGGTCAAGGGACGCTCCTCGTGCGCGGGGGCAACGGCCGTGGACGGCCGGGCCGGGCCGTCCGGACGGCGCCGACGCCCTCAGCGTAACCGGCGCGACCCGACGCCGGACGGGCACCGCCGCCCCACCGGGAGGAAGGGGGCGACGGCGCCCGCAACCGCTTCGCGGAGCCGTCAGCGGTGGTCGTGGATCGTGTTCGTCTCCGCGATCTTCTGCCACGAGGCGGGACGCTCGGGCGCACGCACCGCGCGCGCACCGGCCGGTGCCGGCGACTCGGGCCGCGTCGGCCGGTGGAGCCAGGTGTCGAAGAAGCCGGCCAGCGGCTTGCCGGAGACCCGTTCGGCGTACGCCACGAAGTCGCCCACGCTCGCGTTCCCGTACGCGTGCTCGGCCGGCCAGCCCTTCAGCAACTCGAAGAAGGTCGCGTCGCCGAGTTCGTTGCGCAGCGCCTGGAGGGCCAGCGCCCCGCGGTCGTAGACGGCACCGTCGAACTGGTTGTCCGGGCCCGGATCCCCCGGCTTCACCGTCCAGAAGGGGTCGTCCGCCGGGTGCAGCGCGTAGGTGTAGTCCGCCAGTTCCTGCGCGGTCCCCTCGCCCTCCTTCTCCGACCACAGCCACTGGCTGTACCGGGCGAAGCCCTCGTTGATCCAGATGTCCTTCCAGCCCTTGACCGAGACGCTGTCCCCGTACCACTGGTGGGCCAGCTCATGGACGATCACCGAGACGTTCGCACCGTTCGCGAACTGCTTCGGGCTGTAGAACGGCCTGGTCTGGGTCTCCAGCGCGAACGAACTCGTCACATTGGGGGAGTATCCGCCGAGCGCGTCGAAGGGATACGGGCCGAAGACCTCCGTCAGCCACTCCGCGACCTCCGCGGTCCGCTCGATGCTGGCGCGTGCGGCACCGCCGTTGGCACCGAGGTCCCTGCTGTACGCGTTGACGACCGGCAGCCCGTCCGCCGTGGTGTCCGTGGTGATGTCGAACTTGCCGATCGCCAGCGTCGTCAGGTACGTCGCCTGCGGCTTGGCGGAGCGCCAGTTGAAACGGGTCCAGCCGAGCTTCGAACTCTGCGACTGCAGCGTGCCGTTGCTGATCGCCTGGGTGCCGTCCGGCACCGACACCGAGACGTCGTACGTCGCCTTGTCCAGCGGGTGGTCGTTGCTCGGGTACCACCACGCGGCGGACTCCGGCTCCTGCGCGGCCACCGCGCCGTCCGGAGTGCGCACCCAGGAGGTCCAGCCGTTGATCTTCACCTCGGACGGCTTGTCGGCGTACCGCACCACCACCGAGAGCGCCTTCCCCTTCGGCAGCGTCGCCGACGGGGTGATCTCCAGCTCCTGCTCGCCGTTCCTGGCGAAGGCCGCCTTCTTCCCGTTCACCCGCACCTCGGAGACGTCCAGCCCGAAGTCGAGGTTGAAGCGGGAGAGCGCCTGTGTGGTCGTGGCGAGGATGGTCGCCGTGCCCTCCAACAGGTCCGTCGCGGGCTGGTACTTCAGCCGCAGGTCGTAGTGGGAGACGTCGTAGCCGCCGTTGCCGCTGGCCGGATAGTAGGGGTCGCCGATGCCCGGCGCGCCCACGGTGCCTTCGGCGGCCGAGGCCGGGATCGCCAGCAGCAGGGAGGCCGCGAGTACGCCGGGGACGAGGAATCTGCGGTGCACGAATGCTCCAAGTCGTCGGTTCGGATGAACTTCTGAGCAGTTGCCACGACCTTATTGAGCGGCCGGTGCACCAGTCATGTCCACGGCCACAGCTGTCACACGATCGCCATTCGGCCGACACGCCGCACGACCGCCACGGCGGCATACGTCCGCGCCGCCCCCTCGGCCGTCGCCCCCTGTCGCCCGGGAGTCGACCGGGGTACCTTCCGCCCATGCCGATTCGTGCGCGGGGCACCCGCTTGACGTACCGATCGCTGATGGTGGCGGCTGTCGCCACCCTGATGACCGTGCTGCTCACGCCGACGGGCGCCCGGGGCGCGAGCCCCGCCGCGGCCGGTTCCCCCGAGGCCGTTCGCGCGACGACCGGTCGGGCCGCAGGCCGAACCGGGGAGAGCAGGCCCGTCTTCTCGTACGAGAACGCCGTCCGCGAATCCGTCTGGGTCGACATCGGGTCGGACGGCGACGGGGACGGGAGGAACGACCGGGTGGCCGTCGACATCGTCCGGCCCCGCGAACCCGCCCGGCAGGGCCGGAAGATCCCCGTGATCATGGATGCCAGCCCGTACTACTCCTGCTGCGGCCGGGGCAACGAGAGTCAGCTCAAGACGTACGACGCCGACGGCCGGCCCGTGCAGTTCCCGCTGTACTACGACAACTACTTCGTGCCGCGCGGATACGCCTTCGTCGCCGTCGATCTGGCCGGTACCAATCGCTCCGACGGCTGCGTCGACGTGGGCGGAAGCTCCGACGTCCGCTCCGCCAGGGCGGTCGTCGACTGGCTGAACGGCCGCGCCCGCGGCTACACCACCCGCACCGGCGGCGAACGGGCCACGGCCGACTGGACGAACGGCCGCACCGGAATGATCGGCAAGAGCTACGACGGCACCATCGCCAACGCCGTCGCGGCGACCGGGGTGGAGGGGCTGCGGACCATCGTTCCGATCGGCGCCATCTCCTCCTGGTACGACTACTACTTCGCCCGGGGCGCGCCCCTCCACGACGGCGGACCGGACTGGCTCGCCGACGGGGTGGAGAGCCCGGAGGCGCACGGACGCTGCGCCGCCGTCCAGCAGCGCCTCGTCGACGGCGCGCCCCGCACCGGCGACTGGACCCGGCTGTGGACCGAACGCGACTACGTGAAGGACGCCCGCAAGGTACGGGCCAGCGTCTTCGCGGTGCACGGAATGCAGGACCTCAACGTCCGCACCAAGCACCTCGGTCAGTGGTGGGACGCGCTCGCCACCCGGGGCGTGGAGCGCAAGATCTGGCTGTCGCAGACCGGACACGTCGACCCGTTCGACTACCGGCGAGCCGACTGGGTCGACACGCTGCACCGCTGGTTCGACCACTACCTCCTCGGCTACGACAACGGCATCGAGCGCGAGCCGATGGCCGACGTCGAACGCCACCCCGGCCAGTGGGCCACCGACCGGGCCTGGCCGCCGCGCACCACACGGACCGTCACCGTGCGCCCCGGCACCGGCGACGCGCCCGGCGTCGGCACCCTGGGACTGCGGTCCGCCCGCCCCGGCGCCACCGAGACCTTCACCGACGACCCGGCACAGGGCGAGCTGCGATGGGCCGCCGACCTGGACCGGACCACCGCCGCCAAGGCCGGGTTCAGGACCGCCCCGCTCGCCCGGGACCTGCGGCTGTCCGGATCGTCCGCGGTGACCGTCACCGTCACCCCGACCACCTCCACCGCCCACCTCTCCGCCGTCCTCGTGGACATCGGCCCCGACACCATCCGCGACTACGGAGGATCCGGCGAGGGCATCACCACTCTCGCCGACCGCAGCTGCTGGGGCGCGAGCACCACCGGCGACAGCTCCTGCTTCAAGGAGACCCGGGCCGACACGACCACCGTGGACCGCACCGTCCTCAGCCGCGGCTGGGCCGACCTCGGCACGTACGCCTCCGCCGGACACGGCGGACCGCTCACCCCGGGCCGCGCCCACACGATCACCCTCCGCCTCGCGGCCACCGACCACGTCGTCCCGGCCGGACACCGTCTCGCCCTGATCGTCGCCGGGACCGACCGCGGCCTCATCGAGCCGCCGGACTCCACCCCCACGCTCGCCCTGGATCTGGCCCGCACGTCCGCGAAGCTGCCGATCGTCGGCGGTACCGGGGCGTTCGTGCGCGCCACCGCAGGCTCCGCACCCGAGGCGGCCGGGCCCCGCGACGTCCGGCCCGAGGGCGTGACACCGCCGCGTCCCGCCGCCCTTCGCCTCCCGGGAGGAAGCCGCTCATGAAGACCCGCGCACCGGCCGCCCGCCGGAGACCGCTGCTCGCCGCCGGGGCCGCCGTACTGGCCGCGTCCCTGGTGACCGCCCCGTCGGCGGCCGCGGACACCCCGCCCCGCACCGGATTCGAGATCAGCGGCGGGACCCGGTGGACCGGGCAGCCGGAGGAGCAGTCGTTCCTGGCCGCCGTCGCCCGTGGCGGCGACCGGGTCTCCGCGGACCGGATCGGCACCACGCGACAGGGCCGCCCGCTCCGGCTCGTCCGGATCGGGGGCCACCGCCCCACGGCCGCGACGGTACTGCTCATCTGCAGTCAACACGGCAACGAACCGTCCGGCCGCGAGGCGTGCCTGACCACCGTCCGGGACCTGGCGTACGCCCGGGACCGGGCGACCCGCTCCTTCCTCTCCCGCACCACGGTCCTCGTCGTGCCCACCGCCAACCCGGACGGGCGCGCCGCCGACACCCGGGGCAACGCCGACGGCGTCGACATCAACCGTGACCACATCGCGCTGCGGACCGCCGAGGCCCGCGCCATCGCGGCGGTGATCCGCGACCGGAAACCCGATGTGATCTACGACCTGCACGAGTACGGGGCCACCCCGCCCTACTACGACAAGGACCTCTTCGTCCTGTGGCCCCGCAACCTCAACGTCTCCGACCGGGTGCACGGGGAGTCGCGCACCCTGGCGGAGGACCATGTGCGGCCCGCGGCGGGGAGGGCCGGCTACAGCAGCGGCCTGTACGGCATCTGGACCGACCCGGTGACCGGCGACCCGATCAAGCAGACCGCGGGCGACGGACAGGAACGCATCCTGCGCAACACCTCCGGCCTCAAGCACGCCGTCGGCCTGCTCGTCGAATCCCGCGTCGACGCGCTCACCGACGCGGAGCGGGCCGACCCGGCACTCAACAGACGGCGCCGGGTCGACTCGCAACTCACCGGGCTCGGCGGTCTGTTCGCCTTCGCCGACGGGCGGCGCGGCCGGATCGCCGCCGCCACCGCCGCATCCCGCGCCGCGGGGTGGAAGGACCGCGGCCCGGTCCACCTCGGCGGCGCCGACAACGAGCCGCCCGGACCCGGCGAGGTGCTCCGGGACCCGCCGTGCGGATACCGGCTCACCGAGGGCCAGTTCGACGAGGTGAAGGACGAGCTCGCCCTGCACGGCGTCACCTCACGACGCGACGGCGGCGGCGCGTACGTACCGCTGCGGCAGTCCGCCCGGAAGCTGATCCCGCTCCTGCTGGACGCCCGGGCGACGTACCACCTCACGGAGGGACGCCCCGCCCCCCGCTGCTGACCGCGCCCTC
The DNA here is from genome assembly GCF_042266885.1 of Streptomyces sp. NPDC056061. Lineage (NCBI taxonomy): Bacteria > Bacillati > Actinomycetota > Actinomycetes > Kitasatosporales > Streptomycetaceae > Streptomyces > Streptomyces sp. NPDC056061. Next base: position 179,305 of record NZ_JBHJWQ010000017.1, on the reverse strand, counting down.
GCGGGGGAGCGGAGCCCACAGGGCGCAGCCCGTAGGATCGGCACCCTGATGACTGCCACTCTCGTCGCCAAGGACCTCGCCGCCGGACACGGCGACCGCACGCTCTTCGCCGGGCTCGACCTCGTCGTCGCGCCCGGCGACGTGATCGGTCTCGTCGGAGTCAACGGCGCCGGAAAATCGACCCTGCTCCGGCTGCTCGCCGGACTCGACCGGCCGGAGGAGGGCGAGCTGCAGCTCTCCCCGCCCACCGCCACCGTCGGCCACCTCCCGCAGGAGCCGGAACGGCGCCCGGGGGAGACCGTGCGGGAGTTCCTGGCCCGCCGCACCGGCGTGGCCGATGCCCAGAGGGCCATGGACGCCGCGACCCAGGCCCTCGTCGACGGGGCGCCCGGGGCGGACGACGCGTACGCCGAGACGCTGGAGCGCTGGCTGGCGCTCGGCGGCGCCGACCTCGACGAGCGCGCCGAGGAGGTCGCCGCCGATCTCGGACTCACCGTCGGCCAGGACCTGCCGATGACTGCGCTCTCCGGCGGCCAGGCGGCCCGCGCGGGCCTTGCCTCCCTGCTGCTCTCCCGCTACGACGTCTTCCTGCTCGACGAGCCCACCAACGACCTCGACCTCGACGGCCTGGAACGGCTGGAACGCTTCGTCTCCGGGCTGCGCGCGGGCACGGTCGTCATCAGCCACGACCGCGAGTTCCTGATGCGCACGGTCACCAAGGTCCTCGAACTGGACCTGGCCCAGCAGCAGATCACCCTGTACGGCGGCGGCTACGCGGCCTATCTGGAGGAGCGCGAGAGGGCCCGCCGACACGCCCGCGAGGAGTACGAGGAGTACGCGGACAAGCGCTCCGCCCTGGAGGGCCGCGCCCAGATGCAGCGCTCCTGGATGGACAAGGGCGTGAAGAACGCCCGCCGCAAGGCCACCGACAACGACAAGACCGGCCGCAAGTTCCGCAGCGAGTCGAGCGAGAAGCAGGCCGCCAAGGCCCGGCAGACCCAGCGCATGATCGAACGGCTCGACGTCGTCGAGGAACCGCGCAAGGAGTGGGAGCTGCGGATGGAGATCGCCGCCGCACCCCGCTCCGGCTCGGTCGTGGCGACCCTGCGCGAGGCGCGCGTGGCCCGGGGCGACTTCGTCCTCGGCCCGGTGTCCCTGCAGATCGACTGGGCGGACCGGGTGGCGATCACCGGCGCCAACGGTTCCGGCAAGTCGACCCTGCTCGCCGCACTCCTCAAACGCCTCCCGCTCGACACCGGGCACGCCGCGCTCGGTTCGGGCGTGGTGGTCGGGGAGGTCGACCAGGCACGCAAGCTGTTCCACGGCACGGAGTCGCTGCTGGAGGCGTTCTGCGCGGCCGTCCCCGACACCGAGCCTGCCGAGGTCCGCACCCTGCTCGCCAAGTTCGGCCTGCGCGCGGACCACGTGCTGCGACCCGCGACGACCCTCTCCCCGGGTGAACGCACCAGGGCTGCGCTCGCCCTGCTCCAGGGCCGGGGCGTCAACCTCCTGGTCCTCGACGAACCGACCAACCACCTCGACCTGCCCGCGATCGAACAGCTCGAATCGGCACTGGCGTCGTACCCGGGAACGCTGCTGCTGGTCACGCACGACCGGCGGATGCTGGAGGCGGTGCACACGACCCGCCGCATCGTGGTGGCGGACGGCGGTGTGAAGGAACTCTGACGGGTCCCCGCCCCGTGTCCCGCCGCGGCCCGGCAGGACACGGGGCGGGGCGCGGTGACCCGCACCCCGCCCCGTGCGGTGTCAGCGCTTCCTGCCGCCGCGGTCCGGATCGGTGAGTCCGGCCCGCCGCAGCGCGTCCGCCATCGCGCTGTTCACCGGTGCCGGTGCCGGTGCCGGACGGGCACCGCCACCACGCCGGTCGCGGTCCTGGCCGCCCTGTCGCGGTCGGGGCGGCCGCCCCGCCTGGCCGCCGCGCTCCCGTCGGGGCCCGCCGCCCTGGGAGGCCGCCCCCGCCTCGTCGTCCAGCCGCAGCGACAACGAGATCCGCTTCCGCGGAATGTCGACGTCCATGACCTTGACCTTCACGATGTCGCCCGGCTTCACGACGTCCCTCGGGTCCTTCACGAACGTGCGGGACATCGCCGACACGTGGACCAGCCCGTCCTGGTGCACCCCGACGTCCACGAACGCGCCGAACGCCGCGACATTGGTGACCACGCCCTCCAGCACCATCCCGGACGCCAGGTCGCCGATCTTCTCGACGCCCTCCTTGAACGTCGCCGTCCGGAACGCCGGACGCGGGTCGCGGCCCGGCTTCTCCAGCTCCTTCAGGATGTCGGTGACCGTGGGCAGACCGAACTTCTGGTCCACGAAGTCGTCGGCGCGCAGCGACCGGAGCACGCCCGTGTTGCCGATCAGCGCGGCAACGTCACCGCCCGTCCGCTTCACCATCGCCCGCACCACCGGGTACGCCTCCGGGTGCACGCTCGACGCGTCCAGCGGGTCGTCGCCCCGGATGCGCAGGAAGCCCGCGCACTGCTCGTACGCCTTCGGACCGAGGCGCGCCACGTCCTTGAGCGCCCGGCGCGTCCGGAAGGGGCCGTTCGCGTCGCGGTGCGCGACGATGTTCTCGGCGAGCCCCGCGCCGATCCCCGAGACCCGCGAGAGCAGCGGCGCCGACGCGGTGTTGACGTCCACCCCGACCCCGTTGACGCAGTCCTCGACCACCGCGTCCAGGGACCGCGAGAGCTTCACCTCGGACAGGTCGTGCTGGTACTGGCCGACCCCGATCGACTTCGGGTCGATCTTCACCAGCTCCGCGAGCGGGTCCTGGAGGCGTCGCGCGATCGACACCGCGCCGCGCAACGACACGTCCATGTCCGGGAGCTCCTGCGAGGCGAAGGCCGAGGCCGAGTACACCGAAGCGCCCGCCTCCGACACCATCACCTTGGTGAGCTTCAACTCGGGGTGCTTGTCGATGAGTTCACCAGCGAGCTTGTCGGTCTCGCGAGAAGCCGTGCCGTTGCCGATCGCGATCAGCTCGACGTCGTGGGCCCTCGCCAGCCGCTCCAGCGCAGCCAGCGACTGGTCCCACCTGTTCGCGGGCACGTGCGGGTGGATGACGTCCGTGGCCACGACCTTGCCGGTCGCGTCGACGACGGCGACCTTCACACCCGTACGGAAACCGGGGTCGAGCCCCAGCGTGGCGCGCGTCCCGGCCGGCGCGGCGAGCAGCAGATCACGCAGGTTCGACGCGAAGACCCGTACCGCCTCGTCCTCCGCCGCCGTCCGCAGCCGCAGCCGCAGGTCGATGCCGAGGTGCACCAGGATGCGGGTCCGCCAGGCCCAGCGCACGGTCTCGCGCAGCCACGTGTCGCCCGGGCGCCCCCGGTCGCTCACCCCGAAGCGCCGGGCGACGATTCCCTCGTACGCCGTCGGGCCGGGGGCGTCCGAGGGCTCCTCCGGCTCCAGGACCAGGTCGAGCACGTCCTCCTTCTCGCCCCGCAGCATCGCCAGCACCCGGTGCGAGGGCAGCTCGGTGAACGGCTCGGCGAAGTCGAAGTAGTCGGCGAACTTCGCCCCGGCCTCCTCCTTGCCGTCGCGCACCCTGGCGGCCAGCCGCCCGCGCGTCCACATGCGCTCGCGCAGCTCGCCGATCAGGTCGGCGTCTTCCGAGAACCGCTCGGTGAGGATGGCGCGGGCCCCCTCCAGCGCGGCGGCCGGATCGGCCACGCCCCTGTCCGCGTCCACGAACGCGGCGGCAGCGGCGAGCGGCTCCACCGACGGGTCGCCGAGCAGCCCGTCGGCGAGTGGTTCGAGCCCCGCCTCGCGGGCGATCTGCGCCTTCGTGCGGCGCTTCGGCTTGAACGGCAGGTAGATGTCCTCCAGGCGCGCCTTGGTGTCGGCGGCCCGGATCCGTGTCTCCAGCGCATCGTCCAGCTTGCCCTGCTCGCGCACGGAGTCGAGGATCGCCGTCCGGCGGTCCTCCAGCTCTCGCAGATAGCGCAGCCGCTCCTCCAGCGTGCGCAGCTGCGCGTCGTCGAGCATCTCGGTCGCTTCCTTGCGGTAGCGCGCGATGAACGGCACGGTCGACCCGCCGTCGAGCAGCTCGACGGCCGCCTTCACCTGCCGTTCGCGTACGCCGAGCTCCTCGGCGATCCTGCCTTCGATGGACGTCGTCACGGTTCTACCGACTCGCCTTCTCGTACGGGCTGTCCTGGCTGTGCTTCCCGGGGCAGAACCCCGTGGTCTGCATTGTGCCGGGTGGCCGGGCGCCGTGTCGCCCGGCCACCCCCTCGCGGCCCGTCGGAGTCCGGCTCAGCCCCGGCCGGTCAGACCGTCGGGGAACGCGCCCGCCGCGCCCGCCGTCATCAGGAAGCCGCGGCTCAGTTCGGTGAGCCGGGCCACCCCCTGCGCACCGAGATGCTCGTACGGTGCCCGGTCCATCCGGTCCGTGGCGTCCTCCAGCTCCGCCCGCAGCGCGGCCCCCGCCTCGGTCAACTCGCCCCCGCCGTCGAGAATCCCGCGCTCGCGCAGCCGGTCCTCGGCCTCGTCCCAGTCGCTCTGCTCCCATCCCCGGGTGGACAGGAGCCAGCGCGGATTCATTCCCTTGCCGGTCGCGGTGTGGCTCACCAGGGCCTCCACAGGGTCGAGACCGGCCGACAGGAGGGCGGCGAGGTGACCGTCGCCGCGGTGTTCGCGCAGCAGCGTCGCGGCGTGCCAGTACGCGAGGTGAGGTTCCTCGGGCGTCGGGAGATCGGCATGGGCGGCATGGAGCGGCCGGGCGTGTCGGGTGCACGCCTCGGTGGCGCGCAGGGCCAGCTCGGCCGCCTCGGCGAGCTCGGCGGAGGCGATGGCCTCTTCGCCCAGCAGCCGCCGCAGCGTGGCGTCGGCGGCGCGCAGCCGGGCGTCCAGCACCGCCTGCGGCGAGGCCACGGACCACACGGCGGGCAGGTGCCGGGCGACGAGGTCATGGTTGAAGTTGTAGAAGGCGGCGGTGACGGTGCCGGGGCCGACGGCACCGAACGCAGCCGCCCGGCAGGCGAAGTAGACGGCACCGGGGTCGTCGATGCCGATCCGTGCGAACTCCCTGCCGAGGTCGGGGGAGAAATAGATCGTGGAGTGCAGCGGATTGACCGCGTTGTGGCACCGACGTCCCGCACGCGGCGGCAGAGTACTCATGCCCGCCACGCTACCGACTGGTCGGTACTGTCCGGGACCCGGGGCGACGCCCGGATTCCCCGGTCCGGCATGGCGGAAAAGGTGGGCTGCTCGTCATTGCGGCCATCCCGTCGCGCCCCGAAGGATGGGGAACATGACGCAGCGATCCGTCCTCGTCGTCCTGTTCGACGACGTGCAGAGCCTCGACGTGACCGGCCCAGTGGAGGTCTTCGACGGGGCCTCCCACTTCCCCGGGGCCGCATACGCACTGCGCACCGCCTCCCTCGACGGCTCCCCGGTCCGCACGAGCAGCGGCCTCGTCCTCGTCCCGGACACCTCGCTCGCCGACGCGGAGCCGCCGCACACCCTCCTCGTCCCCGGCGGCCGGGGCACCCGCAGCCCCGACCCGGAACTCGTCGACTGGCTGCGCGACCACGCGCCGCGCGCCGAACGCCTCGTCTCGGTGTGCACCGGCGCACTGCTGCTGGCCGCCGCCGGCCTGCTGGACGGCCACCGCGTGACCACGCACTGGACCGTCTGCGACCACCTCGCGCGCGCCCACCCGGCCGTCGAGGTCGACCCGGAGCCGATCTTCGTACGGGACGGCAGGCTCGCCACCTCCGCCGGTGTCACCGCCGGCATCGATCTCACCCTCGCCCTCGTGGAGGAGGACCACGGCCGGGACGTCGCCCTCCGCGTCGCCCGCCATCTCGTGGTCTTCCTTTGCAGACCGGGCAACCAGGCCCAGTTCAGCGCCCAACTCGTCGCGCAGACCGCCCGGCGCGAACCGCTGCGCGAGGTCCAGCACTGGATCACCGAGCATCCGGCCGAGGACCTCACCGTCGAGGCACTGGCCGCCCGTGCCCGGCTGTCGCCGCGCCACTTCGCCCGCGCCTTCCGTGCCGAGACCGGACTCACCCCCGGCCGCTACGTCGACCGGGTCCGCATGGAACACGCGCGCCGCCTGCTGGAGGACACCTCCGACGGTGTCGCCGGTGTCGCGCACGCCAGCGGATACGGCACCCCGGAGGCCATGCGCCGCGCGTTCCTCAAGGCTCTCGGCACGGCACCCGCCGAGTACCGCCGACGCTTCCGGCCCGCGGCCGCCGCGGACTGACCGGTGGCCCGGCCCCCGCACCCCGCCCGGTGATCCGTCCCACCACCGCCCTCCCCGACAAGGAGCCCCATGCAGATCGCCATCGTCCTCTACGACCGCTTCACCTCGCTCGACGCCGTCGGGCCCTACGAGATGCTCCAGCGTCTCCCCGGCGCCGAGACCGTCCTCGTCGCCGAACGGACCGGGCCGGTGCGCAACGAGAGCGGCAGCCTCGCGCTCGTCGCCGACCGGACGTTCGCCGACGTGCCCGCCCCGGACGTCGTGGTCGTCCCCGGCGGCCCGGGCCAGCGCGTCCTGATGGACGACGCGGCGCTGCTCGGCTGGCTGCGCACGGCCGACGCCACCAGTACCTGGACGACCTCCGTGTGCACCGGATCGCTGCTGCTGGCGGCGGCCGGACTGCTGACCGGCCGCCGCGCCACCTCGCACTGGCTCGCCCTGGACACCCTGCGCGGCTTCGGCGCCGAGCCGACCGGCGAACGCGTCGTCACCGACGGCAAGTACGTCACGGCCGCGGGCGTCTCCGCAGGCATCGACATGGGGCTGGTCCTGGCCGGGCGGATCGCGGGCGACGAGCACGCCATGTCCGTGCAGCTGCTGACCGAGTACGACCCCAGGCCGCCCTATGACGCGGGCTCGCCGGAGAAGGCCCCGGCCGCGCTGGTCGAGGAGTTCCGTGCCGGGAGCCGCTTCATGCTCCGGTGACGGCAGCCCGGTCCGGCTCCTCGGGCCAGCCGAAGCGCGGCGCGCGCCGCTCCAGGAAGGCGGCGACACCCTCCGCGGTGTCGCCGCTGCGCCGTGCCTGGTCCGCCCAGTACGCGTCCCGGTCCCGGCGCCCGTCGGCGAACTCCTTCGCCGCCGCCTGAGTGAGGCGCGAGCGTGCCGCCAGAGTCCGCACGTACGCGTCGACCCGGGCGTCCAGGCCGCCGGCCGGCAGCACCTCGTCGACCAGACCGGTCCGCAGCGCCCGCGCGGTGTCGATCAGCTCGCCGGAGAAGAGCAGGTGCTTCGTGGTGGCGGGACCGGCCAGCGCCACCAGCCGCCGGGTCGACGACGCCGGGTACACGATCCCGAGCCGGGCCGGTGTCACCCCGAACGACGCCCCTTCCTCGGCGAACCGCAGGTCGCAGGCGGCCGCGAGCTGGCTGCCACCGCCCACGCAGTGGCCGCGGACCGCCGCCAGCGTCGGCCGGGGGAACGCCGCGAGCGCCTCCTCCGCAGCCACCGCGAGCGCCTGCGGATCGGTCGACGGGTCCCGGAGCGAGGAGATGTCCGCCCCCGCGCAGAAGGTGTTCCCGGCACCGGTCAGCACCAGTGCCCGGACGGCGCCGTCGGCCGCCAGCCGGTCCAGCAGAACGGGAAGTGCGCCCCACATCGCGGCAGTCATCGCGTTGCGCTTGGCCGGATTGCTGATGACGACGGTGGCGACACCGTCCACGACGGTGTGCTCCAGCCCGGGTTCCGTGCGTTCCATGCGCCGGATGCTATCCGTTCGGTTCGAACCTATGATCAAGAAGGGGTGGCCGCGCACGCACGCACCGTGAGGAGTCCCCCATGGCCGATCCCGCAGTCGAGGGCCGACGGCTGAGCCGCAGTTTCGGACGGCTGGCCGTGCTCGGCACGCTGCTCGTCGTGGCCGGCCTGGTCGGACTCGTCTACACCGGCGTCGCGACGCTCACCTCGATGCTCCTCTTCGGCTGGCTGCTGCTGGTCGGCGGCGTCGTGGGTCTGCTCCATGCCATCGAGTCGCGCGGCAGCAACTTCTTCTGGCTGGCCGTCGTGGTGGCCGCGTTGAACATCGCCGCCGGAGTCGTCGTCATCCACCATCCGCACGGGACGGCCGAGGCGCTGACCATGTTCGCCGCGCTGCTCTTCCTGACCGGTGGGCTGTTCCGGCTGGTCGGCAGCGTCGTCGTGCGCGGTCCGCAGTTCGGCTGGACGCTGCTGCAAGGGGCCTTCGGGCTGCTGCTCGGGCTGCTGGTGCTCTTCGACTGGCCGCACAGCAGTCTCTACGTGCTCGGCCTCTTCTTCTCGCTGGCGCTGCTCTTCGACGGGCTCGGGCTGATCGCGATCGGGGTCGGCGGGCGCCGCATCGTCTCCCTCGTCTCGGACCGGACGATGACGGGCCCGACCGGGGAACTTCCCGGCGTGTCCGCAGGAGACGACCGGAACCAGTCCAAGAGCTGATCCCCGCGTGCATATTCGCTCGGAACTTGTCGATTCGGGTCGAGTTTTGCCGAGTGGCCCGATGGACGCGACTACGCCGCGCACCCTGTACTCGACGTGCAGTCACCACCGAGTCGAGAGCGGGTACCCGACTATGGAGAGCCGCGGCAGTGTTCCCGCCCGGCCCGTGTCGTACGAAGGAGTCTGGCGGTTCACGGCTCCGGCCGTGGACGCCTCCGTACCGCGGGCCAGGCACGCCGTACGCGATCTGCTGAACCGTCAGGGCGTGCCGGTCGACGCCGACACCGCCGAAGGGCTGCTGCTCATCGTCTCCGAGCTGGCGACCAACGCGGTGAAGCACGCCGCGCTGCTCTCGCCGGAACTCGCCGTCGAGGTCGCCGTCGGCGCGGAGTGGGTGAGGGTGTCCGTGGAGGACAATCACCCCTACCGGCCGACGGCCCTGGAGACGGACCACGCGCAGACCGGCGGTCGCGGGCTGCTCCTGGTCCGGGAGATCACCCGGGAGGCGGGCGGGGTCTGCGACGTGCAGCAGACCGCGCGCGGCGGAAAGGTCATCTGGGCCGCGCTGCCGCTCGGCACGCGGCCCTGACCGGCCCCGTCCGCCGGGGCCGGCCGTACACCGCTACCAGCCCGCGGAATCCCCGGTCAGTTCCCTGATCGCCGGCCGCGCGGCGTCCAGCACCGTCATGAACCATGCCGAGAACGGCGCCGCGGCGTGCCGCTCGGCGAGCTCGCCGGCCGTCACGAAGGCGGTCTCGCCGACCTCGTCCGGGGCCGGCCGCAGCCGGTCCTGGACCAGGCCCACGAAGAGATGGTTGAACTCCTGCTCCACCAGGCCGGACGCCGGATCGGGATGGTTGTAACGGACCGTGCCCGCCTCGGCCATCAGGGTGGGGGACACCCCCAGCTCCTCGTGTGTGCGCCGGGCGGCGGCGGCGAAGGGCGCCTCGCCGGGATAGGGGTGACCGCAGCAGGTGTTCGACCAGACACCGGGGGAGTGGTACTTGCCGAGCGCCCGCCGCTGGAGCAGCAGCCGGCCCTGCTCGTCGAAGAGGAACACCGAGAAGGCGCGGTGGAGTTGTCCGGGCGGCTGGTGGGCGGCGAGCTTCTCCGCGGTACCGATGGTGGCGCCGTCCTCATCGACCAGTTCGAGCATGATCGCGTCTGCTGTGCCGTTCGACGAGGCGTTCGTCGCGGTGGCTGGTGTGGTCGCCATACCCATCCTTCGCTATGGTCCCGGCCCGGTGCGCCGGTCCCGTCGAGTCCGCTCAAGTCTGCCGTACAAAAGCCGCTTGTCCGCACTTCGGGTCCTGGCATGTCCGTTCCCGCGGCCACGCCCGGCGCGGCCGCGGGAATGGACGGGCGGTGTCACACGCCGAAGGCGGCCGGGTAGCGGACGGTGCCGCTCGGAACCCGCTCCGACTCGTCGAGCACCAGTGCCATCATCGCCTCGTCCGGGACGTCGAGGGCCGGCCGGATCCCGTACCGGGACGCCGGTACGAAGCCGAACCGCGCGTAGTACGCCGGGTCGCCGAGCACCAGGACGAGGGACTCGCCGCGCAGACGGGCGGCGTCGAGCGCGGCCCGCACCACGGCCTGTCCGGCCCCCTTCCGCCGGTGCTCCGGGGCTGTTGCCACCGGGGCCAGCGCCAGGGCAGGGGCGTCCCCGACCCGGCACCGGGTCAGCAGCGCGCAGGCCGCGACACCGCCGTCCGCGCCCGCCCGCGCGACCTGCCCGAGGCCGGGCAGCCAGGCCGCCGGATCGGCACGCAGCGCGTCGACCAGGTCGGCCTCGTACGGAGTGGGGAAGGCCGCGACGTTGACCGCGCGCACGGCCGCCGCGTCCGCACCGGTCTCCGGCCGGGTCGGCCAGCGGGGATCGGCGGGGCGCAGCACGTGACAGGCGTAGCCGTACTCCGTGCCGTGATCGCGGCGCACGGCAAGTTCCTCGCGGGTCGCCGCGACCGCCCACGCCATGCCGCGGGCCGAGACGTCCGCGGCCTCGACGCGCGCGGCGAGCGGGACGTAGTACTCGTCCCAGTCGCTGTCGGGTTGCACCCGCATCCCGAGGACGTGATAGCCGGCCGCGACCGCCGCCGCGCTGTTCGCCGCGGCCGGGCGCAGCGATCCCTCCCGCTCCCAGAAGGCGCGGGCTCCCGCCGTCGGCGCGTCGGTCGTCCAGACGCAGTCGCTGACGACGAGGGAGCCGCCCGGGGCGAGCAGGCGCTTCCAGTCGCGCAGCGCGGTGTCGAAACCGATGAGGTAAGCGGACCCCTCGGCCCAGACGAGGTCGAACGACCCGTCCGGGAAGTCGGAGAGGTCGGCCATGTCGCGCCGGACCGTGCGAATGCGGTCGTCGAGCCCGCGGGCACGGGCCGCCTCGCGCAGTTCTTCGAGGAACGGCTCGTGGAGGTCGACGGCGGTCACCTCGGCACCTGCCTCGGCGGCGAGCAGCAGCGAGGCGCGGCCGGGCCCGCAGCCCAGGTCCAGGACGCGCGGACGCCGCGGCAGCGGGCCGGTGAACTCCAGCAGCCCGCGGGTGGTGGCGTCGGAGCCGGGGCTCTGCCGGGGCAGGCCGTGGTGCAGGGAGAAGAAGGCCGCAGTACGCACGGCGTTCTCATCGGTGGTGTGCGTGGTACGAGTGGTGCGGTCGTTGTCGGTCAACGTGGAAAACCCTTGTGGACGAGGGCTTCGGCCGACGGGTCGACCCGGTACGGACCGGGGCGCTAGCCGAGAGCCCGGGAGACGAGGAGGGATCGGATGCTGCGCCGGGCAGGCGCCGTCGCGACGGTCATCGACCTCAGCTCCACTCTCGACAGGGGAGGCCACTCGCCTCGCCGGACACCCTACACCGGCCGTACCGGCCCGGCCCTCAGTGGCAGAGCCCCGCCTCGTGCTCGGCGTGGCCGCTGGGTTCCAGCTGGAACGTGCAGTGCTCCACGTCGAAGTGGGTGCCCAGACACCCCTGGAGGTCGTGGAGCAGCTTCTCGTGACCGATCGAATCCAGCACGTCCCGGCTGACCACCACATGGGCGGAGAGCACCGGCATCCCCGACGTGATCGTCCAGGCGTGCAGGTCGTGCACGTCCAGTACGCCGGGCAGCGCGGTGATGTGGGCGCGCACCTCCCCGATGTCCACGCCCTTCGGTGCCGCCTCCAGCAGCACGTTGAGCGTCTCCCTGAGTAGTTTCACGGTCCGGGGGACGATCATCAGGCCGATCACCAGCGAGGCGATCGGGTCGGCGGCCTGCCAGCCGGTGGCCAGGATGATGCCCGCCGAGATCAGCACGGCGACGGATCCGAGGGTGTCGGCGAGCACCTCCAGATAGGCGCCGCGCACGTTGAGGCTGGCCTGCTGCCCGCGCAGCAGCAGCGACAGCGAGATCATGTTGGCGACCAGGCCGACCAGGGCGAAGACGATCGTCAGACCGCCGTCGGTCTCGGCCGGGGTGATGAACCGCCCGATCGCCTCGACCAGCAGGAAGCCACCCACGCCGAGCAGCAGCAGGCAGTTCGCCAGGGCGGCCAGGATCTCGGCGCGGGCGAAGCCGAAGGTGCGGTTGAGCCCGGCGGGCCGGTTGGCGAAGTGGATCGCCAGCAGCGCCATGCCCAGCCCCAGCGCGTCGGTCGCCATGTGCGCCGCGTCGGCGATCAGGGCGAGCGAACCGGCGAGCAGTCCACCGACGATCTCCATCACCGTCACGGTGAGCGTGATGCACAGCGCGATGCGCAGACGCCCCCGGTACGCGGCGGCCGCCGTGCCGGTGGGCGGCGGCCCGTTATGCGTGTGTCCGTGATCGTGCCCTGCCCCCATGGGGACGCCTCCCGGTCGTCTCGCGGACTCGGGCGCGGTCGGCCCGAGCACTGCCAGTGAACTACGGGTGGGGGGTATGGGGCAACACGGTACTGAACACCGTTGTCATCCCCCTGACCTGCGGAAACGTTCGCAGATCAGGGGGATGGGAGTGAGCCTCGGCCGTTAGTTCGTGCGCGCCTCGGGATGCTGGAGACACCAGCCCTCCCAGGCGGACGCGACCATGTCGCGCACCCCGCGCCGAGCCGTCCAGCCGAGCTCCCGGGAGATTCGCTCGGCGGATGCCACGGCCCTCGCGGCATCGCCGGGGCGCCGCGCCTCCACCACGGGCTCCACGTGCCTGCCGGTGATCTCGCCCACCAGATCGGCGAGCTCGCGCACCGAGACCCCCGTGCCGCGGCCGACGTTCACGGTAAGGTCGCCGCCCGCCCACCCGGCAAGCACCCGGGCGACGGCGAGGTGCGCGTCGGCGAGATCCGCGACATGGACGTAGTCGCGGACGCAGGTGCCGTCGGGCGTCGGGTAGTCGTCACCGAAGATCCGGGGGGCCTCGCCCCGGGTCAGCCGCTCGAAGAACATCGGAATGACGTTGGCGGCGCCCGTGTCCGACAGTTCCGGCGCCGCGGCCCCGGCCACGTTGAAGTAGCGCAGGCATCCGGTGGACAGCCCGTGCGCCCTCCCGGCGGCGCGGACCAGCCACTCCCCGGCGAGCTTCGTCTCGCCGTAGGGGTTGATCGGGAGGCACGGGGTGTCCTCGGTGACGAGTTCTCCGCCCGGTACCCCGTACACCGCGGCGGAGGACGAGAACAGGAAGCGGCGCACCCCGGCGGCGACGACCGCCTCCAGGAGGACGGTCAGCCCTGCCACGTTCTCCCGGTAGTACAGCAGCGGCTTCTCGACGGACTCACCGACCTGCTTCTTCGCCGCGAGATGCACCACACCCGTCACATCGTGTCGCTCCAGCACCCGGTCGAGCAGCGCGCGGTCGGCGCACGAGCCCTCGACCAGCGGCACATCGGCCGGGAGCCGTGAGGTGACCCCGCTCGACAGGTCGTCGAGGGCAACCACCCGCTCACCGGCACCTCTCATGGACCGCACCACGTGTGCGCCGATGTATCCCGCCCCACCTGTGATCAGCCATGTCATACGAGTCAGCCTAAGGGCTGCCCCGTGATCCCCGACGGGCCACGGATCACGGCACGGCCCTCGGGCCGTGCTCCCGGAACGCCGTCCTCGGCCCGGGGCGGGCGGCCGGTCGCAGGCCCTGCCCGAATGGGGCGGAAGGGCCCGGAAGGACCGGGGCGGGGCCCTCGCGTTTTGTCAGGCGGGGCGGGGATCGACGATGATGATCGCGGACGGCGCGGCAGATGCCGGTCCGCCCCGAGCGGAGCGCAAACAGGCAGTGAACTCCCGCTTCCGTTCATCCGATAGCCTCTGCCGACGTGCCGCCGGCCCGCCGAGGGCCGTGCCTTCGCGCGCCGACCCCGTCAGCACCAAGGAGTGAGTTCGTCTGTCGACCGCCATTCTCACCGGTGCTCCGGTACCCGGATCGTCGCTCGCCGACGATCTGCGGTCACTGGGCTTCGACGTACAGGTCGCCGCCGATGTGACCGAGGCCGCACGGCTTCTCTCCGCCGCCCCGGCCGATCGCCGCGTCGCACTGGTCGACCCCCGCTTCGTCGGTCATGTTCATGCCCTCCGGCTCGGACTGACCGACCCGCGCTTTTCCGCCGCCGCCGTACCCGGAGCGCTCACCGCGCAGCCGGAGGCCAGGCCCGCGCTCGTCCGGGCCCTGGACGCCGCGGCAGCGGACGACGGCATTCCCGCGGAACCGGGTCCCACCGCCGCCGACGGAACCGTGCCCGGCCGGCTCGCCGTGGTCATGGACGCCGGGGGCACCCCCGTGCAGCGCCCCGAGCTCGGGTCGCTGGTCGCCGCGGTGCCGACCGACGCGGCCTCGCGCGCGGCGGCGGAGAGCGGCCTCGCCGCGGTCGACGACGAGGCGGTGCGGCTGCGCAGCGCCGTGAAGGCGCACGACGGCTTCTTCACCACGTTCTTCATCAGCCCGTACTCCCGCTACATCGCGCGCTGGTGCGCCCGGCGCGGCCTCACCCCGAACCAGGTCACCACCGCGTCCCTGCTGACCGCGCTGATCGCGGCCGGCAGTGCCGCGACCGGCACCCGCGGCGGCTTCGTCGCCGCAGGCGTGCTGCTGCTCCTCTCCTTCGTCCTGGACTGCACCGACGGGCAGCTCGCCCGTTACTCGCTGCAGTACTCGACGCTGGGCGCCTGGCTGGACGCCACCTTCGACCGGGCCAAGGAATACGCGTACTACGCGGGCCTGGCCCTCGGCGCCGCCCGCGGCGGCGACGACGTCTGGGCCCTCGCCCTCGGCGCCATGGTGCTCCAGGCATGCCGCCACGTCATCGACTTCTCGTTCAACGAGGCCAACCACGACGCCGTGGCGAACTCGAGCCCCACGGCCGCACTCTCCAGCAGGCTCGACAGCGTCGGCTGGACGGTCTGGCTGCGCCGGATGATAGTGCTGCCGATCGGGGAGCGCTGGGCGATGATCGCGGTGCTCACCGCGGTGACCACCCCTCGGATCGTCTTCTACGCGTTGCTCGTCGGCTGCTCCTTCGCGGCCTGCTACACGACCGCGGGACGGCTGCTGCGTTCGTTGACCCGCAAGGCCGAGCGCACCGACCGTGCCGCCCGGGCCCTGGCCGATCTCGCCGACTGCGGTCCCCTGAACGAGGCCGTCGCCACGTTCGGACCCCGGCTCGGCGGCAGCTGGAGCGCCCCGGTCACGGCCCTGCTCGCCGGAGCGCTCATGATCGCCTCCGCGCTCTCGCAGCCCTTCGGCAGCTGGCACACCATCCTGGCGGCGGTGGTCTACGCGATGTTCTCCGGCATGGCCGTCTCCCGCCCCCTCAAGGGAGCGCTGGACTGGCTCGTGCCCCCGATATTCAGGGCGGCCGAGTACTGCACCGTCCTGATCCTCGCCGCCCGCAGCGACGTGCCCGGGGCACTTCCGGCGGCGTTCGGGCTGGTCTCGGCCGTCGCCTACCATCACTACGACACGGTGTACCGCATTCGCGGGGGCACCGGTGCGCCGCCCCGGTGGCTGGTACGCACGATCGGTGGCCACGAGGGCCGCACCCTGGTGGTGACCGTACTCGCCGCCGTATGCGCCCGGCACACGGCGTTCACCGTGGCACTGACCGCGTTCGCGGCGGCCGTGGCACTGGTGGTGCTCGTGGAGTCCATCCGCTTCTGGGTGTCCTCCGGAGCACCCGCCGTTCACGACGAAGGAGAACCCGCATGATCGGCCTCGTACTGGCAGCCGGTGCCGGACGGCGACTGCGCCCCTACACCGACACGCTCCCGAAGGCCCTCGTGCCTGTCGACGGCGAGAAGACCGTCCTGGACCTCACGCTGGCGAACTTCGCGGAGATCGGCCTCACCGAGGTCGCCGTCGTGGTCGGCTACCGCAAGGAGGCCGTGTACGCCCGCAAGGCCGAGTTCGAGGCGACGTACGGCGTCACCCTCACCCTGATCGACAACGACAAGGCCGAGGAGTGGAACAACGCCTACTCCCTGTGGTGCGCCCGTGACGTCCTGACGCGCGGCGTCATCCTGGCGAACGGCGACACCGTCCACCCGGTCTCCGTCGAGCGGACCCTCCTGGACGCCCGCGGCGACGGGCAGAAGATCATCCTCGCGCTGGACACGGTGAAGAATCTCGCCGACGAGGAGATGAAGGTCGTCACCGAGGACGGCAAGGGTGTGCGACGCATCACGAAGCTGATGGACCCGGCCGCCGCGACCGGGGAGTACATCGGCGTCACCCTCATCGAGCCGGAGGCCGCCGCCGATCTCGCCGACGCCCTGCGGACGACGTTCGAGCGCGACCCGGACCTCTACTACGAGGACGGCTACCAGGAACTCGTGAACCGCGGCTTCGCCATCGACGTGGCGCCCATCGGCGACGTGGCGTGGGTCGAGATCGACAACCACGACGACCTCGCGAAGGGCCGTGAGATCGCGTGCCAGTACTGACCCGGCTCATCCCGTCCCCGGTCGTCGTCGACATCAGCCGCGGAGCCCTGGACGAGCTGGCCGGCCTCCTCGCCGACCAGCGGATCTCCGCATCGGGCAAGCTCGCCGTCGCGATCAGCGACGGGTCGGGGCGCGCCCTGCGCGAGCGGCTGGCCCCGGCGATGCCCGGAGCCCACTGGTACCCGGTCGCCGACGGCACCCTCGACTCGGCGGTCAAGCTCGCCGACGACATCAAGGGCAACCGGTACGACGCCGTGGTCGGTCTCGGCGGCGGCAAGATCATCGACGTGGCGAAGTACGCCGCCGCGCGCGTCGGGCTGCCGATGGTGGCGGTGGCGACGAACCTCGCCCACGACGGGCTCTGCTCGCCGGTCGCGACCCTGGACAACGACAACGGCCGCGGTTCCTACGGGGTCCCCACCCCGATCGCCGTCGTCATCGACCTCGACGTCATCCGCCGGGCCCCGGCCCGCTTCGTGCGCTCCGGCATCGGTGACGCGGTCTCCAACATCTCCTGCGTGGCCGACTGGGAGCTGGCCCACGAGGTCAGGGGCGACGAGATCGACGGACTTGCCGCGGCCATGGCCCGGCAGGCCGGCGAGGCCGTGCTGCGCCACCCCGGCGGGATCGGCGACGACGGCTTCCTCAAGGTGCTGGCCGAGGGCCTCGTGCTGACCGGCATCTCCATGTCGGTGGCAGGCGACTCCCGGCCCGCCTCGGGCGCCTGCCACGAGATCAACCACGCCTTCGACCTGCTGTACCCCAGGCGAGCCGCGAGCCACGGCGAGCAGGTCGGCGTCGGCGCCTGCTTCGCCATGTACCTGCGCGGCGCCCGCGAGGAGTCGCTGCTCATGGCGGCCACCCTGCGGCGCCACGGTCTGCCCGTCCTGCCCGGAGAGATCGGTTTCACCACCGACGAGTTCGTCCGGGCCGTCGACTACGCCCCGCAGACCCGGCCGGGACGCTTCACCATCCTCGAACACCTCAACCTGTCCACCGACCAGATCAGGGACGCGTACGCCGACTATGCAAAAGCCATCCATAGCTGAACTCCGCCCGGTCGTGCACCCCCCGGGCGTGAAGGACCGGCGCAGTGGCGAGCACTGGGCGGGTCGGCTCTACATGCGCGAGATCTCCCTGCGGGTGGACCGGCACCTGGTGAACACCAGGATCACGCCCAACCAGCTGACCTACGTGATGACCGTCGCGGGCGTGCTCGCCGCGCCGGCCCTGCTCGTGCCGGGCATCCCCGGGGCACTGCTCGGCGTGCTCATGGTCCAGCTCTACCTGCTGCTCGACTGTGTCGACGGCGAGGTGGCCCGCTGGAAGAAGCAGTTCTCACTGGGCGGGGTCTACCTGGACCGGGTCGGCGCCTACCTCTGCGACGCGGCCGTGCTGGTCGGCTTCGGCCTGCGCGCCGCCGACCCGTGGGGCTCCGGGCGCATCGACTGGTTGTGGGCCTTCCTGGGCACGCTCGCGGCCCTCGGCGCCATCCTGATCAAGGCCGAGACCGACCTCGTGGGCGTGGCGCGCCACCAGGGCGGGCTGCCGCCGGTCAAGGAGGCCGCCTCCGAGCCGCGCTCGTCCGGCATGGCGCTCGCCCGCCGGGCCGCCGCCGCGCTCAAGTTCCACCGGCTGATCCTCGGCGTCGAGGCGTCCCTGGTCGTCCTGGCGGCGGCCGTCCTCGACGCGGTGCGGGACGACCTGTTCTTCAGCCGTCTCATGGTCGCGGTCCTGGCCGGCATCGCCCTGCTGCAGACGCTCCTGCACCTCGTGTCGATCCTCGCGTCGAGCAGGCTGAAGTGAGCACCTCCATGAAGCTCGGCGCAGTCATCATCACGATGGGCAACCGGCCCGCGGAACTGCGTGCCCTCCTCGATTCGGTCGCCGGGCAGCAGGGTGACCGGATCGAGGTGGTCGTGGTCGGCAACGGCGCCCCCGTACCGGACGTCCCCGCCGGGGTGCGCACCGTCGAACTGCCCGAGAACCTGGGCATCCCCGGCGGCCGCAACGTCGGCATCGAGGCGTTCGGCCCGTCCGGCACCGACGTGGACGCCCTGCTCTTCCTCGACGACGACGGCCTGCTCCCGCTCTCCGACACCGCGGAGCTGTGCCGGCAGGCATTCGAGGCCGATCCCGAGCTGGGCATCATCAGCTTCCGCATCGCCGACCCGGACACCGGGGTCACCCAGCGCCGCCACGTACCGCGCCTGCGCGCCTCCGACCCGATGCGCTCCTCGCGGGTGACCACCTTCCTCGGTGGTGCCAACGCCGTGCGCACCAAGGTCGTCGCCGAGGTCGGACCGTTGCCCGGCCAGTTCTTCTACGCGCACGAGGAGACCGACCTCGCCTGGCGCGCGCTGGACGCCGGCTGGATGATCGACTACCGCGCCGACATGGTCCTCAGCCATCCGACCACCGCCCCGTCGCGGCACGCGGTCTACCACCGCATGGTGGCGCGCAACCGGGTGTGGCTGGCCAGGCGCAACCTGCCCGCGCCGCTGGTCCCCGTCTACCTCGGGGTGTGGCTGCTGCTGACCCTGCTGCGCAAGCCCTCCGGCCCGGCCCTGAAGGCGTGGTTCGGCGGCTTCAAGGAGGGCTGGTCCACGCCGTGCGGCACCCGGCGTCCGATGAAGTGGCGGACGGTGTGGCGGCTGACCAGGCTCGGCCGACCTCCTGTGATCTGAGAGCCTCTTCTCTGAGAGCATGGGACGTGATTCCTCTGCATCACCTTCTCCACGGGACCTGTCCGCTCCGAGCCGCGCCCGCGACCGGCCGCGCATCTTGAATACGAGAGTTTCATCTGGTGAGTGACACAACCCACGATGGTGCGGTCGCGCTGAGCACCGCACGATCCGCCGACGAGGGCCTGAGCGCGGCCGAGACCGCCGCCAAGTACGGCTTGGCGGTGAGCGGCGCCCGGCCCGGGCTCGTCGAGTACATCCGCCAGCTCTGGGGCCGGCGCCACTTCATCGTGGCGTTCTCCCGGGCGAAGCTGACCGCCCAGTACAGCCAGGCGAAGCTGGGGCAGCTGTGGCAGGTGGCCACCCCGCTGCTCAACGCCGCGGTCTACTTCCTGATCTTCGGGCTGATCCTGGGGACCAGGAAGGGAATGACCCAGGACGTCTTCATCCCGTTCCTGGTGACGGGTGTCTTCGTGTTCACCTTCACCCAGAGTTCGGTGATGGCGGGCGTGCGGGCCATCTCCGGGAACCTGGGACTGGTCCGGGCCCTGCACTTCCCGCGCGCCTCGCTGCCGATCTCGTTCTCGCTCCAGCAGCTCCAGCAGCTGCTGTACTCCATGATCGTGCTCGCGATCGTCGCCATCGCCTTCGGCAGCTACCCGGGGCTGTCCTGGCTGCTGATCATTCCGGCGCTGGCCATGCAGTTCGTCTTCAACACCGGACTGGCGCTGATCATGGCCAGGCTGGGCAGCAAGACGCCCGACCTCGCCCAGCTGATGCCGTTCATCATGCGGACCTGGATGTACGCGTCGGGCGTCATGTTCTCCATCCCGGTGATGCTCAAGGACAAGCCGGCCTGGATTGCCGACGTGCTCCAGTACAACCCGGCGGCCATCTACATGGACCTGATGCGCTTCGCGCTGATCGACGGCTACGGCTCCGAGAACCTTCCGGCGCATGTCTGGGTGATCGGGCTGGCCTGGGCGGTCCTCATCGGCGTGGTGGGATTCGTGTACTTCTGGAAGGCAGAGGAACGGTACGGCCGTGGCTGAGGACAACACTTCGGGACGCGTCCCCACCGTCATCGCCGACGACGTGCACATCGTGTACCGCGTCAACGGCGGCGGCGGAGGAGGCAAGGGGAGCGCCACCGCGGCGCTGAGCCGGATACTGCGCCGCGGCAAGGGCGAACCGCGAGGGGTGCGGAAGGTCCACGCGGTGCGCGGCGTCTCGTTCACCGCGTACCGCGGCGAGGCGATCGGCCTCATCGGGACCAACGGCTCCGGCAAGTCGACCCTGCTGCGGGCCATCGCCGGTCTGCTCCCCACCGAGAGCGGCAAGGTGTACACGGACGGGCAGCCGTCGCTGCTGGGCGTGAACGCGGCGCTGATGGGCGATCTGACCGGGGAGCGCAACGTGGTGCTCGGCGGCCTCGCGATGGGCATGTCGCGCGAGGAGATCCGCGAGCGCTACCAGGACATCGTCGACTTCTCCGGCATCAACGAGAAGGGCGACTTCATCACCCTGCCGATGCGGACGTACTCCTCCGGCATGGGGGCCCGGCTCCGGTTCTCGATCGCGGCGGCGAAGAACCACGACGTCCTCATGATCGACGAGGCGCTGGCGACGGGAGACCGCAAGTTCCAGATCCGCTCCGAGCAGCGCATCAGGGAACTGCGCAAGGAGGCCGGCACGGTCTTCCTGGTCAGCCACAGCAACAAGTCCATCAGGGACACCTGCGACCGGGTGCTGTGGCTGGAGAAGGGCGAACTCCTGATGGACGGCCCGTCGGACGAGGTCCTCAAGGCGTACGAGCGCGAGACCGGCAAGTAGCCCGTCACCGGGTTCCGCGACACCGGCGCGGCCTTCGCAGGAGTCTTCCGGCGGAGGCCGCACCGGTGTCCGGAGAGCGGACGCGCCGTGGCGTTCTGCACGCCCGGCGGTATGCGCGGGACAAGATCTCCTCCCGTCGGATGAGGCCAATTTCCTTGCGCACGGGGAAAGTTGACGGGGTGGAGCGCGTTGCGGGACAGGGCGCGGCACCCCGCCGTATCGATGAGCGTTGTACAACGTAAGCTGTACCGGTGCTGATTCGTTGCAAGTGGGGCGATACTGCCGGGCCGTACGGCCCGCGGGTGTGCTCCGCACTCGGCAGAGCGGGCGGCGTGTCCGGAATGGGATGTTTTGGGTCAGCAGTGTAGAACGGGAGATGTGACGGCAATGACGGAAGATCTCCAGCTCCGAGGTGCCCACGCCGTCCCAGTACCGGGTGGTCAGCGGTGACCGCCTCCCCGCAGGCGCGGCTCGACGCGGTCGTGCCCGCCACCCTCGACAAGGCCGCGCACGAGAACTTCCCCGTAGCCCCCTTCTTCCTCCCGCGAGCCTGGCGGGACGACCTGATGGCCGTCTACGGCTTCGCCCGCCTCGTCGACGACATCGGCGACGGCGATCTCGCCCCCGGCGGTGCGGACGCCCGCCATCTGGGACTCGACCCGGAGTCGGCCGACGACCGGCTCGCCATGCTCGACGCTCTGGAGGCCGACCTGCGCCGGGTCTTCGCGAGCACGGGCGACGGCCCGGGCCACCCCCTGCTGCGGGTGCTGCGCCCCACCGTGCGACGCCGCGCCCTCGGCCCCGAGCCCTTTCTCGGTCTCATCGAGGCGAACCGTCAGGACCAGAAGGTCCGGCGCTACGGGACGTACGACGAGCTGGCGGCCTACTGCGAGCTCTCCGCCAACCCCGTCGGCAGACTGGTCCTGCAGATCACCGGGACCGCCACGCCCGAACGCGTCCGCCGCTCCGACGCCGTCTGCACGGCCCTCCAGATCGTCGAACACCTCCAGGACGTCGCGGAGGACCTCGGCCGCGACCGGATCTATCTGCCCGCGGACGACATGGCCCGGTTCCACGTCCGGGAATCCGACCTCGCCGCCCCTTCGGGGGGTGCAGCGGTGCGTTCACTGGTCGCGTACGAAGCGGAACGTGCCCGGGAACTGCTGGATGAGGGCGCCCCCCTGGTGGGCAGCGTCCACGGCAGACTCAGGCTGCTTCTCGCCGGATTCGTGGGAGGAGGGCGTGCTGCCCTCACCGCGATCGCGGCCGCCGGGTTCGACGTACTGCCCGGCCCGCCCAAGCCCACCGGGCCGGGCCTGCTGCGCGAAGTGGGAGTTGTCTTGCGAAGAGCGCGGAGAGAGGGGTGAGCCGGACCGTGGAGGGACAGACGACGTACATGTCGGCACCGGTACAGGCCGCATACGGGTACTGCGAGGCGGTCACCGGACAGCAGGCACGCAACTTCGCCTACGGCATCAGACTGCTGCCGGCCGAGAAGCGGCAGGCCATGTCGGCGTTGTACGCCTTCTCCCGTCGTGTCGACGACATCGGTGACGGCGATCTGGCACCGGAGACCAAGCACAAGCGCCTGGAGAGCACCCGCACGGTCCTGGACCGGATCCGCGACGGCGCGATCGACGAGGACGACACCGATCCGGTGGCCGTCGCGCTCGCCGACGCCGCGCGGAGGTTCCCGCTCCCGCTCGGCGGGCTCGACGAGCTCATCGACGGCGTGCTGATGGACGTGCGCGGGGCGACGTACGAGACCTGGGACGACCTCAAGGTCTACTGCCGCTGCGTCGCCGGCGCCATCGGCCGACTCAGCCTGGGTATCTTCGGCACCCAGCCCGGCGCCCCCGGAGCCGACCGCGCCGCGGAGTACGCCGACACGCTGGGGCTCGCGCTCCAGCTGACGAACATCCTGCGCGACGTCCGCGAGGACGCGGGCAACGGGCGCACCTACCTGCCCGCCGACGACCTCGCCAAGTTCGGCTGCTCGGCAGGCTTCCACCGGTCCACCCCGCCCGCCGGCGCCGACTTCGCTGGGCTGGTCCACTTCGAGGTGCGCCGCGCCCGCACGCTGTTCGCCGAGGGGTACCGGCTGCTGCCGATGCTGGACCGGCGCAGCGGCGCCTGCGTCGCGGCCATGGCGGGCATCTACCGGAGGCTGCTCGACCGGATCGAGCGCGACCCGGAGGCGGTGCTGCGCGGCCGGGTCTCGTTGCCCGGCCACGAGAAGGCGTACGTGGCGGTCCGCGGCCTCTCCGGTCTCGACACCCGGCACGTCTCCCGACGGACGGCCGGGAGGCGCGTCTGATGCGCCGCACGGACATCTCACGCACCATGTGCATCACGGACGAGCCTTTTGACCGGCGGTCAACCCTCCGGCGCAAGGACGCGTCCTTGATCGAAGTGACCCGATGAAAGGAGGGCGCGTGACGGACGACGCCCTGCGCTCCTCCCGTGCGGTGGTGATCGGCGGCGGAATCGCCGGCGTCACCGCGGCGTTGCGTCTCGCGGACGCCGGACTTGACGTGACCCTGCTGGAAGGGCGGCCGCGGCTCGGCGGACTCGCCTTCTCCTTCCGGCGCGGGGAACTGGCGGTCGACAACGGACAGCATGTCTACCTGCGCTGCTGCACCGCCTACCGATGGTTCCTGGACCGCGTCGGCGCAACGAGCCTGGCGCCCCTGCAAAACCGTTTGGACGTGCCCGTTCTCGACGTCGGCCGGATCGCGGGACCCCGGCTGGGACGGCTGCGCCGCAACGCGCTGCCGGTGCCGTTCCACCTCGCGGCCGGACTCGCCGCCTATCCGCACCTCTCGCTCGCCGAGCGGGCGAGCGTCTCGCGTGCCGCACTCGCGCTGGGCCGCCTGGACCCGGACGATCCCGCACTCGACACCGTCGACTTCGGCAGCTGGCTCGCCCGGCACGGCCAGTCGCCCCGCACGATCGAGGCCCTCTGGGACCTCGTCGGCGTCGCCACCCTCAACGCCACCGCGCCGAACGCCTCGCTCGCGCTCGCCGCGAAGGTCTTCCGGACCGGGCTCCTCTCCGAGCCCGGCGCCGCCGACATCGGCTGGGCGGGCGTGCCCCTCGGCGAGATTCACGACACGCTGGCCCGCACGGCGCTGGACGCCGCCGGGGTCCGCACCGAACTGCGGACCAGGGCGACCTCGCTCACCCGTACGGAGCAGGGCGGGTGGACCGTCGGCACACAGGGCGAACGGATCGACGCCGACACCGTCGTCCTCGCCGTTCCGCAGCGCGAGACCCACGACCTGCTGCCCGTGGGAGCGCTCGACGCCCCGGAACGGCTGCTCGACATCGGCACCTCGCCGATTCTCAACGTGCACGTCGTCTACGACCGCAAGGTGCTGCGCCGTCCGTTCTTCGCCGCGCTCGGCTCCCCGGTCCAATGGGTCTTCGACCGCACGGAGGCATCCGGGCTCACCGGCCCCGGACAGTACCTCGCGGTGTCCCAGTCCGCAGCGGGCGAGGAGATCGACCTCCCCGTCGCCGAACTGCGCGCACGGTACCTGCCCGAGCTCGAACGGCTCCTCCCGGCTGCCCGCACCGCCGGGATCAGGGATTTCTTCGTCACCCGGGAACGCACGGCGACCTTCGCCCCTGCGCCCGGCGTCGGCAGGCTGCGTCCCGGAGCCCGGACCCGGGCCGAGGGCCTGGCCCTGGCCGGCGCGTGGACGGCCACCGGCTGGCCCGCGACGATGGAGGGTGCCGTCCGCAGCGGGTTCAGCGCCGCGGACGTCGCTCTGAGGGCGCTGGGCCGCTCCCATGAACATCCGCTGCAGGAGGCGGCATGAGCAGTACCACCGGAACAAGAGGAGAGTCAGTGACCCCGGCGAATCCGGCTTTCGACACCGTGGCCGACACCACGGACGTCACCGCGCTTCTGGAGCGCGGGCGGGCCCTTTCCACGCCGGTGCTCCGGGCCGCTGTGAACCGGCTCGCACCGCCCATGGACACCGTCGCCGCCTACCACTTCGGCTGGATCGACGCCCAGGGACGGCCCGCGGAGGGCGACGGCGGCAAGGCCGTCCGTCCGGCGCTGGCCCTGCTGTCCGCGGAGGCGGCGGGCGCCGTCCCCGAGGCGGGCGTCCCCGGCGCCGTGGCCGTCGAACTCGTGCACAACTTCTCGTTGCTGCACGACGATTTGATGGACGGCGACGAACAGCGCCGCCACCGCGACACCGTCTGGAAGCTGCACGGCCCCGCCCAGGCGATCCTGGTCGGCGACGCGCTCTTCGCGCTCGCCAACGAGATCCTGCTGGAGCTCGGCACCGTCGAGGCGGGCCGGGCGGCACGCCGTCTGACGGTCGCCACCCGCAAGCTCATCGACGGGCAGGCCCAGGACATCTCCTACGAGCACCGCGAGCGGGTCACCGTCGAGGAGTGCCTGGAGATGGAGGGCAACAAGACCGGGGCCCTGCTCGCCTGCGCCTGCTCCATCGGTGCGGTCCTCGGCGGCGCCGACGACCGCACCGCCGACACCCTGGAGGCGTACGGCTACCACCTCGGCCTCGCCTTCCAGGCGGTGGACGACCTGCTCGGCATCTGGGGCGACCCCGAGTCCACCGGCAAGCAGACCTGGAGCGACCTGCGCCAGCGCAAGAAGTCGTTGCCGGTCGTCGCCGCGCTCGCCGCGGGCGGAACGGCCTCGGAGCGGCTCGGCGACCTGCTGGCCGCCGATGCCAAGAGCAGCGATTTCGACAGCTTCTCCGAAGAGGAGTTCGCCGCCCGCGCGGCGCTCATCGAGGAGGCGGGCGGCCGTGAGTGGACCGCCCAGGAGGCCCGTCGGCAGCACGCGGTCGCCATCGAGGCGCTGCACCGCGTCGACATGCCGCAGGCCGTGCGGGCGCAGCTCACGGCGCTCGCGGACTTCGTCGTCGTACGAAAGAGATGATCACCATCTGGTCCATATGACTCGCAGTCGCCGGCCGGCGCCCCCACCGGGCGCCGGCCGACGGAGACCCCAGCACAGCAGAGGAACCACTGCACGAAGGGGAAGCCATGACAGCGACGACCGACGGAAGCACCGGGTCCGTGAATCCCCGTGCAGCCGCGGCCAGCAATCCGACCGACACGACCCTCGCCGCGGACGATGTGCTCAAGTCCGCGCGGTACGCCGCGGAGCGCTCGGTGGAGCACCTCCTCGGCAGGCAGGACGAGCAGGGCTGGTGGAAGGGCGACCTCGCCACCAACGTCACGATGGACGCCGAGGACCTGCTGCTCCGTCAATTCCTCGGAATCCAGGACCCGGCCGTCGTGGAGGCGGCCGGCCGCTTCATCCGCGGCGAACAGCGCGGCGACGGCACCTGGGCCACCTTCCACGGCGGGCCCGGCGAGCTCTCCGCCACCATCGAGGCGTATGTGGCCCTGCGACTGGCCGGGGACGGGCCGGACGAACCGCACATGGCCCGCTCCGCACGCTGGATCAGGGAGCGGGGCGGCATCGCCGAGAGCCGCGTCTTCACCCGCATCTGGCTCGCCCTCTTCGGCTGGTGGAGCTGGGAGGACCTGCCGGAGCTCCCGCCCGAGCTGATGTTCTTCCCCAAGTGGGTTCCGCTCAACATCTACGAATTCGGCTGCTGGGCGCGCCAGACCATCGTGCCGCTCACCGTCGTCTCGGCGAAGCGGCCGGTGCGCCCGGCCCCGTTCCCGCTCGACGAACTGCACACCGACCCGCGCCGTCCGAACCCGCCCCGGCGTGCCGCACCCGCCGCCAGTTGGGACGGGGTCTTCCAGCGCCTCGACAAGGCCCTGCACCTGTACCACCGGGTGGCCCCGCGCCGCCTGCGCCGGATCGCCATGAACGCCGCGGCCCGCTGGATCGTCGAACGCCAGGAGAACGACGGCTGCTGGGGCGGCATCCAGCCGCCCGCCGTGTACTCCATCATCGCCCTGCACCTGCTCGGCTACGATCTGGACCACCCGGTGATGCGGGCGGGCCTCGCCTCGCTCGACCGGTTCGCCGTCCGGCGCGAGGACGGTGCCCGGATGATCGAGGCATGTCAATCCCCGGTCTGGGACACCTGCCTGGCCACCATCGCCCTGGCCGACGCGGGGGTGAGACCCGACCACCCGGCCCTGGTGCGGGCCGCGGACTGGATGCTCGGCGAGGAGATCGACCGGCCCGGTGACTGGGCCGTGCGCCGTCCCCGGCTCCAGCCGGGCGGCTGGGCGTTCGAGTTCCACAACGACAACTACCCGGACATCGACGACACCGCGGAGGTCGTCCTCGCCCTGCGCCGGGTCCGCCACCCCGACGCCTCGCGCATCGAGGCGGCCATCGGGCGCGGCGTGCGCTGGAACCTCGGCATGCAGTCCCGCAACGGGGCCTGGGGCGCGTTCGACGCCGACAACACCAGCCCGTTCCCCAATCGGCTGCCCTTCTGCGACTTCGGCGAGGTCATCGACCCGCCGTCCGCCGACGTCACCGGGCACGTGGTGGAGATGCTCGCCGTCGAGGGACGCTCCGGGCACCCCGCCACCCGGCGCGGCATCGCGTGGCTGCTCGCCGAACAGGATGCCTGCGGCGGCTGGTACGGCCGCTGGGGCGTCAACTACGTCTACGGCACGGGATCGGTGGTGCCCGCCCTGGTCGCCGCCGGACTTCCCGCCGCACACCCGGCGATCCGCCGCGCGGTCGCCTGGCTGGAGTCCGTGCAGAACGACGACGGCGGCTGGGGCGAGGATCTGCGTTCGTACCGCGAGGACAAGTGGATCGGCCACGGCGCCTCCACCGCCTCCCAGACCGCGTGGGCGCTGCTCGCCCTGCTCGCCGCGGGGCGGCGGGACAGCGTGGCGGTGCGCCGGGGAATCGCCTGGCTCACCGACACCCAGCGGGCCGACGGTTCCTGGGACGAGCCGTACTTCACCGGCACCGGCTTTCCCTGGGACTTCTCCATCAACTACCACCTCTACCGGCAGGTCTTCCCGCTCACCGCACTCGGGAGGTATGTGTACGGCGAACCGTTCGCCGACCGCACGGCCGGCCGCAAGGGCGCCTGATGGGCGATGGTCCAGGGCACGCCGGTCCCGCGACCCCGCTGCTGATCGCCTGCGCGCTGGGGATCGAACAGTTCGCCCTGCGCAGCGGCAGGCGGAGGGCCGGCGCGGCTCCCGGCCCGGTGACCGTTCTCCGCACGGGCATGGGCCCCAGGGCGACCGAGGCAGCCGTGTCGCGGGCACTCGGCCGGGACCGGGCGCCCGGCACCGCGGTCCTCGCCTCCGGCTTCTGCGCCGGGCTGTCACCCGGCATGCACCCCGGCGACCTGGTCGTCGCCGACGAGACCCGGGGCGCCGGTGCCCCGACGCCCTGCACCGGCACGGGGCTGCTCGCCGAAGCCCTCGCCCGGGTGGTGCCCGGCCGCACTGTCCACATCGGCCCGCTGACCGGCTCCGCCCATGTCGTGCACGGGCAGGAGCGGGCCGAGCTGCTGGCCGCCGGAGCCATCGCGGTGGACATGGAGTCCGCCGCCACCCTCGACGCGGCCCTGCGGTCCGGGCCGCGCCCGGTCGCCGCCGTACGGGTGATCGTGGACGCTCCGGAGCACGAGCTCATCCGTATCGGCACGATACGCGGTGGAATATCGGCTTTCCGTGTTCTCCGTGCCGTCCTGCCGGCTTTCTATGAATGGCACCGATCCTTGCTGCTCCCCAGGAGGTGAGCCAGATGGCCATGCCGCTCCGTCAGTCCATCAAGGTTGCGACGTATCTGATGGAACAGAAGCTCCGCAAGCGGGACAAGTTCCCGCTCATCGTGGAACTGGAGCCGTTGTTCGCCTGCAATCTCGCGTGCGAGGGCTGCGGGAAGATCCAGCATCCGGCAGGAGTGCTGAAGCAGCGCATGCCGGTCGCCCAGGCGGTGGGCGCCGTCCTCGAATCGGGTGCCCCGATGGTCTCCATCGCCGGTGGCGAGCCGTTGATGCATCCGCAGATCGACGAAATCGTCCGGCAATTGGTGGCGCGGAAGAAATACGTGTTCCTCTGCACCAATGCCATGCTGCTGCGGAAGAAGATCGAGAAATTCACGCCCTCCCCGTTCTTCGCCTTCGCCGTGCACATCGACGGACTGCGCGAGCGGCACGACGAGTCCGTCGCCAAGGAAGGCGTCTTCGACGAGGCGGTGGCGGCGATCAAGGAGGCCAAGCGGCGCGGTTTCCGGGTCACCACGAACTCCACCTTCTTCAACACCGACACCCCGCAGACCGTCATCGAGGTCCTCAACTACCTCAACGACGAACTGAAGGTCGACGAGATGATGATCTCGCCCGCCTACGCGTACGAGAAGGCGCCCGACCAGGAGCACTTCCTCGGTGTCGAGCAGACCCGCGAACTGTTCAAGAAGTCGTTCGCGGGCGGCAACCGGCGGCGCTGGCGGCTGAACCACTCGCCGCTCTTCCTGGACTTCCTGGAGGGCCGGGCGGACTTCCCCTGCACCGCGTGGGCCATCCCGAACTACTCGCTCTTCGGCTGGCAGCGGCCCTGCTACCTGATGAGCGACGGATACGTGCCCACGTATCGCGAACTCATCGAGAAGACCGACTGGGACAAGTACGGCCGCGGCAAGGACCCGCGGTGCGCCAACTGCATGGCGCACTGCGGCTACGAGCCCACCGCCGTCCTCGCCACCATGGGATCACTGAAGGAGTCCCTGCGCGCCGCGCGCGACACCGTCTCGGGGAACCGCTGACACACGGCCGGCCGCCGGGGAACCGGCCGTCGGCCCGGGGCAGGGAGGACGCGGGAACCCCGTCGGGGGGTTCCCGCCGTCACCGTGAGCCGATCAGGACCGGAGAGGGGGCCGGGCGTGACGATTCCCGACAGCATCCGGGGGTCGCACGATCTTTGGGCGGCGGACCGCGAGGAGCCGACGGACATTCGGACTCGTCCCGGTCGGGACCGCCGGACGGACCGGCGCCGATCCGGACACCGGGCGAACGGCACGACGGAGCGAGGAGAGCGAGGAGAGCGTGGGATGAAGGACGACGGACCCAGGGGTTTCGACCTGGCACAGCTTCTCGCGGAGCGCGGCGCCGAGCGCTACGAACTGCACACCAGGCACCTCAACCACCAACTGCCCCGGATGCTCCGCACGATCGGCTTCGACAAGGTCTACGAACGGGCCGAGGGCGCGTACTTCTGGGACGAGGAGGGCAACGACTACCTCGACATGCTCGCCGGATTCGGCGTGATGGGCCTCGGTCGCCACCACCCCGTCGTGCGCAGGGCGCTGCACGACGTCCTCGACGCCTCGCTCGCCGACCTGACCCGCTTCGACTGCCAGCCGCTGCCCGGACTGCTCGCCGAGCGCCTGCTCGCGCACAGCCCGCACCTGGACCGGGTCTTCTTCGGCAACAGCGGCACGGAGGCCGTGGAGACCGCGCTGAAGTTCGCCCGGTACGCCACCGGCCGCCCCAGGATCCTCTACTGCTCCCATGCCTTCCACGGGCTGACGACCGGCTCGCTCTCGGTCAACGGCGAGAGCGGATTCCGGGACGGCTTCGCCCCGCTGCTGCCGGACACCGCCGTCGCGCTCGGCGACCTCGACGCGCTGGCGCGGGAGCTGCGGCGCGGCGACGTCGCCGCGTTGGTCGTCGAGCCGATCCAGGGCAAGGGCGTCCATGCCGCGCCGCCCGGCTACCTGCGGGACGCGCAGGGGCTGCTGCACCGGCACGGGGCGCTGCTGATCGCCGACGAGGTGCAGACCGGCCTCGGCCGGACCGGGGACTTCTACGCGTACCAGCACGAGGAGGGCGTCGAGCCCGACCTGGTCTGCGTCGCGAAGGCCCTCTCCGGCGGCTACGTGCCGGTCGGGGCGACGCTCGGCAGGGACTGGATCTTCAAGAAGGTCTACTCCTCGATGGACCGGGTCCTGGTCCACTCCGCGAGCTTCGGTTCCAACGCCCAGGCGATGGCGGCGGGGCTCGCGGTCCTCGCGGTGATGGAGGACGAGGAGATCGTCGCGGGCGCCCGCCGTACCGGTGATCTGCTGCGTGAACGGCTCGCCGCGCTGGTCGACCGGTACGAGCTGTTGCACGAGGTGCGCGGGCGTGGGCTGATGATCGGCATCGAGTTCGGCAGGCCGTCGTCGTGGAGGCTGCGCAGCCGCTGGGCGATGCTGCAGGCGGCCCGCAAGGGCCTCTTCGCGCAGATGGTGGTGGTGCCCCTGCTCCGCGAGCACCGCATCCTCACCCAGGTCTCGGGCGACCACCTGGAAGTGATCAAGCTGATTCCGCCCCTGGTGATCGGGGAGCCGGAGGTCGACCGGTTCGTCACGGCGTTCACCGCGGTGATGGACGACGCCCACAGCGGCGGCGGGCTGATGTGGGACTTCGGGCGGACCTTGGTGAAACAGGCAGTCGCCCACCGCTGACCGCACGGCGGGGTGGCGCGGACGAGATCTTTTGCCTCACAGGCAAGGGATTTGCCTGTGAGGAAAGATTTTGGCTCAATGGAGTCATGAACACTCCAGACGGAGCGGTGGCCGACGAGCTGCCCGAGGTCGCGCCGAGGCTGCGCGACCTGCGTCGGGGCCGCGGTCTCACCCTGGAGGCCGCCGCCCAGCGGGCCGGGCTGTCGCCCGCCCATCTCTCCCGGCTCGAAACGGGCCGTCGGCAGCCCTCGCTGCCGATGCTGCTCGGTCTTGCCAGGATCTACGGTACGACGGTCTCCGAGCTGCTCGGCGAGACACCCCCCGAACGGGAGGCGATCATCCGCGGCGGAGCGTTCGAGGGCGCCGAGGCCGATGGCTGGCTGTACCAACGGACCGGTGGCTCCGGCCGGGCGATGCAGGCACTGCGCGTCCGGGTGCTGTACGGCGCGCAGAGCGACCTGGTGCGGGTGCACCCCGGCGAGGAGTGGCTGTACGTGCTCGCAGGCCACTTGCGGGTCACGCTCGGGGACACCCTGCACGATCTCGCCCCGGGCGACAGCGCGCACTTCGACTCGCTCACCCCGCACCGGATCTCCGCCGTCGACCGTGACGGCGCCGAACTCCTCTTCGTCCACACCCTGCTGCAGAGCCCCGCCGCCGAGCTGTGCCTCGGCGGCGGCATCCACCGTCACTGAGACCGGCTCGCGGCCGGTCACCAGAGAGGACTGTCATGTCCGATTCGGAAAACTTCGACCCGCTCGGGTCGACCAAGAAGTACGAGGCCCAGGAGCGGAAGTTCCCGCGCGGCGTGGTGATCCGGCTGTTCGCGTATCTCATCGCCGGACATGTCTTCGCGGCCTTCCTCTACCTGCTGTTCGCGGTGGCCGGCAAGGGCTGACCGCCGTCGCCGCGGACGGCTGACGTCAGACCGTGTCGAGCAGCCGGTCGCGCAGCCGCTCACGGGTCCCGGCGGTGAGACCCAGGCCCTCGGACAGATAGCGCTCCGTACTGCCCCAGGTCTCCTCCATGGTGGTGAAGGCGGCGGAGAGGTAGTCCGCGTGGGCGCCGAAGAGCGGATTGAGCAGTTCCAGCACCTCGGCGGACATGCCGTCCGCCGAGGTGTCGTTGCGACGGATCCGGTACCGGCGGTGCGCGTCGTTGGACTTCAGGTAGTCGGCCTCGATGGCTTCGCGCTCGACGCCGACCGCGAGCAGGGACACGGCGATCGACAGCCCGGCCCGGTCCTTGCCCGCGGCGCAGTGCATCAGCGCCGGGACGCTGTCCTCGGCAAGGGCGTGCAGCACCCTGCTGTGCTCGGCGGTGCGCTCCAGGACGATCGAACGGTACGAGGCGATCATCCGGTTCACCCCCTTGCCGTCGGCGAGGAGCGAGCGCAACTGGTCGAGGTCGCCGTCGCGCACCATCCGCCAGAACTCGGCGCCGTCGGCCGGGTCGGAGAGCGGAATGCTCAGGTTGCGAACGCCCGGCAGCTCCACGTCGAGACCGTCGAGTCGGCGGTCGGCCGCATTGCGGAAGTCGAAGATCGTGTGCAGCCCGAGACCGCCGAGGAAGGCGGTGTCCTCGGCCGT
Source organism: Streptomyces sp. NPDC056061 (assembly GCF_042266885.1). Lineage (NCBI taxonomy): Bacteria > Bacillati > Actinomycetota > Actinomycetes > Kitasatosporales > Streptomycetaceae > Streptomyces > Streptomyces sp. NPDC056061. Next base: position 146,493 of record NZ_JBHJWQ010000017.1, on the reverse strand, counting down.
GGCGTGCGCGAGGTGCCCGCTGCGGAAGAGCCTGCCGTACCGCACCCGCCGTCCGTCCGCGGTGGGCAGTCCGCCCACGTCGCGGAAATTGCGGACGCCCGCCAGTTCGGGTTCCGTCGACGGGATCTGCGGCTGCTGCGGCACGGTGACTCCTGGGGTGTCTGGCGTCGACGCGAGTCGCCGACAAGGCCACCCCCGCGACGATACGACATCGGTTCCTCAGGCAATCATCTCGTCCCATTCCCTGTCGAGACCCCGGCCAATTCCCGTGCCGCGGCCGTGAGTCCGTCGGTGGATCACTCGCCGCAACCGTTGCCCCGCCGACGGCGATGGTCGATGATGTGCGGAACTGTTGGAATGTGGGGATGCGATGATCGAGACGGGCGACACCGGCCGGACCTGGCTGCTCACCGGGGCGAGCAGCAGCTACGCACTACAGCTCACGGAGCGGGACGAACTCGTCCATCTGCACTGGGGGCCGCAGATCTCCCTCGCGGCGGCCGAAGCCCTGGCCGCCGCGCCTCAGCCGCCGCCCAGGGGGTTCGAGTCCGCGCTCGACGGCCGCGAGGAGTATCCCGTCGAGGGCGGCCCCCGGTTCGTGCGCCCGGCTCTGTCGGTACGCACCGAGGAGGTCCGCGGCACCGAGTGGGTCCTCGCCGGTGCCGCGGTGGACGGTGACGAGCTGCGGATCGGTTTCACCGACCCGGTGCACCGGCTCGCCCTCGACCTGCACTACCGGATGCGGGACGACTCCGACGTGATCGAGCGCTGGGCCACCGTCGCCCACACCGGGCCGGACGGACCGCCGCTGGAACTGCTGCGCGCCGACGCCGCCGCCTGGACGCTGCCCGCCCGGGACGGCTGGCGGATGAGCCGGCTGCACGGCCGATGGGCGGCGGAGACACAGATCGCCCGGACGGAGCTGACCTACGGCGAGAGCGTCATCTCCAGCAGGCGCGGCCACACCGGGCACCAGCACCTGCCCTGGGTGGCCCTGGACGCGGACGGCACGGCCACCGAGGAGCACGGCGAGGTCTACGGCTGCGCGCTCGGCTGGTCCGGATCGTGGCGGATCTCCGTACAGCAACTCCCCGACGGGATCGTGCAGATCACCGGAGGAGCCGGCCACGACGACGCGGGACTGCTGCGGCTCGCGCCGGGGGAGTCGTACACCACCCCCGTCTTCGCCGGCCTGTGGAGCGGGGCGGGCTTCGGCGGGGCGAGTCGCGCCTGGCACGCCTGGCAACTGGCCCACGTCGTCCCGGACGCGGAGCGGTTGCGACCGGTGCTCTACAACTCCTGGGAGGCGACCGGATTCGACATCTCGCAGGACCAGCAACGCGCCCTGGCCGAGCGCGCGGCCGCCATGGGAGTCGAACTGTTCGTCGTGGACGACGCCTGGTTCGGGCGGCGCACCGACGACCGGGCCGGTCTCGGGGACTGGACGCCGAATCCGGACCGCTTCCCCGCCGGGTTGAAACCGCTCGCCGACGAAGTGCACGGCCTCGGTATGCAGTTCGGCATCTGGGTCGAACCGGAAATGGTCAACCCCGACAGCGATCTTTATCGCGCGCATCCCGACTGGGTTCAGCATTTCCCGGGGCGTACGCGGACCGAGTTCCGTCATCAACTGGTTCTCAATCTCGCCCGGAACGATGTGCGCGAGTATCTGTGGGAACAACTGGACGCCCTGCTGACCAGTGCTCCGATCGACTATGTGAAATGGGACTTCAACCGCAGTTTCACGGACGCCGGCTGGCCCGGTGAGGAGTATGCGCAGAAACTCTGGGTCGAGCATGTCGACGGCCTCTACGCGTTGATCGACCGATTGCGGGCCGCGCATCCCTCGGTGGCGTTCGAATCCTGCTCGGGCGGCGGCGGCCGGGTCGACCTGGGCATTCTCTCCCGTACCGACCAGGTGTGGACCTCGGACAACACCGATCCGCTCGACCGCCTCGTCATCCAGGAGGGCTTCAGTCAGATCCATCCGGCCCGGGTGATGGCCGCCTGGGTCACCGACAGCCCGAACGTGCAGCTCAACGACCGGGTCAGCTCGCTGCGCTTCCGCTTCGTGAGCGCGATGGCCGGGGTGCTCGGCGTGGGCGGGGACCTCACCGAGTGGAGCGCGGAGGAACTGGCCGAGGCGCGGAGCTGGGTGGACCTCTACAAGGAGATCCGGCCGCACGTGCAGCGCGGGGCGCTGTACCGGCTGCGCGCCCCGCGCGGCGGTCTGAGCGCGGTGCAGTACGTCCACGGCGAGGAGACCGTGGTCCTGGTGTGGCTGGAGGCGCAGCGGTACGGCGAACGGCCGCCGGCCCTGCGGCTGCGCGGACTCGACCCGACGGCGACGTACACCTGCCTGGACACGGGTGCGGTGCACCACGGTTCGGTGCTGCTCCACCAGGGCCTGCACACGGGCCTGCGGGGGGACCTCGACGCGCGGGTGCTGAGGCTGCGGCGCGCGTGACCTCCCGCCGCCCTCTCCGCGGTGTCCGTAATGGGCATTTTGGTGGCTTATGTGGTGAATGATCCCGTCGAGGGTTTCGTGCTCGTGAGCGGGATCATATCCGTGACCGTACGTGCCGGCGGGCGCGTCGCGTATTCCCCGTGCGGTGCGGAAATTCAAGATCCGTAATCCACGGAGGGTGACCGGAATTCCGCGCCGAATTCACGGCGCGGAATCCGTCGCGGAATCGACGGCTTGTTCTCGTCGTCCCGATTCGCTTACGGTCACCGTCATTCCGGACGGACCGCCCAATCCTGCCGCCGACCGGATATCGCACCCACTCATCGTGTGGCAGGAGCGGGGGAACCAGGTAGTCCGCCGAACGGAGAAATCCGGTCGGCTCGGGGTGAAGTCGCGCACCGCGCGACCGGGCATCTCCAGCCCGAACCCGACAGCTCACCTCGCAGGCGCCGGAGAGGAAGCACGTCATGCCCATTTCGGGTAAGCACCGTCGTATCAGGACCGGCGCCGTCGCCCGCGGTGTCGCCGCGGTGAGCGCCGGCGGCGCCGTCATCGCGCTGCCGCTGCTCGGTGCCACCGGCGCCCACGCCGCCGAACAAGCGGCCCCGGCCTCCGCCGCGCACACCGCCCCGGCCCGTCCGGCTGCCCAGGCGCAGGCCGCCACGACGTATTCCGTCGTCGCGGGCGACTACCTGTCGAAGATCGCCGCCGAGCACAAGGTCGACGGCGGCTGGCAGAAGCTGTACCAGGACAACCGCGCGGTCGTCGGCGACGACCCGAGCCTGATCTTCCCGGGCATGAAGCTGACGCTCGGCGCCGAGGTCTCCGGCACCTCCGCGCCCGCCGGCGCGGGCGCGGGCTCCTCGCTCCCGTCGAAGGTCCCCACGGCGCCGTCGGCGGTCGTCGAGAAGTCCGCCCCGGCCAAGACCGCGTCGGCCGCCAAGCCCCTGACGGTCACGGAGGCGAAGACGTCTGCCCCGGCCGCCGGGAGCAGCGCCTCCGGTTACGTCCACCCCGTTCCCGGCAACCACACCACCGGGTACCGCGCGTCCGGCTCCAACTGGTCCAGCGGCAGCCACACCGGGATCGACTTCCCCGTCTTCACCGGCACCGGCGTGAAGGCCATCACCTCCGGCACCGTCGTCACCGCCGGCTGGGGCGGCGCGTACGGCAACCAGGTCGTCATCAAGCACGCGGACGGCCGCTACTCCCAGTACGGCCACCTGTCCTCGATCTCGGTCTCGGCGGGCCAGTCCGTGGGCGCCGGTCAGCAGATCGGTCTCTCCGGTTCCACCGGCAACGCCACCGGTCCGCACCTGCACTTCGAGGTCCGCACCGGCCCGGCGTACGGCTCGGACATCAACCCGATCGCCTACCTCGCGGCGCACGGCATCTACGTCTGATCCGAGCGGCCGGACGGCCGAAGTGACCGGGGGCGACCCGGGCGAGACCGAAGGGGCGGTGCGCGGCGGCGCACCGCCCCTTCCGCTCACGACCCGAGGGGCGAGAGGAGGCGGGCTCTCGATGCCCCGCGACTGCGCCTCCCGGGTCGCCGGTCGTGAGGCCACCCTCTATTGCCCCAGGCCCTATTCCCTCGTCGCGGGCACTGACCGGGTGGTTTATCTCACCACCCGTCAACCCCTTATTACGGTCGCGTAGGTCACATTCGTCGGTGCAGGATAAGCCCTTGTGGCAGACGATTCGAGAAACAACCAACGTGACGTCAACGACCGACAGGACGTCATCGGGTCGTACGCGGCGATCGGCGACAGCTTCACCGAGGGAGTCGGAGACCCCGGCCCGGACGGGACCTACGTCGGCTGGGCGGACCGTTTCGCGGTACTCCTCGCGGACCAGCTCCCGGAACCCGACGCGGCGACGCACCCCGAAGGCCCCACGCACGCGGACTTCAGGTACGCCAACCTCGCCGTACGCGGACGCCTCCTCGACCAGATCGTCGAGGAGCAGGTGCCGCGCGCCAAGGAACTGGCACCCGACCTGGTGACCTTCTGCGCGGGTGGCAACGACATCATCAGGCCCGGCACCGACCCGGACGACGTGGCCGAGCGCTTCGAACGCGCGGTCGCCGAACTGGCCCGGTCGGTCGGCACGGTCATGGTCACCACCGGCTTCGACACCCGCGGCGTTCCTGTGCTGCGCCACCTGCGCGGCAAGATCGCCACGTACACCGCCCATGTGCGGGCCATCGCCGACCGCTACGACTGCCCCGTTCTCGACCTGTGGTCGCTGCGGTCCGTCCAGGACCGGCGTGCCTGGGACGACGACCGGCTCCACCTGTCCCCCGAAGGACACACCCGGGTCGCGCTGCGCGCTGCTCAGGTCCTCGGGCTGGAGGTGCCGGCCGACCCGGACCAGGCGTGGCCCCCGCAGGACCGGCGCGGCACGCTCGAAGTGCGCCGCGACGACATCCACTGGGCGCGCGAGTACCTGGTTCCGTGGATCGGCCGACGGCTGCGCGGCGAGTCCTCCGGCGACCACGTCGAGGCGAAGCGACCGGACCTGCTTCCGCTCTGAGGGGCGTTCCGGCAGGCCGCGGGCACGCGCCCGCGGATGCCGTCCGTCGGCACGACGCTCCCGCCCGCCGGGCCGGTCCCGGGGGCGGGACCGGCCCGGCAGTGCTCAGGCGGGTCCGGCGGGCGCCGGTATCCGCTCCAGCACCCCGCCTGCGAACACGTCGTACAGCGGCAGTGTCTCCAGGTGCACATAGCCGATGTGGCAGTCGCACGCGGCCAGCGGACACGCGCGCGGCGCGAGCGCTCGACGGTAGCTCCCGTCGTAGAGGTTGCCGAGCTCCGCCGGGACGAAATGGCAGCGCCGCACCGTTCCGTCGCCGTCGACCGAGATCACCGACTCGCCCGTCCGGCAGGGCAGACCGGCCGAGCGGTGCGGATGCCGGCTGTACGGGAAGAGCGGATCGAGGGCCGTCCAGCGATCCGCCTCCCGGTCCGTGTAGGTGTGCCCCTCCGCGGCGTTCACCCAGAGGTAGACCTCCTCCGGAAGGGCGGCGCGCAGCCGCCGCGCCTCGTCGAGATGCTCGTCGAGCCCGACCACACCGACACTGTGGCGAATGCCGAGCGCCGACAGCTCCCGGCACTTGCCCAGGAACCGCTCGTACGGCGTCTGCCCCGGGTGGTACGTGCACCAGAGCGCGATCTTCTCCCGTCCGGCGCCACCCGCCTCGGCCAGCCACCCGGTACGGCTGCTGAGATTGGTCTGGATCGCGACCCGGCCGACGTGCGGCAGCTGCGCCAGCTCCACCAGCGCACGGCGGTACCAGGAGCGGACGAGCCCCTCGCCCCACGGCGTGAACAGCACCGAGATCCGGTCGCCGGTCTGCGCCGACACCCACGCGGTGAACCGCTCCAGCGCCGCCCGGTCGGCTCGCAACTGCTCCGGGCTGTCGCGCCGCTTGGCGAACGGGCAGTACGGACAGTCGTAGTCGCAGGACGCGAGCGGGCCCCGGTAGAGGATGGTCAGGTCCATGGTGCGCTCACTTCAGCTCGTACGCGGCCATCGAGGCCCGGACGCGGGGGGAGAAGAGTTCTGGGCCCAGCGCGTCGGAATGGGCGAGGCCCTCCGGGGAGAGCCGGAGCAGGCCGGAGGCCCCGGCCGCCGCGTCGAGCCAGCCGCGCTCCTCGAACCGGGCAAGCTCGGCGGGGAAGTCGTCGGCGGGGGCACTGCCGAACCGTTCCCGGTAGTCGGCCAGGCACAGCCCCTCCGCCTGGAGGACCGACTGCAGGAGGTGGCGCCGCCGGGCCTCGTCGCCGTCGACGTACCGCCCGACCTCGGCGCGGGAGAAGTCCTCGGCGGCGGTGTAGCCGTCGATGATCGCCCGCACCTCGCGCATCTCCACCGCGTAGTCGAAGGAATAGTGCAACCGGCTGGTGTACGAGCGGGCCCCGCACCCCAGCCCGATCATGCCGTCGGTCTGGCAGGCGTAGTCGTCGGCGCCGTCCGTGCGGGGCGCGTCGGCGCGGCGGAACATCCGCATCGACACCTGCTCGTAGCCGTGGGCGAGGAGATGGTCCCGGCCCGCGCGGTACAGCCGCAGCCGCTGCTCGTCCCACGCGGCGTCCGCCGCCTCCTCCCCGTCCGTCCCGAGTCTTCCGAGGCCGGTCAGCGGGCGGACGTACAACGGGTAGAGGTACAGCTCCTCCGGCCGCCACCGCAATGCCGCGTCCAGCGATGTGCGCCAGCTGTCCTCGGTCTGGCCGTCGATGCCGTAGATCAGGTCGATGTTGAGGACCGGGAACCCGGCTTCGCGGATCCGGTCCAGCGCCGCGTCCACGTCGGCACGCCGCTGGGGCCGCACGGCGGCACGTGCCTCCGACTCGACGAAGCTCTGCACCCCGATGCTGACCCTGGTCGTGCCCCGGTCGGCGAGCACGGCCAGCCGGTCGGCGGTCGCGGTCGACGGCGATGTCTCGACGGACAGCGGAACGGCCCGCAGGTCGGCGCCCATCCGCTTCTCCGCGATGTCGCAGAGCCGCTCCAACTCCGCCGCGGTCAGGAAGGTGGGCGTGCCCCCGCCGAACGCCGCCGCCGCGAACCGCACCGGACCGTCGTCGCCCAGCGCGTCCCGGACGGCGGTGGCCTGCCGGTCCAGCGCGTCGAGGTACCGGGTCGTCAGCTCGTCGGGGGCGCCGATCCGGGTGAAGAGATTGCAGAAGCCGCAGCGGACCTCGCAGAACGGTATGTGGAGGTAGAGCGAGAGCGCGTCCTTGCGTTCGCCGGCCCACAGCTCGCGCAGCGCGGGCCGCTCCGCGAGCGGCCGGTAGGCCGTCTTGTGCGGATAGGCGTAGACGTAGCTCTGGTACGGGCGGACGGCCCTCGCGGCCGTCGTGGTGCGAGTCATGACGCGGTGGCCCCCGGTTCCAGGAAGAAGTGCGCGTACGGGACCGTCCACACGGACTCGTGGCCGATCCGGTGACCGGTGTAGCCGTCGTCCCCGTACGCGGTGCCGTGGTCCGAACAGACGACGGCGAAGCAGCGGCGGCGGCTGCCGGCGGCGGCGAAGAGGCGGCCGATGTGGGCGTCGACGTACTCCAGGGCCGCCGCATGCGTCTCGCGCGAATCGCCCGCCTCGCGCGTGGCCCCCGGCAGGTGGAACCAGTTGGGCTGGTGCAGTGCGGAGACGTTCACGAAGAGGAACAGCCGCTGCTCCGCGGGGAGACCGGCGACGACCTGCTCGGCGCGGGTCACCTGCGCCTCGAAGGAGGTCGGCGAGGCGACACCGAATTCCGGCTCCCAGTGGCTCTCCCGGAACAGGCCCGGCAGAACCGATCCCAGCGGCCCCTGCCGGTTGAAGAACCCCACGCCGCCGATGCACACCGTGTGGTATCCGGCCGCGGCGAGGCCGGACGGCAGATCGGGGGTGTCGAAGACGAAGGTGCCCGACGCCGTGGACTCGCTGCCCGCGAATCGGGCCGCGAACAGCCGGGGATGCGGTCCCGGACCCGCCGGTGTCGGCAGGAACCCGGCGAACATCGCCTGGTGGGAGGCGTAGGTGAAACTGCCGGGCGCATGCCGCTTCTCCCAGACGCCGCCCGGCAGATGACGTGCCAGGTGGGGGATGCGTCCGGCGGCCGCGAGCTCCGTCGCCACGTCGTGGCGCAACGTGTCGAGGGTGACGAACAGCAGATCATGACTGCCCACCACCTCGCTCATGTCGGGGTTCTCGCACGTGCCGGGGGTGTCGTCCCCGACCGGGGGCTCGGCGGACACGATGTCAGTGAATGGCGGTTGCACGGGGGTTCCTTGCTCTGTTCAGTACGGCGGCGACCTGCGCCGCGTAGGTGTCCAGCCCCTCGGCGCCGCCGCCGGGAAGGCCGGTCAGCCGCGGCAGCAGGTCACCGAAGGCGTTGACCTCGCAGACCGCGAAGCGCCGGAGGTCGGACGAGGGCAGCAGATCGACGCCCACGCACAGCGTGTTCGGGAAGCACGCCGCGGCGCGTTCGCACACGGCGAGGGCCTCGGCCCAGTCGCCGCCCGCGGCCCGGACGGCCGCACGGAAGTCGTCGAGACTGCCGCGCGTGCCGCCGAGGTGGAGATTGGTCATGGGGGAGTGGCTGGTGCGCACGACGGCATGGGTGGCCCGGCCCGCCACCACCACGACCCGCAGATCGGCAGCCCGGCCGTGCCGGGTCGCCTTGGGCAGCCAGCGTTCCACGTGCAGTCCGTCCGGCGCGAGTGCGTCGACGATCGCCGAGACCTCCCGCTCCGTCGTGCAGCGGCGCACCCGCAACGAATTGAAGAGCCGCCCGTCCGCGTCGCGTTCCACCGAAGTGGTGGCCCGCACCCGGCCGGAGCCGTCCGTCTCGACGGCAAGGACCCCCGAGGCGGACGAGCCGTGCGCGAGCTTCACGAAGGCCCTGCGCATGCGGTGCGTCTCCATGCGCTCGCGGACGTCCGCCCAGTCGCGCACCGCGGGAGCCGCCGGGCCCGAGGTCGGTGACGGGGGGACCGGAATCCCCGCACGGTCCAGCACGGCGTGGCACAGCCGCTTGTCGAAGAGCACGGCGATGTCGCCGGGGGCGTCGAGCAGCACGGCACCGGACTCGCCCGCCGCGCGTGCGACCGACCGCACGGCCGCGGTGAACCGGGCGTACCAGAGGGCCGTTCCCTCCACCCTGGTCGGGTCGTCGACCGCTCGCAGCCGCCGTTCCACCTCGGTGTCCTCGCCCGGTGAGTCGACACGGACGGTCTCGCCCGGCCGGAAGACCGCCCCGCCGCACAGGACGTCCAGCCAGGGGACGACCCGCGCGGGCGGCAGCCCGGCGGCGCGCACGGCGTCCTGGAAGAGCGCGACCCGGCGGTTGCCGGGCACCCCCACGACGGCGAAGCGCGTCGCCGGACCGGACGGCTCCGGACTATTCGCTGACGGCGACATAGCGGAATTCGTCCACCTCGGGATCCCAGTCCTCGACCTCGTCGATGTCGCAGTTCACCCGGTCGCCCAGCAGATTCCTCAGACGCTCCACCAATGCCTCGCCGGCGTAGTGGTGATGCAGATCCAGAGAGGCGAGATGGGTGAGCGGCTGGCCGGAGAGCAGCGCCTCGACCCCTTCGTCGCCCAGGGTTCCCATCGCGAGCGAGAGCGACGTCAGCTGCGCCACGACCGGGGCGGAGGCCACCGCGGCCGCGATCTCGTCCTGGATCTCGCTGTTCTGCAGCCCGAGATGGCGCAGCGCGGGGAGCGCCGCACCGGAGAGCAGCGGAGCGAGGTCCTCGACACCGGCGTTCCCGCCGTACTCGGAGGTCCCGAGCCAGAGCTCCAGATGCTCCAGCGCGGGCAGCTCGGACGCACCGACCGCCCGCACGACGTCGGAGGGCAGGCCGCCCGATTCGAACCGCAGCGTTCTGAGCGAGGTGTGCCGCACCGGGCGCAGGTCGAGCCGTGTCCGGTCGCCGTAGTCGTCGCCGCACCCCCGTACGGTCAGCTCCTCCAGCTTCCCGAACGCCTCGACGACCGGGGTGATGTCGGCCATCTCCAGCCAGGACAGCTCGCACTCCTCGCCGACCACGTCGGCGAGGAAGAGCGCGCGCAGGCTCGGAAAGCGGTCCGCGTCGGCGGTCAGCAGGTCGACGACCGGGGCGAAGGACTGGTAGTCGTCCTGCCACCAGGGACCGATCAGCAGGGCCCGTACCTTCGTCGTGTCGACGCTGTCGAGGAAGTGCTTCCACAGAGCGGCGAAGGTCAGGTCGCCCCGCCAGGCGCTCTCCAGCCGCCATGCGACCGTGTCCGCGGCGGGGAGGGGAACGCCGTCCGGATCACCGGGATCCGGCAGGGTCAGGACCGGAAGGCCGTGAAAGGTCTCGGGGTGATCGATGCCGGTCATCGCACCTCACTCCGAGACCGCGGTGTAGCGGCCCTCGGGGCCGCCGTCGTTCCACGGCTTCTCGCGTTCCGACACGTCGACCCGCACGCCGTGGGGCTCCAGGGCCTGGACGACCCGGCGCTCCATGGGCTCGGTCATGAAGTGGTGGTGCAGGTCCAGCCGTTCGAGATGGGTGAGCGGCTGACCGTCCAGCAGCGCCGCCGCGCCCTCGTCGCCCAGTGTGCCGTTCGACAGGTCGAGGACCCGGAGCCGGGCGACGACGGGGGCGGAGGCGACGGCCGTCGCGATCTCGTTCTGCAGCTCGCTGTTGCGCAGGCCGAGGTGCGTGAGCGCGGGGAAACGGGTGCCGGCGAGCAGCGGGGCCAGGTCCGCCACATCGGCGTCGCCGCCGTACGCGGAGACGCCGAGCCAGAGATCGAGCCGCTCCAGCGCGGGCAGCTCGCTGTCCAGAACACCGCGCAGCGCACCCACCGGCAGGCCGCCGGTCTCGATGGTCAGCGCCCGCAGCCGGTCGTGCTTGCAGGCCGGGAACACCAGCTCCGAGCCACCGCGCACGCCCAGCTCCAGCAGGCCGGGGAACGCGTCGAGCAGCGCCGTGACATCGGACTGCTCGATCCAGGAGATTTCGTTCTCCTCCATGGTCATGTCTCCGACGAAGACGGCCTGGAGCGAGGTCAGCCGGTCCGCGGCGGCGGTCACCAGCCCGATCGGATAGGACGAGGTCTCCTCGTACGACTCCCCCCACTGACCGATGATCAGCGCGCGGACCCCGGCGGGGTCGACCCTTTCGAGGAAGGCGTGGAACGCCTCCTCCCAGGTCGTCTCGGACTCGTCGTCGTACGGATCGACCGAGATGCGCCAGGCCGCCGCATCGGCTGCCTGAGCGGGCGTTTCACGCGTCGTGTGCTGGAAGTCGACGGCGGGCAGGCCGAGCAACTCGTGCAAATGGTCCACACCGGACATGGCCCTGTGCTCCTGGTACTGGGGAACGGCTGATGTCCGCAAGGTCTATCAAGCCGCACTGACAACCGCGCGACCGGGGACCGTCCGGCACGTGACCGTCGGGGCCCGCGACGCGGTCACCGGCCGATTGTCAGACCCTCCCCCTAGCGTTTTTCCCGTGGCCGTCACAGCGAGTGCGGCCCATCGAGGGGAGAGGTCTGTGTACCGACAGGGCGATGTACTGATCATGCCGCTGGAGACGTCGGCGGTGCCCGCGCATCTCGTCGAGGCGCCGGGGGAGCCCCGGGACGGCCGGGGGCGCATGGTCCTCGCGCTGGGGGAGGTCACCGGTCACGCCCATGCGGTCCAGGGGCCGGGCCGGCTGATGCGCGAGGCGGGTCCCTTCGGGCCGATGCTGCTGCACCTTCCCGAGGGCGGGCGAGTGGTGCACGAGGAACACGCGGCGATACCGCTGTCGAAGGGCTGGTACCGCGTGGTGCGGCAGCGGGAGTACGCGCCCGGCGCGGTCCGCATCGTCGCCGACTGACGAGAACATCCCGCGGTGCGCGAGCCCCGCGGCGCGGCACACGAGAAGACCGAACAGCGAATCAGGGGATGGGGCAGAACGATGCAGTACGTGGACTCATGGCGGCGGGTGGCGGCGGCGACGGGCGCGGCGGACCGGGACGCGGCCGAGGAGGGACTGCGGCTCGCCTACCGGCGTGCGGGGCTCGCGGAGCCCGAGCGGATCGTCTGGGTCGAATCGCCCAGGGCCGCGGTGGAGACCGTCGAGAAGCTCGTCGACGCCGGCCGCTCGGTGCGGGACGAGGTACGGACCCGGCCCTGGGCGCAGGAACGGCGCCGGATGTACGACGAGTTGGGCCCGGCCGGCTGGGCCGCACTGTGGTCGGCCACGGGTGCCCAGCTCTGGGAGACCACGGCGGCGCTCGCCGAGCGGATCAGGTCCGGCGTGGTCGCCGACCTCGCGAAGCGCCCCGAGGACGAGTCGGCTGTCCGACTCGTCCTGCTCGACGCCGTGCTGGGTCAGCACGACGCGGCCTGGCTCGCCGCGTTCGACGGCCGGGGCGACCGGCTGGACGGCCTCGCCGAGGTGGCCAGGAACGCGGGCTGGTGGTGGCCCTACGAGCGCGTGGTGGTGGTCAGTGAGCGCCCGGAGGCACTCCACCGGGACGAGGCGGGCCGGCTTGACCGCGGGGACGGCCCGGCGCTTGCCTACCGCGACGGGTTCTCCCTCTACGCCTGGCGCGGCATGCCCGTGCCCGCCGAGTTCCTGGAGGACCTGAACGCCTTGACCCCGCGGCGCATACGCGAGGAGGAGAACGCCGAACTCCGCCGTGTGATGCTGGAGTTCTACGGGTACGACCGCTACCTCTCCGAATCGGGCGCCGAGCCGGTCCACCGGGACGAGACGGGGATACTCTGGCGCATCGCGCTCGACGGCGACGAGGACGTCGTGATGGTCGAGGTGGTCAATTCCACCCCGGAGCCCGATGGGACCCACCGCACGTACTGGCTCAGGGTGCCGCCGAGCACGCGGACGGCGAAGGCGGGCGTGGCGTGGACCTTCGGACTCGACGGGGACGCGTACGCACCCGTGCGCCAGACCTGACGTGCCCGGCCCGGTGGACACGGGCGGTGCGCCGCACCGGCCGGACTCCGCTCCCGCCGCCGCACCGCACCGGCGGGGCGGCGGGAGCGGGGTCCGGAGGAACCGCGGACACGGGTGCCCGTGTCCGGGGCCGGTAGGGCGGCCCCGATGTCCGGTCGTCGAGCGATGGCGGAGACAACGGGCGTCGGTGCCGTCGTGTTCCGCGCCCCGCCCGGGGGATCGGCCGAACGGCTCGCCGTCACCCCCGGCGCGGTTGCCGCCGCATCAGCGGTCGGAGACCGGACTGCGCCGGTCCTCGGCCACGGGCCGGTCCACGTCGCACCTGTCCTTGAAACCCTGGCTGGTGAGGCCGAGGGCGGAATTGGTGCGGGAACGCATGTTCTCCACCGAGATCATGGTGGTGAGCTCGACGAGCGCCGCCTCACCGAGCGAGGTCCGCAGGCGCTCCACGAGTTCGTCCCCGACCTCGGGCGGTGTGACGGTCATCGCCTCCGCGTACGCCAGGACGTCACGCTCCAGTGATGTGTACACATCACTCTCGTGCCAGACCGGCACCTCCCGCAACTTGCGTGGATCCATGCCATGACGGTGGTTCTCCCAGTGGCCGAAGTCGATGCACCAACTGCAGCCGACCGTGGCCGCCGCGCCCATCACGGCGAGCGCCTTGAGCTGCGGGTCCAGCTTCTTCCAGCGGCCCAGCGCCAGTTCGAATCGGGCCCCGGCCCACAACACCCCGGTGTGGTGGGCGGTGGCCCGCAGCGGATCGATGACCTTGCCGAACGCGCGGTTCGAGTACCACGACACGGCGCGGAAGAGGAGGGTGCGGGGCGCGTCGAGCGAGATGCGTGCGGTCATGACCGGTCTCCTTCGGTTACGGCTCGGTTCCCGTCCGGCAGTGTTGCGGACACCGTCGGACGGCTGCGTTCACGGGTGTGACGGGCGGGGACGGCCCGGATGTGACATGGGAGGGCGGCCGGACGCGGAATCCTGCACGGGGCACGGGCGTTGGACCGGGCATGACGGAAAACGACGCACGGCACGACGCGCTGCTCCGACTGCTCGGCGAGGAGAACGGCGGTGTGCTCGTCACGCTCAGGCGGGACGGCAGGCCCCAGCTCTCCAACGTCAGCCACTTCTACTACCCCGACGAGCGGATCGTCCGTGTCTCGATCACCGAGGACCGGGTGAAGACGAAGAACCTGCGTCGGGACCCGCGGGCCACCTACCACGTCACCAGCGCGGACCGCTGGGCGTGGACGGCCGTGGACGGCACGGCCGAACTCTCCCCGGTCGCGGCCGATCCGCACGATGCGACGGTGGAGGAGCTGATCGCGCTCCACCGCGACGTCCGGGGCGAGCACCCCGACTGGGGCGACTACCGCGCCACGATGGTCCGGGACCGCCGCATCGTGCTCCGACTGCACATCGATCGCGTGTACGGGCAGCCGCGTGGCTGACGGCGCACCGACCGGGCCTCAGCCACTCGGCCGTTCCGCGCTCGCGCCGTCCGGCCCCCAGCCCATAATGAGACGACACCGACTCCCTCAGGAGATGCTGTGACCGGCGCCGCCCCCTTGCCTCCGCTCCGCACCCGGCTGCGATCGCTGCGCCCCGCCGCATTCGGCGCCGATCCGGCCGGTGCCCGCATGGAGCGCATCCGTCGCTCGCCGCACTTCTCCGACGGTGTCTTCCAGAACCCCGTGGGGGCGCGGACCAGGCCCTCCGGGTCGGCCCTGGAGTTCGCGAAGACCTATTTCCGCAAGGAGGATCGCGCGCTCAGGGCGCCGGTCGGCACCGTCCCCGTTCACGCCACCACGTACGCCGATCTCGCGAAGCCGCCCGCGTCCGGACTGCGGCTCACCTGGATGGGCCATTCCAGCGTGCTCGCCGAGATCGACGGCCGACGGGTGCTCTTCGACCCGGTGTGGGGCGAGCGCTGTTCGCCCTTCGCCTTCGCCGGGCCCAAGCGGCTGCACCCGGTGCCCCTGCCGCTGGCAGCGCTCGGCCCCGTCGATGCGGTGGTCATCTCCCACGACCACTACGACCACCTGGACCTGCCGACGATCCGGGCCCTGGCGGGTACGGGCACGGTGTTCGCCGTCCCGCTCGGCGTCGGCGCCCATCTGGAGCGCTGGGGTGTGTCCGCCCACCGGATGCGCGAGCTCGACTGGCACGAGACCACAGAGATCGCCGGGATCCGGCTGACCGCGACCCCGGCCCGGCACTTCTGCGGTCGTGGTCTGCGCAATCAGCAGCACACGCTCTGGGCGTCCTGGGTCGTCGCGGGGCCCGAGCACCGGATCTACCACAGCGGTGACACCGGATATTTCCCGGGCTTCGAGGACATCGGCGCGGCACACGGTCCCTTCGACGCGACCATGATCCAGGTCGGTGCGTACTCCCAGCACTGGCCCAAGGGCCGCACGGAGCCCACACCGCTCCCGGGAGCCTGGCCGGACATCCACATGACACCCGCCGAAGGCGTCGAAGCCCACCTCGACCTCCAGGGACGCAAGCCCCACGGCGTTCTGCTGCCGATCCATTGGGGCACCTTCAACCTGGCCTTCCACGCGTGGGCGGAGCCGGGCGAATGGACGGTGGACGCCGCCGCGGACGCGGGGCAGCCGGTGGCGGTTCCCCGGCCCGGCGAGCCCTTCGAGCCCGCCGGTATCCTCCCCACCGATCCCTGGTGGCGCCCGGTGGCCCCGCCGATCGCCCGCCCCTGGCGCCGCCCGGAGGCGACGGCCGCCGTGTCCGACGCGGTGTCCCGCGGCGATCTCGATCTGGCGCGGGAGCGTTGACGGCGAGTCGTACGACTCCGTCCGGGCGGGACGGACGCCGTTCGGCGAGATGACGGGCCGGCGCGCTTGAGCCACGCGGTGGGGCGGGCCGACGGCCCGCCCCACCGCTCGTCCGGCTCGCCTCGTGGGACCGGGAGGCCGGAGCGCGGTCCGCCCGAGGCCCTTCCGCGGTCCCGTCCCCTGCGGTCCGGGCCCGGACACGGAACCGGCTGCGGTTCCGCGGCCCGGCGGACCGTTCCTCCTCGACCCGGCTGTCGAACCGTCAGCTGCTCCTTCGACGCACACCGACGCATCGGGCCGTCCCATGGTCAGGGGTTCGCCCCCGTAGCCCGTTCGGGTGTCCACCGGCCCGGTGGCCCGCAAGAATTAATCGAGCCTGCGTGCGATGCCTCATACCGGAGTGGGACGGTTGGCGGGCAAGTTCGACAACTGCCCGTCGCGCATACGTGAGTGACGACTACCGTGTGTGTCCGGTGATCAACGGTGGGCTCCTCAGTCGAGCCCTTCCGGTGATGAACCGCGTCTGACCGACCACCGTAGGCGCCACCACATGGGCGCCGATTCCTGGTGCCCCACGTACCGAGGACACTGATGTCTCAACTTCGCGCCCCCGACGCGCGACCGGAACGCCGAGAGGGCGGACGGCACGGCCGTCCGGGAACCCGGTCGCATTCGGGCCCGGCGAGGCCACGTGCCGCCCACCCGCCCACCGAGGCGCGCATACGACCCCAGATGCTGCGCAGCGCGGTGCTGCCGGCCGTCGCCGTGGCGCTGTGCGGTGCCGCGGCGGTCATCTGCACGGTCCGTTCCACCGGAGCCGGGCCGTCCACCGAACTGTGGATCGTGCTCGGCGGGGCCGGCGGGCTGGCGCTCGCCGCCGTACTCGCCGCGTACCTCGCCGCCAACCGGGTAGCCACCACCGTCTTCGGCCGCTGTCTGGCGCTGCGCCGGACCAGCGCCCAGGGCCAGGCGGAACTGCGCCGGGTGGTGGACCACCTCCGCCGGGGCGAGACGGTGCCGGCACGGAGGGCCGCGCAGCCCACCGCCCCCGGCAGCGATCCGTTCGAACTGCTCGCGCAGGAGATGGGCCGCCACCAACACGCCGCCGTCGTCGCCGTCGTGGAGGCGTCGCAGCTCTCGGACCACACCGGGGAGGAACAGCGGGTCGAGGTCTTCGTCAACCTCGCCCGGCGGCTGCAATCACTCGTGCATCGCGAGATCCAGCTGCTCGACGAGCTGGAGCACGAGGTCGAGGACCCCGATCTGCTCAAGGGCCTCTTCCACGTCGATCACCTCGCCACCCGCATCCGCAGGCACGCGGAGAACCTCGCCGTGCTGGGCGGGGCCGTCTCCAGGCGGCAGTGGAGCAACCCGGTCACCATGACCGAGGTCCTGCGCTCGGCGATCGCCGAGGTCGAGCAGTACCCGAGGGTCAAGCTCGTCCCACCGATCGACGGCACCCTGCGCGGGCACGCCGTCGCCGATGTGATCCACCTGCTGGCCGAACTGGTGGAGAACGCCACAGTCTTCTCCGCCCCGCACACCCAGGTACTGCTCCGTGCCCAGCAGGTCACCGCCGGTCTGGCCCTGGAGGTCGAGGACCGCGGGCTCGGCATGCCGGGCGACGAGCAGCAGCGGATGAACGCCCTCCTCGCCGATCCCGACCAGGTCAATGTGGCCCGCCTCCTCCAGGACGGCCGGATCGGCCTGTTCGTCGTCGCGTCGCTGGCCCGTCGGCACGGCATCGCGGTCCGCCTGCAGAGCAACATCTACGGGGGTACACAGGCCGTACTCGTCCTCCCGCAGAACCTGTTGGGCGCGGACGAGGACGCCCCGGCCGGCGGTGAAGCGATCCCGGTGTCGCCACCCGGCCCCGCGCACCGCGCCCCGGCCGGCCACGACGCCGACGCCCACCACCGGCCGCAACAGGGGCCCGGCCGGAGCCACGGCCCGAACCCCGTCGCCGGGCTCGCCCCCGGCCCCACGGACTCGCGGCCGGGCGCGAATCGACAGCCGTACGTCCCGAGTCAGCCGCTGGGCACACATCAGTCGCCCCAGCAACAGGGGCCCCAGGGCGAAGCTCCTCCGCTTCCCCTGCGCACCGCGCACCCGGGCCGCCCCGCCCAGGCCCAACCCCACCCCGGGCCCCGGCACGCGGACGACCGGGGCTCCGGGGCCGGGCACGGCACCGGGGACCGGCCCCGGCTTCCCCGGCGTGCCCATCAGGAACACCTCGCTCCTCAGCTCAGGGAAGCACCGGTTCCGCGCACGGAGGACGAGTACGCCCTGCACGATCCCGGTCTCATGGCGGCCTTCCGGCGCGGCATCGATCTCGCCGAGGCGCGCAACGAGTCCGAGGCGGACGGCGGCGCGGACCAGGGCCGCGACGGGACGGGCACACCGGCCTGGCAGGCCCGGACGCCGCCCGCACCGCTGCCGGTGCGGGGCCGGACGGCGCCCCCCACCCAGCACCGCGCCGTCCCGGAGCCGGGCACGTCCCCCGCCCCGGCCGCCGATCCCCTCGAAGCGAACATCCCCAAGGAGTAGATGCCCCATGGCGACCGATATGCCGTCCGGTCAGGTCTCGGACCTCGACTGGTTGCTGAGCGGACTGGTCCAGCGTGTTCCGTACACACGGAGCGCAGTTCTCCTCTCCGCCGACGGACTGGTGAAATCTCTTCACGGCATGGACGCCGACAGCGCCGATCACATGGCCGCGCTCGCCGCCGGTCTGTACTCGCTCGGCCGCAGCGCCGGCGCGCGCTTCGGCGACAACGGCGACGTGCGTCAGGTGGTGGTCGAGCTGGACTCGACACTGCTGTTCGTCTCCACCGCCGGATCCGGCACCTGTCTCGCCGTTCTCGCCGGTCGCGAGGCGGACGCCGCGGTGCTGGGCTACGAGATGACCATGCTGGTCAAGAGCGTCCGTCCGTATCTGATGACCCCGGTCCGACAGTCGGCGGGGGCACCGGGCACCACGGGGCTGTGAGGGTGGCGCTTTCGCAGGACGGGCCGTTGCTCGACGACGCGGCCGGCCGGCTCATCCGCCCGTACACCGTGAGCAACGGCCGCACCCGCCCGACGGCCGTGCTCGATCTGCTCTCCCTGGTGATGGCCACGGGGGCCGAACCGCAGGCCGCTCTCGGCCCCGAGCACTCCGTCGCCCTGGGGCTGTGCGGCGGACCCACCTCGGTTGCCGAGATCGCCGCGCATCTGCGACTGCCCGCCGTCGTCACCAAGGTACTCGTCTCCGACCTGGTGGACTGCGGGGCAGTCACCGCACATCCGCCCGCCTTCCACGACATGCCCACCGACCGATCCCTGCTGGAGGCAGTGCTCGATGGCTTACGACGACAGCTCTGACGGCTTCGGCAGCTCCGCCGCGTACGAGAACAGCGCAGGCCCCGAAGGCCACGGACTCTTCGGAAGCCACGGAATCCAGGAAGCCCGCTGTCTGGGCGAGGGCTTCGGGAGCCACGGAATCCCGGAGGGCCCCGGGGTCGCCGGAATCCATGACGTCCCCCCGAGCACCGTCCGTCCGCAAGGGTACGAAGGACCCGGCCACCTCCACGATCCCGCCGGAGCCCCAGGATTCGACGGGTCCTACGGCCCCGGTGGGCCCGAAGGGTTTCCCGTCGCGCTCAAGGTGCTGGTGGCGGGCGGGTTCGGTGTCGGCAAGACGACCTTCGTCGGCGCGGTCAGCGAGATCGCACCACTCAGCACGGAAGAGCTGCTGACCCAGATCAGCGCCGCGACCGACAGTCTCGACGGCGTCGAATCCAAGACGTCCACCACCGTGGCCATGGACTTCGGCCGGATCACCCTCGACGAGCAGCATGTGCTCTACCTGTTCGGCACACCCGGTCAGGAGCGGTTCTGGTTCATGTGGGACGAGCTCTCGCAGGGAGCGCTGGGAGCCGTCGTGCTCGCGGACACCAGACGGCTCGCCGAGTGCTTCGCCGCCGTCGACTTCTTCGAACGCCGCGGCATCGGATTCGTCGTCGCGGTGAACGAGTTCGACGGGGCCCACCGCTATGCCCCCGAGGAGGTGCGGGCCGCACTGGATCTGGGGCCGGACGTGCCGGTCGTGCTGTGCGACGCCCGGATCGCCAGTTCCGGCACGGGAACGCTGGTCACACTGGTCCAACACCTGATCAACGCCACCTCCGCCCCGGCCCCGTTGACCGGATTCGGAGCCCGTCCGTGACTCGGCACGCCGCCGACCGGCTCCTGCTCACCCCCGTCGACCGGGACGCCGTCGTCCGTACCCGGCGACTGCGGACGCTGGACCTCGGGGAACGCGCCGATGCCTCGTTCGACAACTTCGACGCGTTCGCCGACCGGGTGGCCGAGGTCACCGATGTGCCCTTCTCGATGGTCAACTTCATTGACGGGAACCGGCAGTTCTTCGCCGGACTGCACACCCCGAACGGCGCGCAGAAAGGGTCCGACCTGGGCGCCGCCGCGGCGGGCAGCAGCCGGGCCGGCCGGTACGTGGCCCTGGACCGGGGCTACTGCCCGCATGTCGTCGTGCGCCGCAAGGCGCTCGTCCTGGAGGACGTCTGCGACTACCCGCGGTTCGCCGGCAACCCCGTGGTCGACGACATAGGAATCCGCTCCTACCTCGGCGCACCGCTCATCGACCGCACGGGTGTGGCGCTGGGAGCCGTCTGCGCCGTCGACACGGTGCCCCGCACCTGGGGCAGGGCCGGGCTGGACACGATCAAGTCCCTGGCACGGGAACTCGTCGGTCACATCGATCAGCGGGAGGGCAACGGCACCGGGCACTGACCGGACGGCCCGGTGGCCGCACGGTTGCAGGAGCGACACCACGAAGCCTCGCGCCCCGACGGCCCTTCGACCACGACTGCCCTCAGACCTCGACCGTCGTACCGTCCAGGAACGTCAGGACCACCGAGTCCGCAGCCACATGCACCCGCACCGCGTCGCGCAGCGCCTCCGGGTGCACGGCGTCCCGGGAGAGGGCGACCAGCGAGACGTGAATGCTGTGCCCTCCCGGGTGCGGTCGGCTGCGCAGGTACGGGACGGCGGAGTGCGGGCCGAAGGCGTTGGACTGGACATCTCGTGCCACGTCGGCCCCGTCGCCGCGCCCGTCCCAGCCGTGCAGCGCGACCAGCGCGCTGGTCAGGCCGTCCGCCGTGCGGGCGAGCGCCCAGTCGGGCCCCGACCGGGCGAACGGGCTCCGCGCATGGGCGACCGCGTGACCCCCCTCCCGCACCACCGCCCCCGCAGGCGCTTCGACCCGGTGCACCCGGACCTCCCACGGGCCGTGCAGCACGCTCGTCGTCTCGATCCGGTACGCCCGGTCGTCGCCGGGCAGTTTCGCCGCGTACCAGGAGGCGGCCACGCGGTCCTCGCAGCGCAGCGGATGGATGCGCCGGCGCGGCGACGGGGTGCCGTCCGGTGCCACGAGAGCCAGATGTCCGTCGAGGGAGCGGGACACGGCGTGCGGGGCTGCCTCGGGCGCGGTCGCCGTCGAGTAGGCGAACTTCGCGTAGTGCGGGTCGTGCGTGCCCTCCGACGGGTCGGCGGTGTCGTCGCAGGGCGGATTGTGGTCGCTGCCGTGGTTGATCAGCCGCACGATGCCGTCGTCCCGGGTGCCGTGCAACAGCCAGCCGGGTGCGGGGAGCGCCGTGTACTGGTCGGACTCCTCGACGGGCAGCGGGAGTTCGCGTGCGGTCCACACCGGGTGGTCGGCGGGCAGCAGCAGCCCGAGGAATCCCTTGCTCGCCCAGTACGGCGACGCGGGACCGGAGTAGGGCTGGGTGGTCGGCAGGAACGTGTCGTACCAGCCGAGGGTGAGCAGACCGCGCTCGTCCGGCACCCCGCGCTCCACGAAGTGCCGCAGCGTGCCCGAGGCGAGGCGGCGGGTGAGCCCCGGCGCGAGCGGGGTGCAGTCCGCGAGCGCCCCCATCCACACCGGCGCAAGTGCGGCGAACCGGTACGCCAGCGAGCGGCCCTGGTGGACGGGGGCGCCGTCGGCGCCGAAGAAGTGCGGGTAGTCCTTCAGGAAGCGGCTCAGCCGCTCACGGTGGACGGCTGTGCGGCCCCCGTCGTCCGCGCCCGCGATCCGCGACCACAGCAACGGGTACAGGTGCATCGCCCAGCCGATGTAGTAGTCGAAGTTCCGGCCGTCCCCGTCGGTGTACCAGCCGTCCCCGACGTACCAGTCCTCGATCCTGTCCAGGTTGTTCTCGATGTCGGCCCGGCTGTACGGGGCGCCGACCGAGGCGAGGAACTGCTCGGACACCACCTGGAAGAGCCGCCAGTTGTTGTCCCAGGTGCGGCCGCCGACGAACCCGGAGAACCAGTCGACGACCCGCTCCTGCACCCGTGCGTCCAGCCGGTCCCAGATCCACGGACGCGTCTCGTGCAGTGCCACCGCGACCGATGCCGCCTCCACCATCTGCTGGGAGCAGTCGGTCAGCCTCGGCCAGGCCTCCGGGCTGTCCGGGTCGGTGCCCGCCGCCAGGCCCGCCGCGTACCGATCGACGAGTGCCGGATCGACCGCCCCGCCCGCGCCCGCGATGCGGAAGGCGGCGAGCAGGAACGACCGGGCGTACCCTTCGAGCCCGTCCGAGACGACCCCCGACCAGCTGCCACGGCCGGGCAACCGGTACTGGGCGAAGCCGGGGGTCGCGTACGGCACCAGCGCGTCCAGCATCCGGTCGGCCGTCGCCTCCCAGTGGGCCCTGGTCCAGCCGGTGCGGGACGACAGGAGCCGGTCGGTCGGGGGCAGGTGCAGATGCGGGGCGACGGACATGGTGGTGCTGCTCCTCGGAACGGGAAGGGAAGGGAAGGGAAGGGAACGCGAGCGGGGGAGAACGGGGGCCTGGGCGGGGCCGGGCCGGGCGGCTACCGGACGAGTTCCGCCCGGTGGGTGTGACCGCGGGAGCCGCCGACGGCGACGGTGAGTACGGTCCGGCGGCCCGGTACGACGCCCACCGTGCCGTCCGCCTCCGCCACCGACCGGACGCGGAAGGGAAGTTCGACCGAGAGTGTGTCCAACGTCCGGCCGGGGTCGGAGACCGCGACGGAGATCCGTGCGCCTCGGCGCCGGACGAGAACGGAGGCGGGTCCGGAGGAGGCGATACCGGCTGTGTGCCCGGCCTGCCAGAAGTTCACCGCGGTCAGACCCGCGCGGCGGACGTCCACGGCCTGCGCGGTGGCGTCGTTGGCGACGATGCGGACCGGCCGGGAACGCGACCACGCCGAGGTCGCCGCGGCCGAGGCGCCGGGCAACAGCACATAGGCGTACCCGGCGTCGGTGGGGGAGGTGCCGTGGCCGATCCGGAGCGTGAGGTAGCGCCGGGCGACGGGGCCGGTGCTGCCGCCCGTGTCCGCACCGGTGTTGATGGCCCGCCAGGTGCCGGTGCGCTGCTCGCGCACGGCGTGCAGCGCGGCGCCCTCGGGGAAGACGTAGCCGCCGACCCCGTCGAGATGCGCCCATCGGGCCCGTGCGAAGTCCTGGGACCAGCCCTGTTCGAGGGGGCGCGGGAGGCCGTCGACGGTCAGCCGGTGCCGGCCGTCCGCGCCGAGGTTGCGGTTCTCGACGACGGTCTCCACCTCGTGCCCGTCGCTCGCGGTGATGCCCGCGCCGAGGGCCACCACCGCGTCGTCGAGCAGGAACCACGACTTTCTGGCCCTCAGCGTGGTGTCCGGGGCACCGATCAGCTCCATGGCGGCGGCCGTGTACCGGTCGTCCAGCACCGCCCCGCCCGCGACGGCGTTCGCCGGGCGGTGGGTGGAGGTGCCGGCGCCCGTTCCGAGGTCGGTCCGCGGCCGGGTGTCCACCGTGGTGCCGGGCAGCCGGTACGGATCGACGGTGGGCCAGAAGCCGTCGTTGAACTGCCCGAGGTCGTCTCCGGAGTACAGGTACATCATGCCGTCGCCGGTGTACCAGCCGTGCAGGTTCTCGCCGTTGCCCGCCTCGTACGCGGAGATCCGTCTCGACGACAGCGACAGCGCACAGGCCCAGCCGGGTCGGCGGTGCACGACCCGGTCCATGTCGGCGAAGACGAAACTTCCGGTGCTGCGCGGTTGTGCGGTCACCGAGGAGTCGTTCAGTACGGCCTTGGCCAGGGCGAGTTGGGGAATCGTGGCGAGGGCGGCGAACGGGGTGGTGCGGTTGCGGGTGAGCCATCCCTTGACCAGGGACCGCCAGCGGTCCGCGTGCTCGGCGGGTGCGCCGGACGCGAGCAGCAGGATGGCGCCGACTGCCGTCGCGCCGTCGCGGTGGTCACCGGCGCGCTCCCGGGAGACGGCCCGGCCGCGCACGGAGTCCATCATCAGCCCGTCGAAGACCACCGGTGCGAAGGTCCGCCCCACCGCCTCGTACATCACCGAGACCTGCGGATCGGTGACCGCCCACGCGGAGCCCGCGAGCAGCGCCAGCAGGTAGGCGGTGCCGCCCAGCAGGACGACGCCGTACGAGCCCGTGTAGGCGACCACCTCGTGCTGGACGAAGGAACCGTCCTGGTAGAAGCCGTCGCCCGAAGTCACGTACCGGAAGAGGCTGCTGCGGCCGGAATCGCGGACGTCCGAGAGCGCGTCGCGGGCCGAGGCGAGTGCGGCGGAGTCCCGGCCCAGCAGCCCGCGCAGCGCCACGACGACGGCCTTGTCGGTGCGGTTGGCACCGGTCTCGGCGAGGGTGGGGGAGTTGGTGCGGCGGTCCGCGTCGGGACAGAACCGGGCGACGACCGCCAGGTAGTCCGCCAGATCTGCCGCCGGGAGCCGGTCGCGCAGGATGACGCAGCAGTCCATCAGGGCACGCGGGGCGCCGATCTCCCAGAACCACCAGTTGCCGGTCTCCTGGCGGGCCGGGTTGTACGCGACGTCGTGGGTGAGACGCAGCGCGGCGACCAGGGCGTCCGCCACGTTTCGGTTCCCGGCGAGGGAGGTGCCCTCGGTCGCCCAGGCTGTCGCCAGGGTGCGCAGCCGGGTGTAGCTCTGACCGAAGTTGCCCGGGTCGGTGAGCGGGGTGAGGTCGGGCCAGAGCGCGGTCCGGCCGGTGCTCCGGTCGAGCGTGTCCCAGAGCCCCGCGGCAGTGGTGTCCAGGGCGGTCACGGCGGCGGTGAAGTCGGGGTCGGCCGGGTCGAATCCACGGCCGGTGAGCAGTGTTTCGGCCCGTTGGAGCAGGGCGTCGAAGTCCGTGCCCGTCGACGTCCCGATGGGCGCGGCTGTCACGGTGTCGGCACGCGCCGGGCCGACACCGGCCCCGAAGGCCGTCGCGGCCGTGACGGCCGTGGCCCCGCCCGCCGCGATGAGGGTTCTTCTGCTGAGGTGCATGATGGCTCCCGGTTCGCCGCGGTCAGTCGGTCAGCGTCGACGGGTCGACAGGCGGCTCGGGCAGGTTGAGCGCCGCCAGTTCGGCCCTCCCGGCGGCGTCGATCGGGAACGCCCAGGTATGGATGAAGAAGTCCGTGAGGTCGTGGCCGGCCACACGGCTGGAGTACGTGGCGAGGGCCCGGTACCGCTTGGCGTCCTCCGTGTACGAGGACTGCGGGTTCTCCTCGCGCACCAGCCTGTGCAGCCGGGGCCAGAAGTCGTCGCCGAAGGCCAGCTCCAGCTGGCGCAGCGGGACGAGCTTCTCGTAGGCGCCGAAGGACTTCTCGTACGTCAGCCCGGCGGTGCCGAACTTCTGCCGCGCGGTCTGGAAGGCGGTGAGACCGGTCGTCGGGTCGACGGTGAGGAGGTTGGACGGCTGCCCGAGGGTGCGCTGCGCGGCGAGTGAGTAGATGTTGACCGTGACCTCGGTCATCCCGGCCGGCTTGTAGGCGAACTGCTGATGCAGGTGCCCGAGTTCGTGATAGAGCCCCCAGCCCCGGGTGCGCAGCCCCTCCACGGTCGTCGCGCGGTCGAGATAGGCCCGCGGGAAGCCGTTGTAGCCGTGGGTCGCGTACGCGCCGACACCGGAGGGGACCTTGCTGACCTCCGTGAAGTGATACGGGCCCGCCTTGCGCCGGTGCACCGGCCGGGAACCGTCGAGGCCGCTGATCCGGGCATGGGAGTCGATGATCGTCTCCACGAGTTCGAGCAGTGCGGCGTGATCCTCGTCGCGGTACAGCAGCGCGCCCTCGCGGGTGAGCGTCATGATCGTGTTCGGAGCGTGCAGTTCGACGTACGGCGATGCCGTGAGCGTGTCCAGCTGCCGCTGGTAGTCGGCCTCCGTGGTGCGGCCCAGGGCGAAGACCGGCATGGCGACCGCTCCGGAACGGACCAGTACCCCGGCCCGTTCACCCCGGCCCGTCAGGGTGAGGTGGACCGGACCGCCGTGCGGGTCCGTCACGGTGTTCGCCCCCGCGGTCAGCGGGTAGGAACGGGGCTCGGTGATGTCGCCGTAGTAGTCCCAGGCGCCGATCCAGAGGGTGGGCAGCACACCGTCGTGCGGCTGGACGGTGAGGGAGAGAGCGGTGCCGGGCGGGACGTACAGGCCGGTGGCCCGGAACTCCGAGCCCCGCAGTGCCTGCCCGAGCCGCAGCCGTTCGGCCTCGGCGGCGGGGCGGGCCGTCAGCGCGATTCTGACCGGGGGGCCGCCGTGCGGACCGGCGGAGGCGTGTGCCGTCGCCGCCCGGGCGGTGCCGCTGCCCAGGGTGAGCGCCGCCCCCGCGGCCGCGGTGAGGGCGAGCACCGAACGTCGGCCGACGGGGGAGCCGGGCGAGTCCGTGCCGGACGTGGCGGATGCGTCGGCGGACGACGCGAAGGAGGTGCTGGGGACGGAGGAACCGGCGGGGTCTGTGGGCATGCGCATGCGGAACTCTCCCTGCGGAAACGAATGAGGGGCGAAGGCGTGCGGATCGGGTCCTGCTCGGCCGCCAGCATGTAAGCGGTTGCTATGAAGCCGCAAGAGGGGAGGTCGAGTTACTGTGATTTTCTATGGTCGACTGTGGACGGGGTGGGAGTAACCGGTCACATCCTGGTGGACCGTCCGAGCCGTGACGCGACGGAATCGCGTACCACGATGTGGGTGCCGAGCCGCAGCGTGCCCCTGGTCGGCTCGCGCCACTCGTCCTCGTCCCCGCCGTTGACGGCGAGCCGCACCGCCTGGCGCCCCATCTCCTCCAGCGGCACGTGGACGGTGGTCAGCCGCGGCCGCAGTTCCTGGGCGACGGGGATGTCGTCGTATCCCACCAGGGACACGTCCTCGGGCACCCGGACCCCCGCCTCCTCCAGCGCCTGCGCCGCGCCCGCCGCGACCATGTCGTTGGCGGCGAACACCGCCGTGAAGTCCGGTCCGTCCCGCAGCAGTTCCGCCATCCGCCGGTATCCGAAGCCCCGGCTGAAGGCGCCCGGATGGACGAGTCCGGGGTCCGGGGCGACACCGCGCAGTTCCAGGGCGCGGCGGTGTCCGGCCAGTCGGTCGCGGGTGGTGGAGAGCTTGGGCGGTCCGCCCAGGTAGAGGATGCGGTCGTGCCCCTGCATCAGCAGATGATCGGTGATGGCGAAGGCGCCGCCCTCGTTGTCGTACTCGACCGAGGCGGTGGGGACGTGGTCGCCGATCGGTGGCCTGCCGCACAGCACGAGCTTCGATCCGCCCGCGTCCAGGTCGTGGGCCCTGCGGGCCAGTTCGCTGGTGTAGCCGCGGTCCGCGAGGGAGCCGCCGACCACGACCACCGCGTCCGCCCGGCGCTCGTGCATCAGATCGATGAAGGCGAGCTCGCGCTGCGGGTCGCCCTGGGTGCAGCACACCAGGCAGAGCCGTCCGCCGAGCGCCGCCTCGCGTTCCACACCGCGCGAGATGTACGCGTAGAACGGGTCGATGAGCTCGTTGACGATGATGCCCACGGTGCGGTTGGACACTCCGGCAAGCGCGCGGGCGTGGGCGTTGACCACGTAGCCGAGTTCGCGCATCGCGGTCTCGACCCGTTCCCGAGTCGCCTCGGCGACGGGGTAGTTGCGGTTGAGCACGCGGGAGACCGTGGCCGTCGAGACCCCCGCGCGTCGTGCGACATCGGTGACCGTCGCACGGCGTTGTCCGTCCGCGGCTGTGCTCTGCCGGCGCATCCGGCTCACCCCCTGGTGGCTGTTGTGTGACGCCGAGCCTAGAGCCTGCGCGGGGCCGGGTTTCACGCGATCCTCCCCAGGTCCGCCGGGTGCACCGGGTGGTCGAAGGATGCCCCTCGCGCGTAGCGTGCCAGTTCCTCCACGGCGAGTGCCCCGAGTCGGCCCACCTCGTTGCCCTGGGCACCTGCCAGGTGCGGGGTGAGGAACACGTTCGGCAGGTCCCACAGCGGGTGGTCGTCGGGCAGCGGTTCGGGCGAGGTCACGTCGAGCACCGCGTCGAGCCGCCCGCTCACCAGGTGGCCGGTGAGTGCCTCGGTGTCCACCAGGGGGCCGCGGGCCGTGTTGACCAGCAGGGTTCCCGGGCGCATCAGACCGATCCGCCGGGCGTCGATGATGCCCCGCGTCTCCGGCGTGTCCGGGGCGTGGACCGTCACCACGTCGCTGGTCGCCACCAGGGTGTCGAGGTCGGTCGGGGTGACGCCGAGGAGTTCGGCCTCCGCCGCGTCGATGTACGGGTCGTACAGCAGCACCTCCGCGTCCAGGACCCGCAGCAGCTCGACGACCCGGCGGCCGATCCGCGACGCCCCGACGACGCCGACGGTCAGGCCGTGCGTGCCGAGCCAGTGCTGGCGGTCGAGGTCGGCGCCGGTCCGGTGGGTGCGCCTGGCGCGGAAGAGCCCGGCCAGCGGGAAGACGCGCTTGGCGCCCATGATGATGGCGGCCAGGGTGAATTCGGCGACCGGTACGGCGTTGGCGGCGGCGGCCGAGGAGACGACGATTCCGCGGTCGAACGCGACCGGGGACAGGAACGTCTTCACCGTGCCGGCGGCGTGGACCACGGCCCGCAGCGCCGGTGCCCGGTCCAGCAGCGCGGCGTCGACGGGCGGGCAGCCCCAGCCGGTGAGCAGAACCTCCGCCGCGGCAAGCACCTCGGCGGCCTCCGGCGAGTCGAACTCGCTGATCACGGATGGCTGGAGGAGGTCGGCGACCTCCTCCAACCGAGCCCGCACCGGTGGCGGAAAGACATCGTCGAGGAGCCGCGGGCTCATGACCAGGGCCGTGCGAGGCCGACGCGGGGGCGGTGCCGCAGCATCGCTGCCGGAATGAGCCGGTGCCTCTTCGGTGGTTCGCACCCTGCCTCCGGATAGTAATCGCGTTCTATGGGATGACCGGAACGCTAGGGAGCATGATGGGCGACCGTCAAGCTCGTACCTCGGGCAACTGCCCGAGTGCTGAGCATTTTTTACGTTTTCGTCGCCGTGGATTTGAGTGAGGAGCGCTGTTGGCTCGGTGTTTTTCAGTCGATCTCTTGACGCTTGGGTTAACCGCTTACTAACTTGCGGCCCCAGAAGGCTCACCATGCGCCACCCAGCCGAACAGGACGCTCCATGGCTGAAACAGCACCCCCCTTGCCGCGGGAGAAGCGGCGGCAGAAGGCCGAGACAACCTCGCCGCCCACAGGCCCGGCTGCCGTCGTACAGCACCGGCTGACGCTCCGGCAGCGGCTGAAGCGTGACCGGGTGATGCTGCTGCTCACCCTGCCCGGCCTGCTGTACTTCGTCGTCTTCCACTACGTGCCGCTGCTCGGTTACGTCGTGGCGTTCCAGGACTACCAGCCGTACCTCGGCTACATGCACAGCGTCTGGGTGGGCTTCGCCAACTTCTCCGCGGCGTTCGGTGAACCGGCCTTCTGGTCCGCGACGTTCAACACCCTGGAGATCGCCCTCATCCAGCTGGTGTTCTTCTTCCCGATCCCGGTCGCGCTGGCCCTGCTGCTCAACAGCATCGCCAGCGACCGCATCCGGCGCTTCGTGCAGAGCGTCGTGTACCTGCCGCACTTCATCGGCTGGGTCATCATCGTCTCGATCTTCCAGCAGATCCTGGGCGGTGCCGGCCTGCTGCCCGATGTGCTCGACGGTCTGGGGCTGCCGCGCTACGACATGATGAGCGACCCCGACGCCTTCCCCTGGCTGCTGACCCTCCAGGTGGCCTGGAAGGACGCCGGCTGGGGCACGATCATCATCCTCGCCGCGCTGCTGAACATCGACAAGCAGCAGTACGAGGCCGCCGCGATCGACGGCGCGGGCCGGATCCGCCGCCTGTGGCACGTGACGCTGCCGGGCATCGCCCCGGTGCTCATCCTGCTGCTGATCCTCAACCTCGGCCAGATCCTCTCCGTCGGCTTCGAGCAGATCCTGCTCCAGCGCGACGCGGTCGGTCCGGACGCCGGTGAAGTCCTCGACACCTACGTCTACTACCACGGCATCAAGGACAACGACTGGGGCGTCGCCGCCGCCGTCGGACTCATCAAGGCGGTCATCGGCACCGCACTCGTCCTGGGCGCCAACAAGCTCGCCCACCGACTCGGCCACGAAGGGGTGTACCGCGGTGCTGACCGCTGAGAAGACGCGCGCCACGACGCCAACCACCGCACCGGGGCCCCCGGCCCCCGCCGCCCAAAAGTCCGACGGCCGCCCGCCGTGGATGGAACGGCCCACCCGCGTCGGACAGATCGCCAAGGCGGTCGCCATCGTCGTGGTCGTCCTTGCCGTCGCCTACCCGCTGGTCGGCGTCATCGGCACGAGCTTCGCCTCGCAGACCGACATCATCAAGAGCTCCGGCCTCGTCCTGTGGCCGGACCACCCCACCCTGGACGCCTACCGCACCATCTTCACCGGCGGAGTCGTCACCCGGGCCCTCATCGTGTCCGTCGGCATCACCGTGTTCGGCACCCTCGCCAGTCTGTTGGTCACCGTCGGCATGGCGTACGGCCTCTCCCGCCGCGACGTCACCGGCTCCCGCTTCATCCTGATGACGGCCCTGTTCACGATGCTCTTCAACGCGGGCATCATCCCGAACTTCCTGCTGGTCAAGGGACTCGGCCTGTACGACACCTACGCGGCGCTCGTCATGCCCACCCTGGTCAGCGCCTTCAACCTGGTCGTCCTGCGGTCCTTCTTCATGAACCTGCCGGAGGAGCTGTACGACGCCGCGAAGGTCGACGGCGCCGGGGACTTCCGCATCCTGGTGCGGATCGTGCTGCCGCTGTCCAAGGCGGTCCTCGCCGTGATCAGCCTCTTCTACGCGGTGACGTACTGGAACGCCTTCTTCAACGCGCTCCTGTACCTCAACGACTCCGACAAGTGGCCGCTGCCGATGGTGCTGCGCACCTACGTCCTCCAGGGCCAGAGCCTGAACGCGGCCTCGGCCGGCGAGGTGCTGGCCCCGCAGCAGGCCGTCCAGATGGCGGTCCTGGTGATCGCCGTCGTCCCCATCCTCTGCGTCTACCCGTTCCTCCAGCGCTACTTCACCAAGGGCGTGCTCACCGGCGCCGTCAAGGGCTGAGCACCCCCCGCACCCTCACGGACTGATCGTGGCCCCACCCCTTTCACGGGCCGATCACAGCCGCCGCCCCCCACTCCTTCCTTCCCTTCTTCCAAGGAGACCCAGGTGTCGAGCTCCACCCCCATCAACCGCCGCGCACTGTTCCGTCTGGGAGCGGGCGTCGGCCTGGGACTGGCCGCCGCACCGCTGCTCGCGGCCTGCGGCGACGGCGGCACGACCGCGAAGGCGGAGGCCAAGAGCGCCTCGCTGCTCCCCAACACCGCGATCCGCAACATCGGCCTGAAGCCCGATCTCCAGGGCACCGCCGCAGGCGTCCCGCAGGGCTTCTTCCGCTACCCGGCCAAGCCGCTGCGCGCCACGAAGGACACTCCGCTCAAGGGCGCGAAGCCGATCAGCGCGACGATGGAGACCTTCTCCCCGCCGCCGCCCGCCCGCGGCAAGAACGCCGCCTGGCAGGAGATCGAGAAGCTCCTCGGCGGCAGGGTCGACATCACCGCGGTCCCCGCCGACGACTACGGCACCAAGTTCTCCACCATGGTCGCCAGCGACAGCCTGCCCGACCTGTTCATGTACCCCGAGGTCGGCGGTGTCGACAACAAGGCCGCCTTCCTCCGGGCCACCTGTGCCGACCTGACCCCGTACCTCGCCGGGGACAAGATCAAGGACTACCCGAACCTCGCCGCGATCCCGAAGGGCGCCTGGCAGGCGGCGATCTTCGGCGGCAAGCTCTACGGCATCCCGATCGCCCGCACCGGCACCGGCGGTGCCGGTGTCTACCGCCACGACCTGTTCGAGGAGGTCGGCGTCACCAGCCTCGATCAGATCACCGACCTCGACCGGTTCGTCGAGGTCTGCAAGGAGCTGACCCGGCCCAAGCAGGACCAGTACGCCATCATCGCCGGCGCCACCACCATGCTCGCCATGTCCGCGGGCGCGCCCTCCGCCTGGCGGCTGGACGAGAAGACCGGCAAGTTCACCTCCGACCTGGAGACGCCGGAGTACCGCAAGGCCGTGGAGACCGCCCGACTGCTGTACAAGGCCGGCTGCTTCTACCCGGGCACCCTCCAGATGTCCGGGGCGCAGAAGGCCCAGTACACGGACATGTTCAAGAACGGCAAGGGCGCCTACGTCTACGACGGCATGCCCACCTACCTGGCACCCGGCGTCGGCTACATCGCGGCCATGGCGGCCATCGACAAGAAGTACGACCCGAGGCCCTTCGTCCCGGTGGGCAAGGACGCCATCGCCTGGATGGACAACGTCAAGCTGGAGAACACCCACGTCAAGAAGGCGTCCGAGGAGCGGGTCAAGCAGGTCCTCGCGCTCGCCGACTTCGCCGCCTCGCCGTTCGGCAGCCAGGAGTACACGCTCATCAACTACGGCGTCGAGGGCAAGGACTTCACCCGCGACGCCAAGGGCAACCCGGCGCTCACCAAACAGGGCACCCAGGACGTCACCGTGCCCTGGAAGTTCATGGCCTCCGGCGTCCCGGCCATCTTCAGCGCCGACTCGGAGCAGGGCGTCCGCCACGTCCACGACGCCTTCACCAGGATGATCCCGATGATGGAGCCCGACCCGACGCTCCGGTACTCCTCGCCCACCTGGGACTCCAAGGGCTCCGGCAGCCTCTACACCCTCAAGCAGGACGCGCTGAAGGGCATCATCGCGGGCCGCAAGCCGATGTCGGCCTACGACCAGCTCATCAAGGACTACCTGGCCAAGGGCGGCGAGAAGGCCCGCGGCGAATTCGAGGAAGCCTTCCAGAAGGGGAAGAAGTGACGACGACACGACGCACGGTTCTCCAGCTCGGCGGCGCGGCGGCAGCGGCCGCCGTCGCCGTACCCGTCCTCGGCCCGCCCGCCGTCGCGCAGCCGCACGGCTTCGACCCGAAGCCCGGCTCCGACGGCGTCGGCGACCCGCTCTTCCCGACCCTCGGCAACGGCGGGTACCAGGTCCTCCACTACGACCTCGCCTTCGACTTCACGCCGGTCACCTACGACTTCACCGCCGTCGTGAGGATCGACGCCAAAGCCACCCAGGACCTCTCCGCGTTCAACCTGGACACCGACGGCCACACCATCGACGCCATCACCGTCGCCGGCCGCCCCGCCCGCTGGGAGCTGTCGCCCGGCCAGAGCGGCCAGGAACTCACCGTCACCCCCGCCCGTCCCCTCCACCGCGGCCAGGCGTTCACCACCGAGGTGCGCTACCGGGGAAACGGCAAGGCACCCCGACTCGGCCTGACCGGCTGGAAGTTCGGCAGCGACGGCGGATTCGCCTCCGCCGCCCAGTCCTCCCGCGCCGACACCTTCCTGCCCTGCAACGACACCCCGTCCGACAAGGCGACCTGGACCTTCCACATCAGTGCCCCCCGGGGCTACGTCGCCACGGCCAACGGCGAACTGCTGTACAAGTCCCCGCGCGCCGACGGCTCCGCGGTCTGGCACTTCGCCCTGCGCGAGCGGATGGCGACCGAACTCATCGGCATCGCCGTCGTCAAGGGCACCTACCTGTACGGCACCGGCCACCGCGGACTGCCCCTGCGCCACATCGTCCCGCAGGGCCAGGAGGACACGTACGCGCCGATCGTCGCCCGCACCGCCGACCACCTTGCCTGGCTGGAGGCCAAGTTCGGCCGGTACCCGTTCTCCGTCTACGGCGTTCACATCTACGACGGCTACACCGACGCCCTGGAGAACCAGACCCTCTCCCTGTTCTCCACCAACTGGTTCAAGCCCGACGCCAACGGCCGGCCCGGCTACGAGACCACCATGGTCCACGAGCTCGTCCACCAGTGGTTCGGCGACTCCGTCACCCCGAACGACTGGCAGCAGGCCTGGCTCAACGAGGGCCCCGCCGTCTACTACGCCGCCCTGTACGCGGAGGAACGCGGCTGGTCGGTTCTCGCGGACAAGATGAAGGCCACCTACGGCAAGCTCGACGCCGTCCGCGCCACCGACGGCCCGCCCGGACTGCCCAAGGCGCTCGGCGGCACGAACATCTACGACGGCGGAGCCCTGGTCCTCTACGCCCTGCGCATGCGCGTCGGACAACGGGCCTTCGACACGGTCATGCGCGAGTGGGTGAAGCGCTTCAAGGACTCCACCTACACCAGCGAGGCGTTCATCCGGCACACCGTCGACGTCACCCGCGACCGTTCCCTCGACCCGTTCCTGCGCGACTGGCTCTTCGGAGCCGTGAACCCGCCCATGCCCGGCCACCCCGACTGGAGGGCAAGCGCGTGAACGCCGCACGCCGAACGTCGCACGGGGAACCGCCGCCACCACTGCCGTCGCCGCCGTCCTGACCGCTCTCCTCGCCGCCCCGACGGCACAGGCCGCCCCGGCGTCCGCACCCTGTACGCGGCCCCGGACGGACACGGCACCACCTGCACGGTGACCCGCCCCTGCACCCCGCAGGGCGCCCGCGACCGGGCCCGCACCGAGACCGGGCGCGACGTCCGCGTCCTCCCCATGAGGTGAGCGGGGGAGGGGATTCGGCAGTCTCCGGAGGCCGCCGGTCGACCCGACCGGCGGCCTCCGGACACCCGGCACCCCACCCGGGCCCTCCGGTCATCGGTGCAGAAAGACGCCGATCCGCTCCCGCAGCCCGCGCGCATCCAGCCCGTGGGCGGCCAGGTGCTCGTCCATCTCCCCGTACGCGCGCAGCTCCGCCCGTCCCACCCCGAGCCCGAGCACCCGGTGCGGCAGATCGGCGAGGGCGTCATGGGCGACGGCCGCGGACGTGCCCGCGAGATACGGTTCGACGACCACCACATCGGCCGCCCCGCGGTCACCCACCGCCCGCCGCACCCCGGCCGAGTCGAACGGCCGGACGGTCGTCGCGTACAACACCGTCACATCGAGACCCTCGGTCGCTGCGAGCACGTTGTCGAGCATCGGGCCGACCGCGACCACGGTCCCGCGTGCCCCTTCCCGCACCGCGGTGAACCCGCCCCCTTCCCCGACCGGACGGGCCCGGTCGTTCGACTGGAGCGACAGCCGCACATACACCCGGTCGTCCCCGCCCGCCGCCCGCCGGAGCAGCGCCTCGGCCTCGTCGGGATGGCCCGGGACATGGATCGTCCAGCCCTCAAGGGTGTCCAGGAGGGCGACATCGCCCGGCGACATATGCGTGAAACCGCCGGCCGGCCAGTCGTACGAGGCTCCGGCGCTGACCAGCACCCCGCCCACTCCCTGATGGCCGAAGTCCAGCTTGACCTGCTCGAACGGCCGCTCCACGAGAAAGCTGGCGAAGGTGTGCACGATCGGGCGCAGCCCGGTGAGCGCCATTCCCGCGCCGGCCCCGACGAGCAGCTGCTCCCTGATCCCCACGTTGACGACCCGGTCCGGATGGGCGCGCTCGGCCGCTGCGAAGCCGTCCCGACTGATCTCCGCCAGCACCAGTGCCAGGCGCGGGTCCTCGTCCAGCATCCGCGTCACGGTCGTGATGAAACGGTCACGCATCGTGTCCATATGGGCTGTCCTTCTCTCGTTTCGTGGTTTCCGCGCCCGCACGGTCGCCGTGTCCGCGGCCTCGGACGCCTCGGATCGCGTCCGTGCGGTCACTGCTTGGGGTCGACGTGCGCGACCACGGCCCGCGGCCGGCCGGAGTGCGGCGCGGTGAAGGTCTCGAACAACGCCTCGTGGTCACGGCCGTCCACGGACGCGACCGACCAGCCGGCGACCTCGAACCGGGCCGCGATCCCGCCGGGCCGCGCGTACGACGCCGAAGCGTTGTCGATCACCACGGTGTGCAGCTGCTCCAGCCCGGCCGGACCCGCGTACGCGATCGCCTCGTGATTGCTGCCCTCGTCCAGTTCGGCGTCCCCGATCAGCACCCACACCCGCGGATCGGTCAGCCCCTGTGCCCGCAGGCCGAGCACGTTCCCCACGGCCAGCGGCAGTCCGTGCCCCAGTGAACCGCTGCCGATCTCGACGCCCGGCACCAGCGTCCGGTCCGGGTGGTGCCCGAGCGGCGAGCCGTACGTCCCGAAGCCGGGCAGCAGCTCCTCGCCGAAGAAGCCGTGCGCGGCCAGCACCGCGTAGTACGCCATCGGGCCGTGCCCCTTGGACAGCAGGAACCGGTCGCGGTCGGGTGCGTCGACGGTTCGGGGTGTGACCCGCAGCACTCGGTCGTACAGCACCCAGAGGGCGTCCAGTGTGGAGGTCGCGGCGGGACCGTGCTTCTCGTCCCCCGTCATCAGGCTCATCAGCCGGTTCATGTCGTCGTAGGTGCCCGTTGCCGGGTCAGTCGTCCACGTCATGTCTCCACCGTGAAACATCAAGTTTGGTCGAGGTCAAGCGCGAGAAAGCGGTTCGTGACCACCCGCCCGAGTGCGGTATTGTTCTCATGCGCGTCCGGCCAGGGGAAAGCCCAGGTCAGACGGGTAACGGGACGTGGCGCAGCTTGGTAGCGCACTTGACTGGGGGTCAAGGGGTCGCAGGTTCAAATCCTGTCGTCCCGACTCGTAGGAGTCGTGAGTGAGGGGCCGTTTCGGAGCAATCCGAAACGGCCCTCGGTCGTTTCGGGGATCATCCCCGTTCCGGGGCCGTACGAGGGGCTTCGACGGCCGGGGAAAGTGAGTGGGCCGAGGAACGGTCCCGCCCGCGTACGGGCGGGACCGCTCGCCGACTCCTACCGGGGCTCCGTCCCGCGGCCGGGCGCGGTCGG
This sequence comes from Streptomyces sp. NPDC056061, assembly GCF_042266885.1. NCBI lineage: Bacteria > Bacillati > Actinomycetota > Actinomycetes > Kitasatosporales > Streptomycetaceae > Streptomyces > Streptomyces sp. NPDC056061. The sequence continues at coordinate 109,752 of NZ_JBHJWQ010000017.1, read as the reverse complement.
CGCCGGGGCGTAACCGGTCGCCCGGGTGGTGAACGTTCCCCGGCCCCGGGTGCGGCTGCGCAGCCGGGTGGCGTAGCCGAACAGCTCGGCCAGCGGTACCGTCGCGGTGATCACCGACGTGCCGGACCGGGCGACCGAGCCCGAGACCCGCCCGCGCCGTGCGGCGAGGTCGCCGAGCACGCCCCCCACCGCGTCGTCGGGAACGGTGACGGTCACCTCCACCACCGGCTCCAGCAACGCCATGTCCCCGTTGCGCAGCGCCTCGCGGAGAGCGAATCGGCCGGCCGTCCGGAACGCCATGTCCGAGGAGTCCTTGGAGTGGGTCGCCCCGTCCGTCAGTGTGACCCGCAGACCGGTCACCGGGTGACCGCCGAGCGGCCCCTCGGTCAGGGCGTCCCGGCAGCCCGCCTCGACGGCCCGGACGTACTCCTGCGGCACCCGGCCGCCGACGACGGTCGACCGGAACACGAAGCCCGTCGCTGCGCCGTCGGCGGCGTCCAGCGGTTCGGTGTCGAGAACGACGTGGGCGAACTGGCCGGCGCCCCCGTCCTGCTTGACGTGCCGGTACACCAGCCCGGACACGCCACGGACGACGGTCTCCCGGTACGCGACCCGGGGCCTGCCGACGCCGACCTCCAGGCCATGGGCACGACGGATCTTCTCCACCGCCACCTCCAGATGCAGTTCACCCATCCCCGACAGCACTGTCTGACCGGTCTCGGGATCGGTCCGGACCGTCAGCGACGGGTCCTCCTCGACCAGCCGCGCCAGGGCCGACGCCAGGCGTTCGGTGTCCACGCTCCTGCGCGCCTCGACCACCACGGAGACGACCGGGTCGGCCACGGACGGAGCTTCGAGGACCAGCGGGGCCGCCGGCGCGCACAGGGTCGTTCCGGCGCGGGCCCCCTTGAGCCCGATCATCGCGACGATGTCCCCGGCCACCGCCCGGTCGACGTCCGAGTGCCGGCCCGCCCGGATCCGCAGGATCCGACCGACGCGTTCGTTGCGCCGCGCGCCCGCGTCCAGCACCGTGTCCCCCTTCCGGACCGTTCCCGAGTACACGCGCAGGTAGGTCAGCCGACCCGTGGCCGTCGAGTTCACCTTGAATGCCAGCGCGGCGAACGGCGCCCCGGGATCGGCGGGCCGCTCCTGCTCGGCCCCGTTCAGCGTGCCGCGCACCGCGGGCACGTCCGACGGGGAGGGCAAGTAGGCCACGACCGCCTCCAGCAGCGGCTCGATCCCGCGATTGCGGTAGGCCGAACCGCACAGCACCACGACGACCTCACCCGTGCGGGTCAGGTCGCGCAGCGCGACGGCCAGTGTCTCCGCGGACACCGTCGACTCCGTGCAGAACTCCTCCAGCGCCGCCGGGTGCAGTTCCGCCACGGTCTCGTCGAGGAGTCGGCGGCGTCGCTGCGCCTCCTCGCGCAGGGCATCCGGCACCTCCCCCTCCTCGTAGGTGTCACGATCGTCGGACCAGACCAGCGACCGCATGCGCAACAGATCGACCACGCCGGTGAACCCGTCCTCCGCGCCGATCGGCAATTGCACGACCAGCGGCACCGGGTGCAGCTGCTCGCGTATCGACGCCACCGCGGTGTCGAGGTCGGCACCGGCACGGTCCAGCTTGTTGACGAAGGCGATCCGGGGCACGCTGTGCCGGTCGGCCTGACGCCACACCGATTCGCTCTGCGGTTCGACGCCGGCGACTGCGTCGAACACCGCGATCGCCCCGTCGAGCACCCGCAACGAGCGTTCCACCTCGTCGGAGAAGTCGACATGGCCCGGAGTGTCGATGAGGTTGATGCGGTGGTCGTCCCAGGCGCAGCTCACGGCGGCGGCGAAGATGGTGATCCCGCGATCGCGTTCCTGGGGGTCGAAGTCGGTGACGGTCGTCCCGTCGTGGACCTCGCCGCGTTTGTGGACGGTGCCGGTGATGTAGAGGATCCGTTCGGTGACGGTGGTCTTGCCTGCGTCGACGTGGGCGAGGATGCCCAGGTTGCGAACGCGGGCGAGCGGACTGGCGGTACGAGGGAGCTGGTTGGTGCGCACGGCCCATGGCCTTTCGGGGTGATACGGGATCGGGCGGCGCGATCGCCGGACGAGCCGGCCCGAGGCGTCGCCCGGAGGAACCCGGGCACCGGCAACCGCAGCGGCGGAGGGCCGGGCGGTCGACTCGAGTCGGAATGAGGTCAGTTGCTCGTCGCGGGCATCCGGTGCCGGCCGCGCAGCGGGCACCGGCGGCACCGAGACACCAGGATCACCTCGTACCGTGTGCGGGGAGCGACGGCAGCGGTGTGGTCACGCATGGCCGGTCCTCCCTCGTACTGTCACGGTGTGCGCCCGGTCGTACCCCGTGGCGCGTGATCGGTGGCGAGTGTAGTGACCCCGGGCACCGGCGGGGTACCGGATTTCCGGCAGCGGCGCCGTGGCGCCGTCGCGTCCTCACCGAAAATGATGCCGTGTCAGGAGAGTCGGGCGTTGATGGCCGGCCGGGATGATGCGACGATCGCGAGAAGCCACCGGATCGAGGGAAGGACCGCATCGATGGACTCAGACCACGGCCGGCCGCGGCGGTGTTCGACGCCCTCGGCGCCGAGTACGAGCGGGCGTTCGCCGGTTCCGCCGGTCGTCTCGCCTCGCTCCGGCGACTCCTGGACGCGCTCGCGCCGCACAGCCGGGTGCTGGACGTCGGCAGCGGAACGGGTCGGCCGACCGCGTCGACCCTGACCGGGGCCGGACACGACGTGCTGGGCGTCGACGTCTCGCCCGTCATGGTGGAGCTGGCGACCCGGCAGGTGCCGGATGCCTCGTTCGTCTGCGCCGACATCCGCGAACTCGACCTGGAAGAGGGCAAGTTCGATGCGGTGTGCGCGTACTTCTCGCTGTTGCAGATGGGGCGCGACGACCAGCTGCGCCTGCTGCGGAAGCTCCGGCGGCTCCTGGTCCCCGGAGGCGTGCTGGCCGTCGCGACGGTGCCGCTGGACGTCGAGGACGTTCCGGTCGTCTTCATGGGGCAGGAGATGCGCGTGTCGAGCTTCGACCCCGACGGCTTCCTCGCGACGGTCACCGCGGCCGGATTCTCGGTGCTGTGGGAACACAGCGAGCTGTTCACCCCGGCCCATGGAGCGGCCGTACCCGAGCCCGAACTGTTCCTGCACTGCTGCCCGGACTGACCGGCGGGGGCTCCCGCCCGGCCCGTCAGGGCTCCGACACGGACCGCCCGGCCCGTCGGGGCGGACGGACCCGGAGGCGCCGCGTGGCCGGGACGGCCGGGCGCCTGTGGACGTCGAGCCCGCCCCGCCAGCTGTGCAGCGCCCGGGTGCCGCAGCCGCGCCACTGCGCGGGGGAGGGGAGCACGGGCTGACCGCCCCTGGTGACCAGGGCGTTGACCGGCGACATCGGGTCCACCGCCATGGTCTTGGCCAGCAGCACGCCGATGACCAGCGGGCCCAGGGTCACTGCCAGGGCCGCACCGGCCGTGGTCACGTGCTGCATGCGGGGGCGTCGCGGTGCGTCGGGAACCATGGCCGTCATTCGACCAGCCCCGCCCGGACGGCGGATCGGACGACGTACTCAGCCCGGCCGTCCTCGTACTCAGCTCCGCCGTGCGCGCGGAGCCGGCCCCGCCGGACGCGGCCGGTCCGAGGGGGCCCGCGGAATTCCTACGCGATGGCGCCCGGCCCGGCTCCCGTTCCGGAGGCCGTCTTGATGCCCTTGGTGATGTCGTCCATCACGGAGAGCGCCGGTGCCTGGGAACCGATGTCGAAACCGAAACGCACCACGACCATCACGTTCTCGGAACGGGGGGACGGGAAGGCCAGCGACTGGACGTACCCGTCGGTGCCGTTCTTCGTCACCACCTTCCACCGCACCAGGTAGCCCTGACGGTCTGCCACCGTGACCGTCCCGGACTTGAGCTCCTCGTGCGAGGTGATGCCGCCGTATGTCTTCGCTCCGTACGACTCCTCGGCGTTGGTGGAGATGTCCCGGGTCGCCGTGGCCTTCGCCGTCGTCGTGTCGAGCTTCAGCAGCGTCGCGGCCCTGGAGAACACCCCGCCGCGCACACACTGCCCCGAGGCGTTGCCCGGGCAGTCGTACTCGCCCGTGGTCACCGCGGCGCCCCCGACACTCGACTGGCCCTGCCAGCCGTCCGGCACGGGCAGGCTGATGCCGCTCAGCAGGTCCGTGGCGTAGCCGTCCTCCACCGGCGGCAGGCCCCGTTCCGGCGCACCGCTCTCGCCGCGCCCGCCGCGTTCGCGTCCTTCGCCCCCGGGCGCGCCGGAGGGCGGGGCGGACGGAGCCGTGGCTGCCTCCCGCCTCGGGTCGCCGGAGTGGTCCGACAGGAGGAAGAGGCCGCCCCCGAGGGCGGCCAGCACCACCGCTCCCGCGGTGATTCCGAGGCCGATGCGCAGTCGGCGCCGCCGGACCACGTGGGGCGGTACGCGGCGATGGTCGGTCCACCGGTCGCCGTCCCACCAGCGTTCGTGAAGGGGACCGATTCCTGTATGCCCGGGGTCGGGATGCCAGCCGGGCGGGCTCGTCTGGGTCACGCCACTCACCGTAGAGCGATTGCGTGAGAATCAGATGAATCCGAGGGGGAGCGTGTGCTCGATGTGCCTCATCGGGGCACGCCCCGATGCACGTCTTCGCGCCGGCCCCTGCCCAACCCCCTGCGGGGGAGCGGGCGATGGGCGGGAGAGCGGTGGTGCGGACCGATCGCATCCGACTGCTCTCTGGTCCGACCATACGTTATATGTGACATAGTGGGAGCTGTGCAGCAGAGCTGACCGCACCCGGATGATTCCGGCCGACGCAGGGGGTGACGGATGCCTGTCGAATGGCAGCCCGTGCGGCAGTCCCGCACGCACGAACTCGTGCTCCAAAGCATCGAGCAGCGGGTGTTCGCCGGCGAGCTCAGGGCCGGTGACCGGCTGCCCCCCGAGCGGGAGCTCGCGCCGGTGCTGGGCGTCAGCCGGTCCGCGTTGCGCGAGGCGCTGCGGGTGCTGGAGACCATCGGTGTGCTGGTCGCCCAGCCGGGCAGAGGGCCGGATGCCGGTGCGCGGATCGTGCGCAACCCGGACGACGCACTCGGCCGGTTGCTGCGTCTGCACTTCGCCCTGGGCAGCTATGGCCTGCACGACGTCCTGGAGGCGCGCGTCGCGCTGGAGAGGTCCAGCTTCGAGGCGGCGGCGCAGCATGCCTCGGCGGGGGATCTCGATGAGGCGGAGGGGCTCGTCGCGCGCATGGGTGAGCCGGGCATCACGGTGTCCGAGTTCAATGACGTGGACACCCGGTTCCACGTCTGCGTCGCCCGGGGCTCCGGCAACGCGCTGACCTCCACGCTCACGTCCGCCGTCCGTGAGTCGGTGCGCCCGCTGATCCTGCGGGCCCTGGAGCGGGTCGAGGACTGGTCGGCCACGGCCGCCGCCCTCAACGCGGAGCACGCCGAACTCCTGGCGCTGGTGCGCGCGGGCGACGGGGCGAAGGCCGCCGACCTGGTCGAACGGCACATCCGCAGCCTGCACGGCACTTTGGTCGACGAGGGCGAGGGCGAAAGGCGGGATTGACTGGCGCTGTCGCCGTCCCGTGGGCGGGTGCGGTCCGGAGGTCAAAGATTGTCATGGGCATGATTTTTCTCCGTCTCCGTCTCCGTCTCCGTCTCCGTCTCCGGCGCTTCGGAGCGGGGGTGGCTCGTGCCGTGGCTTCGCATTTCGGACCGAGCCTAGTATGGTCAGACCATAAAAGAATCGTGTAACGAAATGATCGGAGAGACCCATGCGCATCGGACTCTTCGCCACCTGTCTGGGAGACACGCTCTTCCCCGAGGCGGTGAAATCGACTGCGGTCCTGCTTGCCAGGCTCGGCCATGACGTGGTGTTCCCGCCCGGACAGACCTGCTGCGGGCAGATGCACGTCAACACGGGATACCAACGCGAACCCGTGCCCCTGGTGCGGAATTTCGCGGAGCAGTTCGGTGACGCGTCGATCGAAGCCGTCGTCATGCCGTCCGGATCGTGTGCGGGGTCGGTCCGGCATCAGCACGAGATCGTCGCCGAGCGGTACGGGGACGCGGCACTGCGGGCGGGGGTCGCCTGCGTCAAGGCCAAGACCTACGAACTGTCGGAGCTCCTCGTCGACGTCCTGGGGGTCACTCAGGTCGGCGCCTACTTCCCGCACCGTGTGACGTACCACCCCACGTGCCACTCCCTGCGCATGCTCCGGGTCGGTGAGAAGCCGCTCGAACTGCTCCGGGCCGTCGATTCCATCGATCTCGTCGAGCTTCCCGAGGCCGATGTGTGCTGCGGGTTCGGCGGCACCTTCGCCGTCAAGAACGCCGAGACGTCGACGGCGATGCTCCAGGACAAGATGCGCAACATCGCCACCACCGCGGCGGACTTCTGCACCGCCGGCGACTCGTCCTGCCTGATGCACATCGGCGGCGGCCTCTCCCGTATCCGGTCCGGCACCCGCACCCTGCACCTCGCGCAGATCCTCTCCGCCACCCGCACCGCGCCCTACGTCCCGACGGAGGCCGTCCGATGAGCAGCACCTTCCTCGGCATGCCCGCGCCCCCGCCCCGTTCCCCGTACGGAACGGGCAACCTGCGCGGTGACCGCACGTTCCCGAAGGCCGCCCACGACGAACTGCGCAACGAGCAACTGCGCCGCAACCTCGGCCGGGCCACCCGCACGATCCGCGCCAAACGCCTGGGCGTCACCGGCGAACTCCCCGACTGGGAGGCGCTGCGGGACGCCGGTTCGGCCATCAAGACCGACACCATGAACCGGCTCCCCGAGCTGCTCCAGGAACTGGAGGCCAAGGTCACCGAGCGCGGCGGCACCGTCCACTGGGCGCGTGACGGCATCGAGGCCAACGAGATCGTCACCCGGCTCGTCAGGGCGACCGGGAGCACCGACGTCATCAAGGTGAAGTCGATGGCCACCCAGGAGATCGGCCTCAACGAGCACCTCGAATCGGTCGGCATCACCCCCTACGAGACGGACCTCGCCGAACTGATCGTCCAGCTCGCCCATGACAAGCCGTCACACATCCTGGTCCCCGCGATCCACCGCAACCGCGACGAGATCCGGCAGATCTTCCTCAAGGAGATTCCCGGCGTCGACCCGCGCCTGGACAACGTTCCCGCGCACCTCGCCGCCGCGGCCCGCGCCTATCTGCGCGAGAAGTTCATGACGACCGGGGTCGCGATCTCCGGAGCCAACTTCGGTATCGCGGAGACCGGGACGCTCTGCGTCGTCGAGTCCGAGGGCAACGGGCGCATGTGCCTGACCCTGCCCGACACCCTCATCACCGTCATGGGCATCGAGAAGGTGCTGCCGCGCTACCAGGACCTCGAAGTCTTTCTGCAACTCCTGCCGCGCTCGTCCACCGGTGAGCGGATGAATCCGTACACCTCGATGTGGACCGGGGTGACGCCCGGCGACGGGCCGCAGGAATTCCACCTCGTCCTGCTCGACAACGGGCGCACGGCGGCACTCGCCGACCGGATCGGGCGCGAGGCGCTCAACTGCATTCGCTGCTCCGCCTGTCTCAACGTCTGCCCGGTGTACGAGCGGGCCGGCGGCCATGCGTACGGATCGACGTATCCGGGGCCGATCGGCGCGGTCCTCACCCCGCAGCTCGCCGGGATGGACGTTGCCAAGGGTGACCCGAACGGCTCGCTGCCGTACGCGTCCAGTCTCTGCGGGGCCTGCTTCGACGCCTGCCCGGTGAAGATCGACATCCCCTCGTTGCTGGTCGAACTGCGTCATCAGCACACCGAACGGGGCGGCGCGACGGCGGAGAAACTGGCGATGAAGGCAGCCGCCGGCGTGATGAAGCGACCCGGCCTGTACACGGCCGCGCAGCGCGGGGCGGCGGTCGGCCGGATCATCGCCGGGCGGGACGGCACGATCTCGCATCTGCCACCGCCGCTCGACGGCTGGAGCGCCGCCCGTGACACCGCCGCCCCGCCCAAGCGATCCTTCCGCGCCTGGCTGGCATCGGACGAGGGTGCCGCGACGATGCGGACCGCCGCGGACGAGTACGCGAGAGACCGGCGGACGAAGGAGGACGGCGCATGACGACCGCACGCGAAACGGTCCTGGGCCGGATCAGGGACGCGCTGACCCTCGCACCGACCCGCGACGTCCCCGTTCCCCGCGCCTACCGGACCGGCCGCACCCTCGCGGACGACGAACGCCTGGCGCTCTTCACCGACCGGCTCGTCGACTACAAGGCACGGGTGTACACCTGCACCGCCGACCGCACCGCGCCGACCGTCGCCGAGGCGCTGCGGGAGCACGGGGCCGGCCGGATCGGCGTGCCGACGGGACTCGACCCGGCGTGGCTCGCCGCATACGACGGCGAGGTCCGGCAGGACTCCACCGACACTCCGGCCCCCGCCCTCGACGCGCTGGACGGCGTCGTCACCGCCTCGGCGGTCGGCTGTGCCGAGACGGGCACGATCTTCCTGGACGGTTCGTCCGACCAGGGCAGGCGGGCACTCTCGCTCGTCCCGGACCTGCATGTGTGCGTCGTCGATCTGTCGGCGGTCGAGGTCGGCGTACCGGAAGCGGTGGCCCGGCTGGTGCCGGACCGGCCGACGACACTGATCAGCGGTCCGTCCGCCACGTCGGACATCGAACTGGAGCGGGTGGAGGGCGTCCACGGTCCGCGCACCCTGGTCGTGGTGATCCGCACCGACGTGTAGCGGGTCGCGGGGTGCGCCGCCGTTTCCGGCGCGCACCCCGCCGTTCCGGTGCTCAGCCGTGTGTGACGGACAGCGGATCGAAGCCGATCCGGGTCGTCGTCGCGTCGTCCGCCCAGATCACGCGCACCGCGTCCCCGTCCACCTCGACAGCGCTCACGGCGGAGTCGAGCGGCGCGGCCCCGGGCTCGGCGGTCAGCGACGCGAGCGCCACCAGCACCGCGGTCCCGCTCACCGGGGCGGACAGGCGGGGCACCACCGCCCACGGCGTGTACGCGGTGCCCTGCGGGGCCCGCACCACGTCCCGGGTCTCCCAGCCGTGCAGGCCGTGCAGCTCCGACACCACCGTGTCCTCGCGTCCGGTGGCCCAGCCCGTCTGCTCCACCCGGGACCCGTCCGGCGCGCCGACCACCCGGTGCACCCGCAGCTCGTACCGGCCGCGCGCCACGGTGACGCTCTCCACCCGCATCCCCGGAACCATCGGCGGTCCCGACATGAACACGGGCCGGTGCCAGGAGGCGGCCCAGCCCCAGCCGTCACCCCCGCCCGCGCCCAGTGCGCGGATCACGCGGCGACCGCTGTGCACCCCGGCGACGACCACGGCCAGGTGATTGTCCGCCGTGTTCGCGGCCGACGTGGGGCCGGTCACGGTGGAGTACGACTGACGGCTGTACAGCGGATCGTCGGCCGCCTGCGCCTCGCCCTCGTGCGGGCGCACGTGGTCGCTGCCGTGGTTGTGCAGCCGCACGATCCCGTCGGCCGCGGTGGTCTGCACCAGCAGCCCCGGGGCGGGCAGGGCGAGAACCCGGTCGGGACCCTCGCTGGGTGCGGGCTCCTCCGGCGCCGTCCACAACGGGTGGCCCTCCGGGGCGAGCAACGAGACGAATGCCTTCGACGCCCAGTACGGCGACGCGGGAGCCGAGTAGTTCTGCAGCGTGGCCTCGTGCGGGCCGTGCCAGCCCAGGTTCAGCAGCCCGTCCGTGCCCGTCGCGCCGCGGTCCAGGAAGTAGCGCAGCGCCCCGTTGACCAACCGGCGCGAGGTGCCGGGCGTGAGCGGGGTGTGCCCCGTGACGGCACCGAGCGCAACCGACGAGGCGGCGGCGAAACGGTAGGTCAACGACCTGCCGAAATGAATCGGCGCGCCGTCGCCCCCGAACAGGTGCGAGAAGCCCTCCAGATGCTCGCGCAGGCGGCCGCCGTAGTGCGCGGACAGGTCGGCGTCGCCGGACAGGTGGGCGTCCAGCACCGGGTAGAGGTGCAGCGCCCAGCCGTTGTAGTGGTCGAAGGCGCGGCCGTCGCCGTCGGCGTACCAGCCGTCTCCGCGGTACCAGGTCTCCAGCAGGTCGAGGGCGCGCTCCTTGGCCCGGGCCGTCTCCGCGTCGCCCCGGCCCACGGACTCCAGGAACCCGGCGACGGAGTAGGGGAAGAGGTACCAGTTGTTGGGGGAGGGGGTGTGCCGCAGGGCGTCCCGAAGCCACGCCTCGGCACGGTCCTGCACGCCGGAGTCCAGGCGGTCCCAGAGCCACGGCCGGGTGAGCCGCAGACCGATGGCGACCGACGCGGACTCGACCATGGGCTGGCCGAAGACCCCGTGGTCGCGGATCAGCGGCCACGACTCGGTGTCCTCCCGGCCCGGGGTGAGGGTGCCCGCCGCAAGCCCTTCGGCGTACCGGTCGATCCAGCCGTGCGGATCGTCGCCGCCCGCACCCGCCACCCGGAAGGCGGCGGCGAGGAACGTGCGCGCGTACCCCTCCAGGCCGTCGGAACGCACCCCGGACGCGGAGGGCCTGCCCGGCAGGTCCAGCAGCGCGCCACCGGGCGTGGCCCACGTCAGGGCGGCCCTGAGCAGTCCGTCGGCCGCGGCCTCCCAGTGCGCGCGCGTGTAGCCGGTGCGGGGGCTCGACACCCGGTCGTCGGCGGGAAGTTCGAGGGGGCAGGCGGGGTGGGGAGCGATCATGGAGAAGGGCAGCCTTTCACGTCGTGCGGGACGGGCGACTCCGGTGCCCGCGGCCGGGTGGTGGCGGCGCGGGACGTCGGCCTCCGGGGTCTCCCGGGCGGATCCGGCTGTGCCCGCGACGTCCGGCGCGACCCGAGCCACAGCCTCCGGACCGGGCATGCCCACCTCCTGCGGCTTCTGATTCGGGTCACGAGGAATCCTGATCGACTGATCGTTCCTGGTCAAGCGATCGATCGGAGGAGGGCGGAACGTTCAAACGATCAGAGGGTGGGGTGGCGGCCTCGTCGACCCGTCGTGCCGCGCCGTCTCCGTGCGCGCCCCGGCCCTCCCCGATCGCCGGTCGTGGCGGCGGGGGAGGGCCGAGGACGTACGGCGGGACGCGTGCGGCCGGGTCAGATGATGTCTTCCTCGATCTGTGCCTGCTCATGGGCGTTCCCGTACGCCGACGGCGTGCTGTACGAGCGGCGTGCGACGAACCACCAGATGGTGGCCAGGAGCAGCACGGCGACCAGGGCGATCGACGCGTAGTTCATCGAGTCGACCGTCACCGGGGAGGACTGCGGGAGCAGGAACAGCACGGTGACGAAGGCGACCCACACCACGGCGATCCAGCCGATCGGCTTGCTCCAGCGGCCCAGGTGCCACGGCCCGCGCTCGAACCGGTTCCCGGAGCGCAGCTTCAGGAAGATCGGGATGGCGTAGGCGGGCGTGATGCCGATGACGTTGATCGCGGTCACGGCGCCGTACGCGGTGGCGGAGTACAGCGACGGCACGGCCAGCAGTCCGGCGACGACCACCGACAGCCACACCGCGTTGACCGGCGTCTGGGTGCGGGCGCTCACCTTGTGCCACAGGGCCGAACCCGGCAGGGCGTTGTCACGGCTGAACGCGAACACCATGCGGCTGGCGGCGGCGACCTCCGCGTTGCCGCAGAAGAGCTGTGCCGCGATCACGATCAGCAGGAGTGCCGTGGCGCCGGACGTCCCGAGCGCGTCGATGAGGATCTGCGCCGGAGGCACTCCGGTCGGGCTGTCCTGGGCGCCCTTGTAGTCCTGGATGGCGAAGGTCAGCCCGGCGAGCAGGACGAAACCGGCGACCCAGGACACCCAGATCGCGCGGACGATGCCCTTGGCGGCCGTCACCGAGGCGTTCGACGTCTCCTCCGAGAGGTGTGCGGAGGCGTCGTAGCCGCAGAAGGTGTACTGGGCGAGGAGGAGACCGATCGCCGCCACGTACAGCGGGTTGTGCCAGCCGGTGTCGTTGACGAACTCGGTGAAGACGAACGACGGGGACTGGTGGTGCGAGGGCACGACCGCCAGCACCGTGACGATGATCGCGACACCGAGGAGATGCCACCACACGCTGATGGAGTTGAGCACGCTGACGAGGCGGACGCCGAAGAGGTTCAGTACGGCGTGCAGCAGCAGGATGCAGAGGAAGATGATCATGGTCTTCCCCGGGGTGGGGGTGAATCCCCACTGGAGGTTCATCAGCGCCCCGGTGAACAGCGCGGCGCCGTAGTCGATCCCGGCGATCGCACCGAGCAGGCCGAGCAGATTCAGCCAACCGGTGTACCAGCCCCACTTGCGACCGCCCAGCCGGTCGGCCATGTAGTACAGCGCCCCGGACGTCGGGTAGGAGCTGGTGACCTCGGCCAGCGCCATGCCGACGCAGAGCACGAACAGGCCGACGCCCGCCCAGCCCCAGAGCATCACCGCCGGACCACCGGTCGACATGCCGAAGCCGTACAGCGTCATGCAGCCGGAGAGGATCGAGATGACGGAGAAGCTGATGGCGAAGTTGCCGAAGCCGCCCATGCGGCGGGCGAGCACCGGCTGATAGCCGAGTTCGCGCAGCCGCCGCTCCTCGTCGTTGGGCGGGGCGGCATCCGCGCCCGACTGGGTCGGGGTGGATATGGACATGGGGATACCTCCATGGAGCGGTGAAAAGGGGGAAGCGGAAGGGGGTGCGGCCGGGACGCGGCAAGGAGCCCGCGGGAGGGGGAGCGGAAGAGCTCCCGCTCCCGGCTCAGCCGTGCGGTCCCCTGCCGGGGTCGCGGGGTGCGGCGAGGCAGCGGTTCCGGGCGCGCAGGAATACCTCCTCGGCGCCGCCCGGATTCCTGGGGTCACGCGTGCGGTACACCCAGGGGACGGAGGTGAAGTACGGTCCGAGCTCCTCGAACACCGCCGCCGCCTCGGTGAATTTGAGCGCCCCCCACAACGCGTGGGCCAGGTGGTTGAGGTCGGGCAGGGAATGCGTGATCGGGGGAGTGCGCCGGAACCAGAGTTCCAGCGCGCGCATCGCGTCCCGCTCCGCGTCCTCGGTGACCCAGTGGAGATCCAGGGCTTTCTCGTGTCCCTGCTCGCGCCGGTAGCGTTCGACCCGCACGTACAGCGGCAGCACATGCAGTGAGGAGCCGTCGGGGGCGGAGGAGGCCGCCCACTGCACGAAGTTGAACGCCTCCGAGAGCGTCCCGCCGGCCTTGCGCGCGTACACGAACTGAAGCATCCGGTGGTAGGCCTCGCGGTTGCACGGGTCGCGCCTGTCGGCCTCCGCGAGCAGACCCCACGGGCCGGGGAAGAGCATCGGCCCCGGAGGGTGCACCCGGTGCTCCTCCAACTGCTGGCGCTCGTCCAGTTGGGACAGCGCCAGCAGGCACACCCACGGCACGGGGTCGGCGGGCGAGGCGTGCGCGGCCGTGCGGCACGTGGCCCAGGCTTCCTGCCACAGTTCCCGGGCCCGGTGATGGCCCTCACGATGGGCCCGGACGGCCCGTTCCACCACGACTCGCGCGTGCATCACGGCACCGGCCACGCTCCGCGGCTCCTCGGCCAACCACGCCTGCACGGCGTCCGATCCGGCGGCCACCGCGCCCAGTACCTGGGTGCGCTGGGTCCACAGCGCCCAGTCCGGCGTGCTCTCCAGCAGATTGCGCATGGACAACCAGCGTCCGGTGCGCAAATCCTGTAAGGCGACCCGTAATTCGTTGTCATGACCGGCCGGGTGATACACCGGCCGGAAATCACTGTTGGCCATGAAATCGCCCTGCCCCCGTGCTACGGGACGGCATACGGGGGGCGGAATGTCTCCTCAACACGTCACGCAACCAGGCGGCTTGGAATCCGTGTGGCGGTGAAAGGCCCAGGAGGCGGAGCGTCGGTGCTCGGGGCAGGGTGTCGGTGTCATGAGTCCTCGGGGACGTGGGGGGTCGTGCAGCTGTTGAAATATGAACTGTTGTAAAGCGTCCGGTTGTTGCTCGGCGGTGAGTGTAGGGCCAGTCGTGCACAACTCCCGAACCGGTTCGCGGATCTTACTCAAGTCGACTGGTCAGTCCGCACATTGACCGAAGGTCACTGCCTTCGGCATGGGGCCGGACGGCCCTTGACGTGGGCGGTGGTCTGCACCACTCTGGGCGTCGCAGATCAACGATCACGATTCCGTCAAGCCGCAGAGCATTCGCACAGCTGGAGCATCGATGACAGGCCCGGTACTCGCCGTGGACCAGGGCACGTCGGGGACCAAGGCGCTCGTCGTCTGCCCCGAGCGCGGCGTGATCGGTTCCGGTTCGTCACCGGTGCGGCCGCGTCACCACGGCGGCGGAGCGGTCGAGGTCGATCCGACGGAACTGCTCGACTCGGTTCTCGACGCCGGACGCCGGGCGCTGGCCGAGGCGGGCGAGCCCGTGGTGGCCGTCGGCCTGGCCAATCAGGGCGAGACGGTGCTCGCCTGGGACCCGGACAGTGGGCGTCCGCTCACCGAGGCGATCGTCTGGCAGGACCGCCGATCCGCCCCCATCTGCTCGGAACTGGCGGCACGCGACGCGGAGTTGACACACCTCACCGGTCTGCCGCTCGACCCCTACTTCGCCGCCCCCAAGATGGCCTGGATCCGCCGGGAGCTGACCCGCGAAGGCGTCGTCACCACCAGCGACTCGTGGCTCGTCCACCAGCTGACCGGCGCGTTCGTCACGGACGCGGCGACTGCCGGACGCACCCAGCTCCTCGACCTCGACCGGGTCGGCTGGTCGGCGCAGGCCCTGGACATCTTCGGCCTCGGCGACGAGCTTCTGCCGGCCGTCGTCGACTCCGACACCACCGTCGGCACGACACACGCCTTCGGCACCGACATCCCGTTGACGGGTCTCCTCGTCGACCAGCAGGCCGCGCTCCTCGCCCAGCACGCCCTGGACCCGGGCGACGCCAAATGCACCTACGGAACCGGCGCGTTCCTGCTCGCCCAGACCGGCCCCACCCCGCGCAGGGGCTCCTCCGGACTGGTCAGCTGTGTCGCCTGGCGACTGGGCGGCCGCACGAGCTACTGCCTCGACGGGCAGGTCTACACCGCCGCATCGGCCGTCGACTGGCTCGCCGGAATGGGAGTGATCTCCGGTGCGGCAGACCTCGACCCCGTCGGTGCCGGCGTCCCCGATGCGGGCGGCGTCACCTTCGTCCCGGCACTCGCCGGTCTCGCCGCTCCCTGGTGGCGCGGCGACCTGCGCGGATCGGTGACCGGGCTCGGGCTCGACACCACCCCCGGACACCTGGTGCGCGCCCTGTGCGACGGCATCGCCGCGCAGGTCGTCGAACTCGCCGCCGCCGTGGCGACCGACCGGGGCGCGCCACTGAACTCCCTCCGCGTCGACGGCGGACTCACCCGCTCGACGCTGCTCATGCAGACCCAGGCCGACCTGTTGCAGCGCCCCGTCGAGGTGTCCGCGCTGCCCGACGTCACCGCGCTCGGCGCCGCGGCCGTCGCACGTCTCGGCGCCGACCCCGGCCTCCCGCTGCGGCAGGCACTGCCCGCATGGAAACCCGCCGCCGTCTACGAACCGCGGATCGGTGCCGACGAGGCGGCGGAACGCCTCGCCGGATTCCGCGCGGCCGTGCAGACCCTGATGGAACCCGCCCGACACGCCCGAGAGCCCCGGTGAACCGCACGACGAAAGACGCGACTCGCGACGCGAGGGGCGGCGCGGTCACGTCGAACGGACCCCTCACGGCCGCCCGACCGGGCCGTTCCGCAGCCGGACCGCAGGGCACCGCGACCTACGACGTGATCGGCGTCGGCGCGGGCGTGGTCGGGGCCGCCATCGCCCGCGAACTGGCCCGCCACCCGCTGCGCACCGCCCTCGTCGACGCCTGCGACGACATCGGCAACGGCACGGCGAAGGCCAACACCGCCATTCTGCACACCGGTTTCGACGCCGTGCCCGGCTCGCTGGAAGGCCGGCTCGTCCGCGAGGGGCGGCACCGGCTCCGCACGTACGCGGCCGGTCTCTTCTCCGTCGGCAACCCCCTGCACGGTGTGCAGAGCGCCCGTGCCGCGGCCGAGGAAGGACACGCCGTCGCCGCGCCCGTACTGCGTCACCTGGCGGCACCCGACTGGCCCGCGGGCCGCCTGCCCGTCGCCGTCGACACCCCACTGCCATGGGTGGCACCGAACCTCGTCGGTCCCCGCGGGAGGCCCCGCTCCACGAGCGCTTCAGCCTCTGGACCACCCGGGCGCCGTTCTCGCCACCGCTCGCCGTCCACCAGGGCGAACGGATGCTGCCCCGGCAGCGGCTGCCGCTGCCCGCCGTACCGGGGCGCCCGTTCCACCGGCGCGCCTACCGGCTCGACCGGGTCGATCCGCACGGTTCCGCAGTGCGGATCGCGGTGTGTGCTGACGCTACGTCACGGAATCAGCAGCCAGTCCGAACCGATTGCCGCGACGAGCCCCACCGCGAGCAGCCAACTCCCCAGCCGGGTACGGCCGTTCCTGCTGAGCTCGATCACGATTCCGCAGAGGATGAGCGCGAGTCCGTAGACGCCGACCACGAGCACCGACGACCGGCTGGCGATTCGCATCGCGAGGACGACCGCCATCGCGGCCATGCCCACCGAGGAGAGCACGACCCTGAGCCGTCGCGCCTGACGTGGCGTCAGGCGACGGTCCCCGGCCTCGGTCCCGGCTCCTGCCCCGGCCTCGGGCGCTTCCTCCGCAGCGCCCTCCGGCTCCGGCTCCGGCTCCCGCTTCGCGCCGGTCTCGTCGGCAGGGCCGGGAGCGGCCTTCGAGCCCGTCGGGGACGAGACCGGTTCCGCGTCCGTCCGGGGCGTCCGCCTCGGCCCGTTCTCGTGGGCGCCGTCGGCGGCGGTCCCGGGAGCGGCTATCGGGTTGTCCACTGCCTGGTCCTGGTCAGAAGTGCTCATGACGCCGGATCGTAATGGCTGCGGGTCGGCCCCCCTCACCGTCCGGGAGCCGGGTGGCCGGACCCGGGCGGGTCCGACGGCACGACTTCAGCACGTTCCCGGCCGTTCTCACGCCCTCGGAGGCTGCGCCCGGGCCCCGGCGGCGAGCGGACGGGCGGGGCCGGCGGCCGACCGGGGCGGACCGGCTCAGTCGCGGCGCAGCAGATACGTGTCCATGATCCAGCCCTTGCGGGCACGCGCCTCGGACCGCAACTCCTCGATCCGGTCCGACACCTCGCAGAGCCGCCCGGAGACCAGGATCTCGTCCTCGGTGCCCACATACGCACCCCAGTGGATGAACAGGTCCTGGTCGAGATGGCGGGTGAACGCCTGCCGCGCATCGAGCATCACCACGACGTCGTCGACCCCCTCGGGCCAGCCCTCGGCCAGCCGTCGGCCCGTGGTGATCTGCACCGGACGCCCCACCCTGTTCAGCCCCGTCCGGTGCTTGGCCAGCAGCGCGGACACACTGCTGATCCCGGGCACCACCTCGTGGTCGAAGCACACCGAGCCCCGGGCGGCGATCTCGTCGAGAATGCCGAGCGTGGAGTCGTACAGCGCCGGATCGCCCCACACCAGGAACGCCCCGCACTCGTCCTCGCCCAGGTCCCGCGCGATGAACCGCTCGTACAGGTCCGCACGCCGCCGACGCCAGTCGTCCACCGCCGGCGCGTAGTCGGGGGCGGAGCGGTCGCGCTCCGGATCGCGGGCCCGGACGATCCGAAAGGGCCGGTCCTTCACGTGCGCGTCCAGGATGTCCCGCCGCAGCCGGGTGAGGTCGGACTTCTCCTCGCCCTTGTCGAGGATGAAGAACGCGTCCACCCTGTTCAGTGCCTTGACGGCCTGAAGCGTCAGATGATCGGGGTCCCCCGCGCCGATACCGATGACGTAGATCTTCTTCACCGTACCGAGTCTGCCCGATGCCCCGGCCCGGAGCCGGACCGGGCCACGCGGGACCACCGCCCCCGACGGCGGGGCCCACCCGGTACGCGCCTACCGGTCCCCGGACCGCAGGCGAGGCGCCTCGTCCGCCGCGACGACGGGTCGCGCCGGGCCGCCACCGGCTGCGCCACGGACGCCCTCCTCCTCGACCCGGTCCGCCAGCTCCCGGGCCCAGCCGATCAGCGCATCGACCTCGATCCCGTGCGGTCCGGGGGCACTCGCCCCGGCGAGGGCCGCCGCCCCACGGCGCAGCAGCCGCGCCCCGCCGGTCGCATTGCCCCGGGCCGCGTGCGTCAGGCCCACGGCCAGCTGCGCGAGCCCGCGCCACAACTCCCGCTCCGACACCGGACCCGACTTCCACGCGTCCTCGAACACCTCGTGCGCGTGGAACGGCATCCCCGCGTCCAGCAGCCGTTGGGCCTCCCGCAGCGTCTCCTCCGCCGTGCGCACCACCCCCTCGGGGCCGCGCTCCACCCCGGGGGCCCCGTACGGCAGCGGACGCCCCAGCCCGTCACGGGGGCGCGCATTGCGCGCCCGGCCCTCCGAATCCCGGTCCCTGCTGGTGGCATCCATCATTCGATTGTGCCCCGTACCTGCGATGAAGTGTGCGAACCACTGTCCGACGACGCTCGTGCACGACTAGTGTCAACACTCGTCCGCACCACTTTGGGGAGGGTAGGGATGAAGCAGTCCCGGCCACTGTACGAGCGCGAACCGGAAGTCGCCGCTGCCGCACAAGCCGTGGATGCCCTGTGCGGCGCCCAGGCCGCCGGAGGGCTGCTGACCTTCAGCGGCGAGGCGGGTATCGGCAAGACGGCACTTCTGGACGAGATCCGGTCGATGGCCGCCGACCGCTGCACGGTCTGGTCCGCCCGGGGCGGCGAGACGGTCACGTCCGTGCCCTTCCACGTCGTGCGGCAGTTACTGCAACCGGCACTCGACCAGTTCCCGGCCGACGAAGTGCGGGCCCTGTTCGGCCCCTGGTACGAAATCGCGGCGCCGGCACTCGGGCTCGCCGAACCGAGCGGCCCGCAGCCCGACCCGCAGGGCGTCCGGGACGGTCTCGACTTCGTCGTGTCCCGTCTCGCGTCCCGGCTGAGCCACCGTCCGCTGGTGCTCATCATCGATGACGCCCACTGGGTCGACGGCGAGACCCTCGCCTGGCTGGATTCGTTCACCCAGCGCCTCGGTGAACTGCCCGTCCTCGTCGTCCAGACCCACCGGCCGGAGGAAATGGCGGCGCGGCACCGGGAGCGCGGTCACATCGACGCGCACCTCTCCCAGATCCGCGTGGCCCTGCGCGCCCTCACCCCGAACGCCACCGCCGAACTCGTCAGGGCCGGCCTCGGCGAACACGCCGACGACCCGTTCTGCCGCGAGGTGTGGGCCGTCACCGGAGGCAACCCCTACGAGGCGGTCGAACTCGTCGCCAAGGTCCAGGACGGCGAACTGCCACCGCTGGAGGAGTCGGCCGGACTGCTGCGCGAACTCGGTGCGTCCGCCCGCGGCAGCGGCCTCGTCGCCCGACTGGAACGGCTCGGTACCAACGCCACCCGCTTCGCCTGGGCCGCGGCCGTTCTCGGCACGGAGATCTCCCAGGACCTCGCCGCCACTCTCGCCGGAATGAGCCAGGCCGAGGCCGCCGACTGCACGGCGCAACTGCGCGAGGCCCGCATCGTCACCGGGTTCGACCCGCTGGAGTTCGTCCATCCGCTGATCGCCTCCGCGATCTACCGCTCCATCCCGTCGGCCACCCGCACCGCCTTCCACGGCCGGGCCGCCTGGGCGATCACCCGCGCGGGGCTCGGCGCCGCGGCAGCCTCCCGCCACCTCCTCGAAGTACATCCCGACGACGACCAGGAGCTCGTCGAGCAGCTCCGCGAGGCGTCGAGGCAGCACCTCGCGGTCGGTGCCCCGGAAGCCGCCCGCCGCTGCCTCGAACGTGCGCTGGAGGAACCGCCGCGCCAGGACGTCAGGGCCACTCTGCTGTACGAACTGGGCTGCGCCACGCTGCTGAGCTCCCCGGCCACCACCGTCCGGCACCTGCGGGCCGCCCTCGACATGCCCGGACTCGACGACGACCAGCGGATCGACGCGACCTACCGGCTGGCAGCCGCACATTCCCACAACAATCAGCTCAAGGAAGCGGCGAGCGCCCTCGCGGCCGAGGCGACACGCACCGCTCCCGGTCCCGGCCTGATGCGGCTCCAGGCCGCCCACTTCCTCTGGGAGGGCATGCAGGCCACCGAGGACGACGGACCCGCCCGTTCCAGTCGGCTCGCCCGGAACGCCGACCACCTCACCGGCCGGGACAACGCCGAGCGCGCCCTGCTCACACTCCGCGCGTTCGACGCCATGATGCGCGGCGAGAACGCCCAGCTCATCGTCGACCTCTGCGAACGCGCCCTGGTCGACGGCCACCCCGCCCGGGGACTCGGCTGGACCGACACCGAATGGGGCTTCGAACTCCCGACGCTGGTCGGCATCACCTACGCGTTCACCGACCGGCTCGACCGGGCCGAGTCGCTGTTCGGCGAGGCCGTCCGGGCCTTCGAGATCTCCGGATGGAGCGGCGCCCACCTCGCGTTCGCGCACACACTGCTCGGACTGGTGAACCGTCGTCGCGGCCGACTCGCCGAGGCCGAGGGCTTCCTCCGCGAGGGACTGCGCCTCGCCGACCGTGTCGGCAGCGGGCTTCCGGTCCACTGGGACGCGGCCTGTCTGCTGATCGACACCCTGATCGCCCGAGGACACGTCGCCAAGGCCCGCGAGATGGCCGACCGCTACGACTTCGGTCCGCCGTATCCCAGTGCGATGGTGCTGCCCGACGCCCCGTGCCTGCGCGGCAGGCTGCTGCTGGCCGAGGGACGTACGGCGGAGGCCGTCACCGAACTGGAAACGGCAGGCCGGGCACTGGAAGCACGGGGCAGGTTCAACGGTGTCTGGGCGCCATGGGCCGGCGACCTCGCCCGTGCCCTGGCCGAACATGACCCGCAGCGCGCCGCTCAATTGGCCACCGCCTCCCGGGTGCACGCCGAACGCTTCGGAACGGACACCGCGATCGGCGAGGCCCTGCGCTGCGTCGCCCTCTTCGCCCGCGCCGAGGACTCCGTGCACCTGCTCGCCGAATCGGTCCGCCACCTGGAGTCGTCCCCGTCGGCGTACGAACACGCTCTGGCGCTCGTCGACTACGGCATCGCCATCCGCTCCCCGCGCGAACTCGCCAGGGCCCACAAACTGGCCACCGCCTGCGGCGCCGAATCCCTCGCCAACCGCGCCCACCAGGCACGCGCGTCGATCCGGACCTCGGAGTGAGGTAATGTTTGTCCTGCGCGGTCACCCGGAACACCGGGGGAACGCAGCGGGACGTGGCGCAGCTTGGTAGCGCACTTGACTGGGGGTCAAGGGGTCGCAGGTTCAAATCCTGTCGTCCCGACTGGAGACAGTCGCAGGTCAGGGCCGGTTTTCGGAGGTATCCGAGACCGGCCCTTGACCGTTCTCGGGGACCAGTTGGGGACCGGCGTCCTTGACGGAGGTCAGCGGGCCACGACGATCGGGCTCGGCAGCGAGCGTGGTGCGCGCAGCATGCTGAGGTGAGCGGAGAGCGCTGCCCCGGCGGTCGTGATCTTGTGTACGTCGGGGTGTAGGTATCGCTGGGTCGTGGTCAGCGATCCGTGGCCGGCGATGCGTCGCAGGACGCGGACTTGCACGCCTGCGTCGGCGATCCAGTTCTGCGCGGCGCGGTCGACGACACCATTGGTGATCATCCGCACCGCGAGGTGACCCGGGGCGGGGACAACACGCACCCGCCATCCCGACAGGTAGGGGTCCAGCTTCTTCAACTCCAGGCCGTGCAGCGCGAGTTTCATGTTCGTTTCGCCGTATTCGGCGAGCTTCATGGTGGCCGGCGACGGGCGCAGGCCGGCCTGCGCGGCCTCGATGATGGCCTGGAGCCGTTCCTGGGCCTCTTCTTCGCTCTCCTTTCCCTTTGAAAGTGACTGGCGGCGCTTGCTGGTCGGATCATGACGACGCGTTCCGAGACCATGACGAATGGGATGGCATGGGTGTCGAGGCGGACGTTGCCCGGTCAAGGGCGCCTGCGGCGGCGCTATGAGCTGGGCCCCGCTGACGCGCGGACGGGGAGTGCGGCAACAGAGGCACGAGCGAACGCCGGAGGCCGGCCGACGGCTGATCAGCATGTGGGCAGGAGCCTCGTCCTGCCGCAGTTCGCACCGCTGGCCGGGCGCGGTCATGGCGACCGTCGTTGTGAACTGCGCAGTCGCTTTCAGGCGGTGCTGGTCAGTGCTGTCGGCAACGCCATCAACGGCCGTACCTGCATTTCATTGCGGTGCTCGACGACCCTGCGTGCGTGGCCTTCACCCAGGCCCACCATGACCTGCCGACCGGCTACGGCGATCGGGTCGGGATCGTGCCGGCGCCGTGGCTGCACTGGACAGCACAGGGCGTCCATCACCAGCTCGACGAGGACCGGGTGGAGCGGAGGGGGGCAGTGGGCGTGTGGTGAACGCGGCTAGGCAGTGTCTTCAAATGATCATCGCTGGTGAATCATGGTGTCGTGATACGTCGTCATGACCTGTCCGATGCCGAGTGGGAGTTCGTCCGGCTGTTGCTGCCCGAGTCGCTGCGGGGGCGGAAGCGGCTGGACGACCGCAGGGTCCTGAACGGGATCGTGTGGAAGTTCCGCACAGGTGTCGCCTGGCGGGACGTACCCGGGCGTTATGGTCCGTGGGCCACACTGCATACGCGTTTTCGCAGGTGGGCGGCGGACGGGACGTTCGACCGGATGCCGCGGGCTGCTCAGGCGAAGGCGGACGCGGCGGGCGACATCGAGTGGCTGGTGTCGGTTGATTCCACCGTCGTCCGGGCTCACCAGCACGCGGCCGGGGCCCGAAAAGGGAGCTCCGAGACCCGGCCCTCGGCCGGTCCGGAGGCGGTCTGACCAGCAAGATCCACCTGGCCTGCGACGGGCGGGGCCGCCCGCCTTCGTCGTCACGGGCGGCAACACCAACGACCGCACCCGGTTCACCGCCGTGATGGAAGCGATCCGGGTGCCCCGGACCGGACCGGGACGCCCCCGCGTCCGGCCCGATCACGTCCTTGGCGACAAGGGCTACAGCTCAAAGGCGATCCGCACCTGGCTCCGCCGCCGCGGCATCCCGCACACGATCCCCGAGCGGGCCGACCAGGCCCGCAACCGGGTCCGGCGCGGCAGCCGCGGAGGCCGCCCGCCGGCCTTCGACCGCGAGATCTGCAAGCACCGCAACGTCGTGGAACGGTGCTTCAACCGCTTGAAGCAGTGGCGTGGCATCGCCACCGTTACGACAAAACCGCCCAGTCCTACGAAGCCGCAGTCACCCTCGCCTCACGCCTGATGTGGGCCTGACATCTGACGACAGAACCTAGCCGCAGCCGGGTCAGCGGCTGTAGCGCGGCGGCAGGACGAGCCGCGGATTGGGATTGAGGAGGACCTCTGCGGGACCGAACTTCTGGGCGAGTTGGTGGATTTCCGGATCATCGAGGAGAAGCAGGTGACCGTTGTCGACGAAACGCTCGCCGTCGAGGGTGATGGTGGGCGCATCGAACTGGCAGTCACAGTGCGCGTGTCCGGGACCGTTGCGGTCGATCGTGCCCTGCGTGGTGAGACCGTCGAGGCCGAAGTAGAACGCTCCGGCATGCTTCTCACGTTCGAACTGGGTGCCGCCCGCGGACCGTACCTTGGGGTTGAGGCCGATGAGAGCGTGGCGCATGTAGTAGCCGTTCGGTGCGTAGCGGCGCAGTTCGGCGGCAGCCGCGCTTCCTTCAATGGCGGTCACGCGGTTGCCGGCCAGCTTGAGAGTGATTCGCTCGGCGGGTACACCTGTGACCGTGGACTCCTCTATCACGACGACACCGTCGGTCTGGTCGGGGTAGAAGTTGGCGCCTCCGTAAGGAAAGGGCCGCCACATGCCGCTGGCGAGGGGGGTGCTCGGGTGACCGGGGGTGGTGAAGGCGCGGAAGGTCACGTCTGTCCCCAGGGCGGTGGTTACCCGTATTTCCTGGGCCGCAGTGATTCGGGCGTATGCCCTGGCCTCCAGCGCGAAGTACAGCTCAAGCGGGAACCGCGCCCCGGTGGCCAGCGCCGCAGCGGTCGCTGTCTGGTGCAGTGAGACGAACCGTGCCTTTTGCTTGGCGATCTCGTTGAAGAAAAGCTGGGTTGTGTGCACTTCGCCCCACCAGGTCAGCGAGATCACCACGTCGGCGGCGGCGTGTGCGGCGGCCGGCAGCGGTGAGGGCGTTGCGGCGTCCCACCCGCCGGCGCTGAACGGCGGCAGGGACAGTACATGCACCTCGGCGTTGCGGTAGGCGGCCGCCGCCGCGATGGCCTGGATGACCACCGGATCGGTGCCGTGCTCGGCCAGGATCAGCACGTGCTCGCCCGCCGCGACCGCGGCGTATTCCAGCAGGTTGTAGACGCCGGGCATGAGTTCGCTGATCGACAGCGGTGCTGCCGTCGGTGTGTCGAGGTAGCTGAAGGGGGCGGTCATGGTCATGACAGTCACTCTCCGGTGCGTGTAGGTGTGTGAGTTCGCGAGGTGGCCTGCAGACGCAGGTCACGGCCTGCGCCAAAGCCGACGACGGCCTGGATGAGAGTCAGGGCAACCAGCAGCAGGAGTGGCAGCGTCCATCCGCCGGTGAGGTCGTGCAAGACGCCGAGGAGGAGCGGCCCTGCGGCGGCCACGAGGTATCCGACGGACTGGGCCATCGAGGCCAGGGCGGCCGCCTGTGCTGCGTCCGCCGCACGCTGGCCCTGGAAGGTCAGCGCCAGGACCAGGCACGCCCCGCCTCCCAAGCCTGTGAGCACGCTGGATACGACGGCCCACTGGGGGGCTACCGCCAGCAGGGCGAAGCCCAGGGCGCCGATCGTCGATGCAGATGCTGCCAGGATCCGCTGGTCCTTCCACCTGCGGGCAAGGAGGGGGAGCGCACTGCTGGACAGGAGGCCGATGATCTGGAAGAGGAACAACTGCCATCCGGCTGCGGCCTCCCCCACCCCGTGATCGTGCACGATGCTGGGCAGCCAGGCGATCGTGGTGTAGAAGCCGAGTGACTGCAGCCCCATGAAGCCGCTGACCTGCCATGCGAGGGAGGAACGCCAGGGGATGCGCTCTCGCGACGCACGTGCTGGTGCCGGAGAGTCCGTACGCCGGTGCTGCGGCGCCCACACCACGAAGGCCAGCAGGGCCAGCACGGCCCAGCAGCCCAGGGCGGTGCGCCATCCGCCGGGCAGATGGTCGGCCAGCGGGACCGACACCCCGGACGACACGGCGGCCAGCAGGCCCATGGCGGTCACGTAGAGGCCGGTCACCTGGCCGATCCGGTCCTCCGGCACGGTGCTCCTGACGACCGAGGGCAGCAGTACGTTGCCGTAGGCGATCGCGGCTGCGACCACCACAGTGCCCACCCACAGGAAGACCACCCCGGGCAGGGAGCGCACCAGCAGCCCGGCTGCCAGCACTGTCAGCGAGGCGCCCAGAGCCTGCGGTGCCCCGTAGCGGTGCGCGGTGCGGCCGACCAACGGGGAGGTGGCGGCAAACGTCAGCAGCGGAAGAGTGCCGAGCAACCCGGCCCAGGTGCCGGACAGGCCGGTCGTCTTCTCGATGCTGGGAAGCAACGGCCCCACGCCGGTCAGTGCGGCGCGCAGGTTCCCCGCGACCAGCAAGACGCCCATCAGCAGCCACACCGTGGACCGCCTGCCCGGCGCAATCCGCCTCGCCCGGTACAGGGAGTGGTGGGAGCGGCTCACTCGCATGCCGACCGGTCCCGTTCCACCGCGCTGTCCTGCCCTGCGGTCAGCCGGGCGGTCACGTGCACCAACATGGATGCCGCATGGCGGGCAGCGACCACATCGCCTGCGCTGATCGCCTCGACGAGTGCGCTGTGCCAGTGATCGTGCTTGTCAGCAACGTCGTCATCCCATGGCAGCACCGCCAGGAGAGCTGACAGGGCGCTGCCCAGGTATTCGTACAGCTCCACGAGCAGCTCGTTGCCGCTGGCCTGGACGACTGCGAGGTGAAAGGCGACGTCGGCGACGGCGACCTGTGCCATCGATCCCGAGCGGTTGCTTTCGCGGGCCGCGGTGAGGAGTTCTCGCAGCCGAGCGGTGTCCGATTCCGATCGTCGTTCGGCGGCCAGTCCGGCGGCGTGCTCCTCCAGAACCGCCCGCAGTTCCAGGACGTCCGCCGGCGCCGTGGCGGCCGCCCTGCGCAGGAGAACCGCCTCCAGCTCACTGGTGACCCGGACGTAGGTACCATCCCCGACTCGCGCCTCCAGCAGGCCGAGATGGACAAGTGCTCGCAATGCTTCGCGAATGGTATTTCGGCTCACCTGGAGCGTTTCGGCCAGTTCCTGTTCGCCCGGGATTCGTGTGCCCACCGGCCACCGCCCGGACGCCAGCTGTT
This sequence comes from Streptomyces sp. NPDC056061, assembly GCF_042266885.1. Classification (NCBI taxonomy): domain Bacteria; kingdom Bacillati; phylum Actinomycetota; class Actinomycetes; order Kitasatosporales; family Streptomycetaceae; genus Streptomyces; species Streptomyces sp. NPDC056061. The sequence continues at coordinate 83,454 of NZ_JBHJWQ010000017.1, read as the reverse complement.
CCCGCAGCTGGTCAGCGACTTGCGCGGCCAGAGTCGATGCCCGGCGCGGCTGCCGCAGCCCCTCCATCAAAGACCTCCAAATGTTGGACATCTGAACATCTGGAGAGAAACATGAGACAGCGTCACCGCGCCAGCGCTATGTGATGCAGGTCATGCAAATGTTCCTGAGTGCGCAGGTTGCGCCCTGTCGCTTCTTCGGAAAAATCGGCGATGCCCCGGGACTGGGCGGTGCCCTCAAATGATCTGGAGTAGTGGATCAAGGTCGGGTGATGCGTCGCCGTGATTCACCAGCGATGATCATTTGAAGACGCTGCCCAGCGGAGGCGTTCTTCACGGCGTGGCCGACGAGGGTCAGCAGGACGTCGGCGACGTGGTTCGGGTCGCGGGCGTCACGGATGATCACCGGTGCGGATGCAGGGAGTTCGGGGGTGGTGCGGACATGCTCGGGCTGGTAATGGTGCGCTCCGTCGAACTGGTTGATGGCGACGACGAAGGGCAGACCGATGTCTTCGAAGAAGCTGACGGGGGGTGAATCTGCTCTCCAGACGACGGGTGTCGACCAGGACGTGGAGCGATCTCCTCGCGAACCTGTTCGCGGTAACGGGCGCGGGGTCCGTCGGCCGCGGGGCATTCGTGACCACCACCACGGCACGCCGACCTGGCGGCGCACCGGGAGGGACGGACGCCGGTCGTACCGGACCACCGAACCGCGGCGGACGGACGCGGATCGTACCGGGCCACGTCCTTCGCGCCGTTACTCACTCGTCGGACTGTTGGTCGGACGTCAAGTCGAGAAAATCCCAATGCGCTTGGGGCTGGGCGCCGACGAGCCATCGCCCGCAGTTCTGCAGGACCATCCGGCTCGACGTGATGTGTTGGGTACCTGTGTCGAGATCACGCAGGAACCGGACCATCGGCCCGCGCCGGATCGCCGCCGTCCCCGCCCACAGGTGCACCGTCCGACCCACGTCGTGCACGGTCCAGGTCGCGTGATTGAGCACGAGCCTGAGCAGTGTGTCCTGCTCGGTGCTCGGCGACTCGCCCGCGTTGAGGGTGACTTCGATGTCTCGCCATACCTGCATCGCCCACGCCCGTGCCGAACGAAGCCTGGCTTCGGCGGTCGCGTACTCAGCGTGGAACTGCGCGGTGTCGACGACGGCGTTGCGTGTGCCGGTCCTTGCCGCGGCGGCCCGCCTCATCTCGTCGAGCAGGCGCCGCCCGACACCGAACGCCCAGCCGGTGTGCCCGATCGCGGCCATGCTGACCAGGCCGAGGCGGTAGATCGCGCCGCCGTTGGCCGGGGCCCGCGTCGTGGCGAGATAGGTGTGCGTCGCCGGGACGTACACATCGGCGCAGTGATAGTCGATGCTGTGCGTCGCGCGCAGCCCGAGCACATCCCAGTTGTCGACGAGTTCCACCTGCGACTTCGGCATCGCCAGCACCCGCAGCTCTCCGGTGCCCTCGACCTGGATCGCGCTGTGGACATGGGTGGCGTGCGCCATGCCGGAGGCGAACTGCCAACTGCCGCTCACCAGATAGCCGCCCTCCACCGGGACGGCCCGGCCGGGGCGGGTGCCATGCCCCGCCAGCAGCGCGTAGTCCCCGCCCGCGACGTCGGGGAACAAGTCGGCTTCCGCGACCGCACCGAGGTAGGCCGCGGTGGTGCCGGTGACCAACTGCAGCGCCATCATCGTCCAGCCGGCCGCGGCATCGTGGTAGCTGATCCGCTCGACCGTCTCGATCAGCTGGCGCGGAGAGAATTCGTGGCCGCCGAGGTTCTCCGGCATCGCGGCCCGGACGACCCCGGCTTCCAGCAACGGCCGCGCGGTGTCCTCGGTGAGTCTGCCGAGCTTCTCGGCGGCGTCCGCGTTCGCCTCGAGCGCCCCGCCGAGTGCATCGATTCGCTCAAGCATCGCGGAAAATTCCGGGCTGACATGTAATCCGGCCGAGTTCGCCATGGATGGTCGCTCCTCGCTGTCGGCTGTCAGTACAGAGCCGGCATCACTGTAACGAGAAGTCGTGCCCTTCCCCAGATCGCCCGGCCGACGTGTGTGATTCCGGCCGGGGCCGACGGCACCCGCGCACGAGCTCCGGCCGGGACGCGGCCCGATGCGCGTGGACGGCGTTCGCCTTGTGGACGGTGCCGCGGCCCCGAGTCAGGTGGGCGGGAGCACGTCGAGAACGGAGTGTGCGGGGGCAGCCGCCTCCGGGCCGCCCCGTACGGGTGCGGTCGACCGGGATTCCGTCGGGTCAGGACCGAGCGCGCACGGCCGTGGGGGATGGATTTGTTAGGACGTCCAACTATATAGTCGCCGCCAAGGCCCGCGGTGCAGGGAAGCCGGTGTGATTCCGGCACGGTCCCGCCACTGTGACCGGGGAGTACGCCGTCGAGCAGGACGCCACCGGCGAAGGATGTCGGGAAGGCGGACGGCGCGCGCTGATCCGGGAGTCAGGATACCGGCCGCGGGATGTTCCGTGTTTTCCACGAGGATGGAGCTGACACGCATGGCACCGGTGCGTACACGCGACAGCGGCCGACCCGTCCCACGGGCCGTGTCCCACCGAGGAATCCGACCGGCCGTACCGGCCTGACGATCCGTCCGCCATACGCGATCTCGCGCAGCCCCCGCCCGCGTACGCCACCGCGTCCGCGCCCGGCGGCGGTACGGCGCGCCGTCCTGTGATCACCTGAGAGAGCAGGCAATCATGGTCCGCGAACAAAACCCCGCACCCGTACGCGAATTGACCCACTTCGTCGGCGGCAAGCACACCCCGGGAACCTCGGGAACGTACGGCGACGTGTACGACCCCAACACCGGCGAGGTCCAGGCCCGGGTACCGCTCGCGAGCAGGCCGGAGACCGAGGCGGCGATCGCCGACTCCGTGCGGGCGCAGCACGCGTGGGGCGAATGGAACCCGCAGCGCCGCGCCCGAGTCCTCCTCCGGTTCCTCCAACTCGTCGAGCAGGAGAAGGACTCCCTGGCCCGGCTGCTGTCCTCCGAGCACGGCAAGACGGTCGCCGACGCCCACGGCGACATCCAACGCGGCCTGGAAGTAGTGGAGTTCGCCGCCGGCATTCCGCATCTGCTCAAGGGCGAGTTCACCGACAACGCCGGCAGCGGCATCGACGTCCACTCGCTGCGCGCACCCCTCGGAGTGGTCGCCGGCATCACGCCGTTCAACTTCCCCGCGATGATCCCGCTGTGGAAGGCCGCCCCCGCCCTCGCCTGCGGAAATGCCTTCGTCCTCAAGCCCTCCGAGCGCGACCCGTCCGTTCCGCTGCGGCTCGCCGAACTCTTCCTGGAGGCCGGCCTGCCGTCCGGTGTTCTCAACGTCGTCAACGGTGACCGGGAGGCCGTCGACACCCTCCTGGAGGACCCCCGCGTCGCCGCGCTCGGCTTCGTCGGCTCCACCCCGGTCGCCGCGCACGTCTACGCCACCGCCGCCGCCCACGGCAAACGCGCCCAGTGCTTCGGCGGCGCCAAGAACCACATGGTCGTGATGCCGGACGCCGACCTCGATCAGGCCGTGGACGCCCTGATCGGCGCCGGGTACGGCTCGGCGGGCGAACGCTGCATGGCCATCTCGGTCGCGGTCCCGGTCGGCGAACGGACGGCCGACGCACTGGTCGCCCGCCTGAAGGAACGCGTCGGTGCACTGCGCATCGGCCGCAGCGACGATCCCGAGGCCGACTTCGGCCCGCTGATCGGCCCGGACGCCGTCGAGCGGGTGCGCTCGTATGTCGACCTCGGGGTCGAGGAGGGCGCCGAACTGGTCGTCGACGGACGGGACTTCGTCCTTCCCGGACACGAGAACGGCTTCTTCGCCGGGGCCACCCTGTTCGACCGGGTCACCCCGCAGATGCGTATCCACCGGGAGGAGATCTTCGGCCCGGTCCTGTGCGTGGTCCGCGCCGCCGACTACGAGGAGGCCCTGCGCCTGCCCAGCGAGCACGCCTTCGGCAACGGCGTCGCCGTGTTCACGCGGGACGGGGACACCGCCCGCGACTTCTCCCGGCGGGTGAACACCGGCATGGTCGGCGTCAATGTGCCCATTCCGGTGCCGGTCGCCTACTACACCTTCGGCGGCTGGAAGCGGTCCGGTTTCGGCGACCTCAACCAGCACGGGCCGGACGCGATCCGCTTCCACACCCGTACGAAGACGGTGACCTCGCGCTGGCCGGCGTGTCTGCGCGAAGGCGCCAGTTTCACCATTCCCACGATGGGCTGACCGGCGATGACCAGCACCTTTATCACCGAGGACCAGCAGGCCCTCGTCGAGGCCACCCTCGACTTCACCCAGGACCACCTCGCCCCGCACGCCCTCGACTGGGACCGCGACAAGCACTTCCCCGTCGACGTGCTGCGCAAGGCCGCCGGACTCGGGCTCGGCGGCGTCTACGTACGTGAGGAGTCCGGCGGTTCCGCCCTCACCCGTTCCGACGGGGTCCTCGTGTTCGAGACCCTCGCCTCCGGCTGCCCGTCCGTCGCCGGCTACCTCTCCATCCACAACATGGTGGCCTGGATGATCGACCACTACGGCGACACGGCGCAGCGGGACCGCTGGCTGCCACGGTTGTGCGCCATGGACGACCTCGCCAGCTACTGCCTCACCGAACCGGGCGCCGGATCGGACGCCGCGGCCCTCACCACCCGGGCCGTCCGGGACGGGGACGACTGGCTGCTCACCGGGGTGAAGCAGTTCATCTCCGGTGCGGGAGCCTCCCGGCTGTACGTGGTGATGGCCCGGACCGGCGGGGCGGGCCCCGACGGCGTGTCCGCGTTCGTCGTCGACAAGGACGACCCCGGAATCTCCTTCGGCCCGAACGAGCGGAAGATGGGCTGGAACGCGCAGCCCACCCGGCAGGTCGTGCTGGACGCCGTCCGCGTTCCCGCCGACCGGCTCCTCGGCCGCGAGGGCCAGGGCTTCCGCATCGCCATGAACGGCCTGAACGGCGGGCGGCTCGGCATCGCCGCCTGCTCCCTCGGCGGCGCCCGCAGCGCCCTCGACCGCAGCCTGGCCCACCTCGCCGACCGGGAGGCGTTCGGCCGACGCCTGCTCGACGCCGAGACGTTGCGCTTCCGCCTCGCCGACATGGCGACCGAGCTCACCGCCGCCCGCGCCCTGGTCCGACAGGCCGCGCAGGCGCTCGACCGGGGCGACCCGCAGGCGCCGTACCTGTGCGCGATGGCGAAGCGGTTCGCCACCGACATCGGCTACTCCGTGGCCGACCGTGCGCTCCAACTGCACGGCGGCTACGGCTACCTCAGCGAGTACGGCATCGAGAAGATCGTCCGCGATCTGCGCGTCCACCAGATCCTGGAAGGAACCAACGAGATCATGCGCGTCATCGTGGCCCGCGGCCTGACGGAGGTGTTCGGATGACCGCCGACGACGCGCCCGTCCTGCTGCACACCGAGGGCCGGGCCGCCCACATCGTCCTCAACCGCCCCCGGGCGCTCAACGCCCTGAACCACACGATGGTCCGTCGCATCGACGCGGCCCTCGCCGCCTGGGAGCACGATCCGGCCGTCGAGACCGTCGTCCTCACCGGCGCGGGCGAACGCGGCCTGTGCGCGGGCGGGGACATCCGCGCCATCCACGACGACGCCCGCGACGGGGACGGCACGGCCTCGGCCGCGTTCTGGCGCGACGAGTACCGACTCGACGCGCGGATCGCCCGCTACCCCAAGCCGTACGTCGCGGTGATGGACGGGATCGTCATGGGCGGCGGCGTCGGCCTCTCCGCGCACGGGAGTGTCCGGATCGCCACCGAGCGGTCAAGGATCGCCATGCCCGAGACGGGCATCGGCTTCGTGCCCGACGTCGGCGGCACCTACCTGCTGGCCCTCGCCCCCGGCGAACTGGGCACCCACCTCGCCCTGACGGGCACGCCCATCGGCGCCGGGGACGCCCTGTTGTGCGGTCTCGCCGACCACTACGTGCCCTCCCACGCCCTGCGGTGCCTGCTGGACGACCTCACCGGGCTCCCCGTACGGGAGGCCCTGGTCCGGCACGTGCAGGAGCCGCCGCAGGGAGAGCTCGCCGCGCGGCGGGAGTGGATCGACGCCTGCTACGGCGCCGACACCGTCGAGGAGATCGTCCACCGGCTGCTCGCGCACGGCGACCCGGTGGCGAAGGAGACGGCCGGGATCCTGCTCACCAAGTCGCCCACCGCCCTCGAGGTCACCCTGGCCGCCCTGCGCCGGGCCCGTCGGCTCGGCCCGCTGGAACGGGTCCTGGAGCAGGAGTACCGCGTCTCCTGCGTGGCTCTGTCGACAGCCGACCTGGTGGAGGGCATCCGGGCCCGGGTCATCGACAAGGACCGCGACCCGCGGTGGACGCCGGCCACCCTCGGTGAGGTCACCGACGCCGACGTCGAGCGCTTCTTCACCCCCCTCGGCGAGCACGCGCTCGGGCTCGCCGGACCCGACAACGCCGTGGAGGTGGCCTGGTGAGCAGGACCGTCGCGTTCATCGGACTCGGACACATGGGCGGCCCCATGGCCGCCAACCTGGTGAGGGCCGGCCACCGGGTGCGCGGGCACGACCTCGTGGCCGCCGCCCTGGACGATGCCGTCGGGGCCGGGGTGGAGCCCGTCGCCTCCGCCGCCGATGCCGTCGCGGACGCCGAGGTGGTCATCAGCATGCTGCCGGCGGGCCGTCACGTCCTCGGCCTCTACGACGAACTCCTGGCGGCGGCCCGTCCCGGCACCCTCTTCGTCGACTGCTCCACCATCGACGTCGCCGACGCCCGCACCGCCCACGAGCGGGCCGTCGCCGCGGGCATGCGCGCCCTGGACGCCCCGGTGTCCGGCGGCGTGATGGGCGCCGAGGGCGCCACACTGACCTTCATGGCGGGCGGGGGAGAGGCGGAGTTCGACGAGGCACTGCCCCTGCTGGAGACGATGGGGAAGAAGGCCGTCCACTGCGGTGGCGCCGGTGCCGGACAGGCTGCCAAGATCTGCAACAACATGATCCTCGGCGTCTCCATGATCGCCGTCAGCGAGGCGTTCGTCCTCGGGGAGAGCCTCGGACTGTCCCATCAGGCGTTGTACGACGTCGCCTCGACGGCCTCCGGGCAGTGCTGGGCGCTCAGCGTCAACTGCCCGGTGCCCGGCCCCGTGCCGACCAGTCCGGCCAACCGGGAATACCGGCCGGGCTTCGCCGCCTCCCTGATGGCCAAGGACCTCGGCCTGGCCGCCAACGCCGCCCGCGCGGGCGGCGTGCACGCGGAACTCGGCCTGCGGGCCGCTGAGTTGTACGCCGCCTACGCCGAACGGGCCGGTGCCGCGGAGGACTTCTCCGGCATCGTACGAACGATCAGGAACGACGACGGAGGACGGACGTGACCACCGAACCGACGCAGGAGTACGAGACGATCCTCGTCGAACGCAGGGGCCGCACCGCCCTGCTCACCCTCAACCGCCCGCACGCCCTCAACGCACTGAACCTCCAGGTCATGAACGACGTGGTGGCCGCCGCCGAGGAACTGGACAGGGACCCCGACTGCGGCTGTGTCGTGATCACCGGGTCGGCGAAGGCGTTCGCGGCCGGGGCCGACATCAAGGAGATGCGACCCCACGACTACATGGACATGTATCTCGCGGACTGGTTCGCCGCCTGGGACCGGCTCGGACAGCTGCGCACACCGACGGTCGCGGCCGTGTCCGGGTACGCGCTGGGCGGTGGCTGCGAGCTCGCGATGCTCTGCGACATCCTGATCGCCGCCGACACCGCCGTCTTCGGTCAGCCCGAGATCAAGCTCGGCGTGATCCCCGGCATCGGCGGCTCGCAACGCCTGACCAGGGCGGTGGGCAAGGCCAAGGCCATGGACATGTGTCTGACCGGGCGCACCATGGACGCCGCCGAGGCCGATCGCGCCGGGCTGGTCTCCCGGGTCGTGCCCGCCGGTGAACTGCTCGGCGAGGCCCTCGCGGTCGCCGACACCGTCGCCGGCATGTCGCTGCCGGTGGCGATGATGGCGAAGGAGGCCGTCGGCCGGGCCCACGAGACGACCCTCGCCGAGGGCGTCCGCTTCGAGCGCCGCCTCTTCCACGCGGTGTTCGCGACTGCCGACCAGAAGGAGGGCATGGGCGCCTTCGTCGACAAACGGCCGCCCGCGTTCCGTCACCGCTGACGCCGGGCGGGCCGGGGAGGGAAGCCGCACGGCTCCCTCCCCGGCCCGCCGCTGCCGCTGTCAGGACGTGGTGAGCTCCTCGCGCACCGTGCGGGCTGCGGCGACCAGGTTCTCCAGCGAGGCCCGGGTCTCGGTCCAGCCGCGGGTCTTCAGACCGCAGTCGGGGTTGACCCAGAGCCGTTCGGCGGGGATGGCCCTCAGGCCGGTGCGCAGCAGCTCCGCCGCCTCCCCGGCGCTCGGGACGCGGGGCGAGTGGATGTCGTAGACGCCCGGTCCCGCCTCGCGCGGGTAGCCGTGGGCGGCCAGTTCACGGGCGACCTGCATGTGGGAGCGGGCTGCCTCCAGGCTGATGACGTCGGCGTCGAGGTCGTCGATGGCCTGGACGATGTCGCCGAACTCGGCGTAGCACATGTGGGTGTGGATCTGGGTGGCCGGGCGCACTCCGCCGGTGCTGAGCCGGAATGCCTCGGTGGCCCACGCCAGGTACTCCGCCCGGTCGGACGCCCGCAGCGGGAGGGTCTCGCGCAGGGCGGGCTCGTCGACCTGGATCACCGAGGTCCCGGCGGTCTCCAGGTCCTTCACCTCGTCGCGCAGGGCGAGGGCGACCTGCCGGGCGGTGTCGCCGAGCGGCTGGTCGTCGCGGACGAAGGACCAGGCGAGCATGGTGACCGGTCCGGTGAGCATGCCCTTGACGGGCCGGCCGGTCAGGGACTGCGCGTAGGCCGTCCAGCGGACGGTCATGGGCGCGGGACGGGAGATGTCACCGGCGAGGATCGGCGGGCGGACGTAGCGGGTGCCGTAGGACTGGACCCAGCCGTGCTGCGTGGCGAGGTAGCCGCTGAGCTGCTCGGCGAAGTACTGCACCATGTCGTTGCGTTCGGCCTCGCCGTGCACCAGGACGTCGAGTCCGGTCTTCTCCTGGAAGGAGACGACCTCCTGGATCTCCGCCCTGACGCGTTCCTCGTAGCCTGCGGTGTCGATGCGGCCGGTGCGCAGGTCGGCGCGTGCGGTGCGCAGTTCGCCGGTCTGCGGGAAGGAGCCGATGGTGGTCGTCGGCAGCAGGGGCAGGCCGAGGTGGGCCCGCTGGGCCGCGGCCCGTTCGGAATACGGCTGGCAGCGGCGGGCGTCGGCCCCCGTGACCGCGGCGGCGCGGGCCCGTACGGCAGGGTCGTGCGTGATCGGTGAACTCGCACGGGACGCCAGATCGGCCCGGTTGGCGGCGAGTTCCGCGGCGATCGCGCCGGTGCCCCGGGCGAGCCCCCTGGCGAGGGTGGTGACCTCGGCGGTCTTCTGACGGGCGAAGGCGAGCCAGCGCAGGAGCTGCGGTTCGATGTCCCGTTCGGCAGCCGCGTCCAGCGGTACGTGGATCAGGGAGCAGGAGGCGGCCACATCGACCCGGTCGGCCAGTCCGAGCAGGGTGCCCAGGACGGCAAGGGACTTCTCCAGGTCGTCGACCCAGATGTTGCGGCCGTTGACCACCCCCGCCACCAGGCGTTTGCCGGGCAGCCCGCCGACGGCGGCGAGGGCGTCCAGGTTCGCCGCCGCCGTGTCCGTGAAGTCCAGGGCGAGCCCTTCCACCGGGGCCTCGGCCAGGACGGGCAGGGCGTCGCCGAGCCGGTCGAAGTACGAGGCGACCAGCAGCTTGGGCCGGTCGGTGAGCGTGCCGAGGGCGTGGTAGGCGCGCGCGGCGGCGTCCAGTTCCGCCGGGGTGCGGTCCTGGACGAGGGCCGGCTCGTCCAGCTGGACCCATTCCGCGCCCGCCGCTCGCAGATCGGCGAGGACTTCGGCGTACACCGGCAGCAGACGGTCGAGGAGGGTGATCGGCTCGAAGTCCGCGGGCACACCCGGGGCGGGTTTGGCGAGGAGGAGGTAGGTGACCGGGCCGACCAGCACCGGACGTGCGGTCAGCCCCAGGGCGAGGGCTTCCCGCAGCTCGGCGACCTGCTTGGTGGAGTCGGCGGTGAACACGGTGTCCGGGCCCAGTTCGGGGACGAGGTAGTGGTAGTTCGTGTCAAACCACTTGGTCATCTCCAGGGGCGCGACGTCCTGGGTGCCGCGTGCCATGGCGAAGTAGCCGTCCAGGGTGTCCGTCTCGACGGCGTCCCGGTGGCGTGCGGGGATCGCGCCGACCATGACGGTGGTGTCGAGGACGTGGTCGTAGCAGGAGAAGTCGCCGGTCGGCACTTCCCGGATGCCCGCCCCGGCGAGCTGCCGCCAGTTGGCGGCGCGCAGTTCGGCGGCGGTGGACCGGAGGGCGTCGGCGGTGACGCGGCCCTTCCAGTAGCCCTCGATCGCCTTCTTCAGTTCCCGGTCCGGGCCCTGGCGGGGGTAGCCGTACACGGTGGCCCGTGCTGCCGCGGCTGCGGTCTCGGTGGTCACGGAGATCTCCTTCGCGAGATGAATCCCTGAGATCCCGGAGACGGGACGAGGACGCGAAGGGGTGACGGACCGGACGGCGACGACCCCGCGCGCCACGGCGTGCGGTCGTTCGTCCGATATGTACGCCGACCCGCCCACGAGGTCACCGGGATGTCCGCGCACGAGTCGATCGTGTGCGGGCAGTTGGCAGGTCTTCGGACTCGCGGGCACGCCTCGTGTCGTACGAGGCACCTAATGGCCGTCGCTTCCCAGGCCCTGTTCGTCGGACCCAGTGCGTATGACGGCGGTCGTTCCCGCTCACCGCTGCGGGGCAGTCCCGGATTCCCACCGGGTTCCCTCTTGCGACGCTTCCCGCCTGGCTGACGGGGCGAACCAGCTGCGCGGCCAGCCTAGAGGGTGGCGCGGTCCGGCGGGGCCCGTCGTCCACGATCCGGATGGTGAGCTGGGACACGGACGGTGCGGCGGACCCGGGTGCGGCCCGACCGGTCCGCGGGGCTCGACGGGCCCGGCCGGCCGGACGTGTCACGGACGCGTCGCGCGTCGCCGGTTCACCGCGAACGGGCGAGCCGGAACCCCAGGTCGTCGATGCGGAACGTGGGGTGGCTCCTGCGGCGGCACGAGGCACGGCACGCGCGCGGGTGGTCGTACGCGCCCCCGCCCCGGAACACGCGGTAGGCGCCGTAGACCCGCGGGTCGTAGAGGTCCCAGCACCATTCCCAGACATTGCCGATCATGTCGTGGAGTCCCCACGCGTTCGGCATCCGGCCGGCGACATCGTGGACCGCGTCACCGGAGTTGCCCCGGTACCAGGCGATCTCGTCGAGTTCCCCGTGACGCACGCCGGACGTCCCGGCCCGGCACGCGTACTCCCACTCGGCCTCGGACGGCAGCCGGTACCCGTCCGCCTCCCAGTCGCACACCACGTCGAGACCGTCGGGGTCCTCGCCGATCGTGTAGCAAAGAGCCAGACCCGTCATCAGCGAGAGCCGGTTGCAGAAGCGGACGGCGTCCAGCCAGGAGACCTCCGTCACCGGGGTGCGCGCCCCGGCCGGGCCCGCGGTGGGCTCCTCGTCCCGAACGGCGAGGTAGAGCTCGCGGGTCACGGGACACGGCGCCAGCCGGAAGGCCCCGACCTGGACGTCCCACTCCGTTCGCGTGCCCTCGTCGCGCAGGACGATCGTTCCGGCGGGGATGTCCCGCATGGCCTCGGCGGTCGCCCGTCCGAGTCCCGGCTCAGTCCGCAAGGCGGCTCCTCGTGTGCTCCGACGCCCCGGGCGCCGGTCTCGCGCGGCGGCCCGCGAGGCCCCTCGGCGTCCCGGGGAACCGGCCCCGGCGGCAGGTTCGCGCGAACGGGCGATGATACCGGGGTACCGGTCGACACCATGCCGCCGCAGGGGACTTCGGGGTTCCGGACGACCGCCTCACGCACCGGCCGTCCGGCCGAGGGGAGTGGCACGGCCTGCCCGAGGGGCCCCGGGCGGACCCTACGCCCCGGCCGTACCGGTCGCGATGTCCAGCCGGTGGGCCGGCGGGTGCTCGATCGGGAGATCGGGGCGCCAGGCCGCGAGAACCTGCGCGGAGGGGTCGAAGAGTTCCTTCGGCAGCGCGTCGGGCTCGGTCCACTGCCAGGTGCTGATGAGGTGGGGCTCGGTCACCCGTGGTTGCGTCGATTCCACCGTCACCAGGGCCGCCATCGACACCCGGTTGATCCCCGCGACGACGTCGTGGAGCATGGCGAAGACGGTCACGTCGGCCTCGTCCACCTCCAGGCCCGTCTCCTCGCGGAGTTCGCGGACGGCCGCCGCGGCGACGGATTCGTGCGTCGGATCGACCTTGCCGCCGGGAAGTTCCCAGGTTCCGATGCGGTGCCTGCCCAGCAGTACCCGTCCTCGGTCGTCCTGCACGATGACACCCACCCCGAGCGCCGCCTGCGCCACCGGCGGGCGGGCGTTGCGGGGGAGGGGATCGACGGGGGCGGCGTGCATGGTGCTCCTTGCGGTCGGGCGCGGGGTGTCACGGGTCACGGCCCCACGGCGTCCGCGGGCCGGACCCGCGGCCAAGCCTACGTACCCCGCGGCGGCGCGCGCCGGCCGGTCGGCCGGGACGCACCGGCGGGGAGCCGCGTGCGTCGGCGCGCCGGTGCGTGCGGTCCACCGGCCCGGCGCCTCAGACGGTCAGCCGCAGCGAGATGTCCGCGATGCCCAGCCGCACGCTCTGACCCCAGGTCAGTTCCAGCGCGTCCGCCTCCATCCCGTCGCCGAAGGCCACCACGCGGTCGGACTCGGCAGTGAGCCTCAGCCCCTGTCCGTGCCCCAGCTCACCGGAGACCAGCGAGGTGCCGGTCGCCGGTGACGGCCATGCCTCCCGGACGAACCAGAGCAGCCGCGCATCGGTGGGCCCCGGCAGCCGCAGGTCGCTGCGGCGCTCCTGCCACAGCGAGCGGAGCCAGCCCGTGGCGCCGGTGCCGGTGCCGACCAGGACGCCCGAGGATGCCTGCGCCTCGGTGGGTGTGTCGGGTGCGTCGAGGCCGAGCCGGTAGCGGGCGGTCTGGTGGCCGGGCGGGCCCAGGTAGATCTCGTTGAGGGCGAGGAGGCGCTGGGTGTCGTCGGCGACCGCCTCGACCATGGTGAGCTCGTCCGTCGTGCCGCCCGGCCCTGCGGCGGAGCGCAGCAGTGCCGCCGCGGCGGACGGCCGGTGGCGGACCAGCACCCCCGGATTGCGTCCGGGGTCGGTGTCGATGCCCACGACGGGCTGACCGGACAGGTACTTGGCGGCGTTGGCGACCAGACCGTCCTGCCCGACGACCACCACCACGTCCTCGGGCCCGAACAGGAAGCGGTCGAGATCGGCGCGCTCCACCCGGGACTGACGCCACTGCAGCGGCACGGCCGCCGCCACGTCGGCGAGCGCCTGCCGGGCGTGCCGGTGCCGTTCCACCACCTGCTCGATGGACCGGCCGCGGCTGGAGAGGAAGAACGCCGCCTGACCGTGGGTGCCGTGCCGGGCCAGCAGTTCCTCGTACTCCGTGGTGCGGTGCACCAGCACGGCGCGCGGGGCCAGACTCATGCCCGCGAACCCGGGCCGGTCCTGCCGAGCCTGCCGAGCAGGTCCGTGAGGACGTCGGGGGAGAGGGTGAGGCTGTCGATGCGCGGCAGGTTCTCCGCCAGCCTGGTCGCCGTCAGGGCGTGCAGCGTCTCGGGGGCCACCTCGCCGTGCACCCGCAGCCAGGCCGCCTGGGCCTCCGCGCGGGCGGCGCCGACCTCGCGCGCGGCCTCGGCCTCCGCGCGGGCGAGTTGCACGGTGCGGGCCGCCTCGGCCTCCGCGCGCACGCGGTCGGCAGCGGCTTTCTCCTCGGCCTCGCGCCGGGAGTTGGTACCGCGCTGCTCGACCAACTGCTCCTCGCGCCGCGCCAGTTCGATCTGGCTGGCCAGCTCGTTCTCGGCGATGGCCCGTTCCCGCTCCACGGCCACGGCGCGGCGTTCGTAGGTGGCCCGGTCGGCCTCCTGCTGGATCTGTTCGCGGGCGGGCGTGCGCAGGGCGCGTTCCACCTCGGCCTCGGGGCGGATCGCGACCACCCGAACCGCGACCACGTCGATGCCGGTGGCGGGCAGCCGTGGCTCTGCGGCGAGCCCGGTCGCCACGCGGTCGCGCACTGCCGCCACGCCGTCGACCAGGGCCTCGGCCAGCGGCGTCCGGGCCAGTACGTCCAGGGTGTGCTGCTGGGCGGTCTCGGTGAGCAGGGTGGCGATCTGCTCCAGCGGCGCGCCGCGCCAGACCCCGGTGTCCGGGTCGACGGAGAAGTCGAGACGGGCGGCCGCCTCGGCGGGGTCACTGATCCGGTACGTCACGGTGGCCTGCACGGTGACGTCCTGGAAGTCCGAGGTGCGCGCGTGGAAGGCCATGGCCAACTCGCGGTCGTTGACAGGGACTTCGGAGAGCGCGGCGGTCAGGGACCGGTACCAGAAGCTCAGCCCCGGTCCGTCGTGGGCGAGCCGGCCGCGCTTGTGGTGGCGGATGTGGGCGGTGGGTGCGGAGCGCAGGTGGCGCCAGCCGAAGCGCTGGGTGATGTCGGCCATGAGGGCCCCCTTCTTCTCGTCATGAAGACGATAAAGGGGGTGGGTTGATATCGTCAAGTAGACGAAAATGGGTGGGCCGGGCGCGATCGGTGGATGCCGGGCGGTGCGGGCGCGGTCATCCGTCCCGCGCGGCGAGGAACCTGGCCGGCGCCTCGCCGCCGCCGTGCACCGCCAGATCGGCGCCGTTGACGTACCGGGACAGGCCGCCCGCCAGGTACAGGCAGGCGTGTGCCACGTCGCCGGGCACGGCGAGCCGGCGCATCGGGATCACCTCGGCGACCGCGGCGCCCCCGTCCGCCCCGTACACCGCTGCCGCGTTCTCGGTGCGGATCGGTCCCGTCGTGATGTGGTTGACGCGTACTCGCGGTGCCCACTCCAGGGCGAGGGCACGAGTCAGCGCCAGCAGCCCGCCCTTCGCCGCGGTGTAGGCGGCCGTGCCCGGCTGTGGGGTGTGGGCCGAGACGCTGCCGATGTTGATGATCGAGCCGCCCTCGGGGTCTTCCCGCATGACCCGGTTGGCGGCCTGTGCCACGTAGAACGGCGCCAGCAGGTTGAGTGCGACGATCTTCTCGACGAACCGGGGCGACACGGTTGCCGCGTCGGCGTCGGGCGAGCCGCCCGCGTTGTTGACGAGCACGTCCAGCCGTCCGAGGCGCTCCACCGCCGCGTCGACCAGGGGGTGCGCGGCCCCCGGATCGCGCACATCGGCCCGGTGGAAGTGTGCGTACCGGCCGCCGCCGTGCGGGAGCCGTGCGGGCTCGTTGCGACCGCACACCAGTACCCGTGCGCCGGCGGCCAGGAACGCCTCGGCGATTCCGGCGCCGATGCCCTTGGTGCCGCCGGTGACGATCACTGCCCGTCCGGTGAGATCGAGGGGGGCGTCGATGTCCATGGTCCGTCTCCGTCCGTGCCGCGGGGCCCGCCGATCGGAGCGTCAATCTACCAAGCGCTTGTTCGGTGAACCAGGGCAGGGAAACGGGCGGTCGGCGACTCCCGAAGGAGCCGTCGACCGCCCGGCCGGCATGCCGCCCCCGTCCCCACGGTGCGGCACCCACGGGCCGGCGTCATCCGCTCGGACGACGGCCCGCGTCTGTCAGGACCGCGGCGCCGGGGCGCCCAGTCCGAGTGCGGGGAGGACGGTGTGTTCCACGAAGCGGATGAGGTACGTCTCGTCCGCGTACTTCCCCTCCAGCAGCGGCCGGGCCCGCAGCACGCCCAGCAGTTGCACCGGGACGAACTCCGCCGCCGGGGAGTCCGCCGGGATCTCGCCGCGCTCCGCGCCGCGCCGGACCATCGCCTCGATCGTCGCGGTCTCCGGCAGGATCAGCGACTCGCGCAGCGCGCACATCAGCTCGGGGCTCTGCAGTGCGGCATGGCCGAGTGCGTGCATCAGGGGGATGTCGCGTCCCGAACCCGCCCCGATGGCCCGTGCCGCCTCGCGCAGGTCCCCCGCCAGTGTGCCGGTGTCGATGTGCGGGAGCATCGCGCTCCGGGTGCCGTGGAGCGCCGCCGTGACCAGTTCGGGTTTCGACCCCCATTGCCGGTAGAGCGTGGACTTGCCGCAGCGCGTCCGTGCGGCCACCCCCTCCATGGTGAGGGCCTCGTAGCCGGACTCCCTCAGTATGTCGAGCACGGCCGTGTAGAACTCCTGCGCCCGCTCCGGGGTGATCTTCGAGCGGCGCGATGTGTGTGCCGGTTCGTGCGCGGTGTCCTGCGGCGACATGCGTCCTCCCTCTCGGCGATTCTGCGGCGAGGTCCATCGATACGCCAGTGTACCGAAACGCACATGTACCGATACGGGAACGTATCGGTACACTGGCGTATCGATTCGGCATGGACTGGACCATGTCGCCGTACACAGTGGTTCGTCAGCAGAGGGGCATCGGGTGATGCACGCCGGTAACGCGTCCGCGGGCCGGGAGCGGGACGGCTCCGCCCGACCGCCCCTGGTCCGCGAGCTCCTTCTCGTCGTCGGACTCTTCGCGATCTACAAGTTCGGCCGACGTGCGGCGAACGGCCACACCGAGGAGGCGTATCGCAACGCCGACGGCGTCTGGGCCTTCGAACGGGCCGTGCACCTGCCCGGCGAGGGCGCGGTGCAGAGCATGCTGCTGCACGGGGACACGCTGATTCACCTCGCCAACACCTACTACGCGGTCGTGCACTTCCCGGCCACTCTGCTCTTCCTCGTGTGGCTCTATTGGCGCCGCCCGCGCCACTACGTGTGGTCGCGCCGCATCCTCGCCGCGCTCACCGGCGCGGCCCTCGCTCTCCATCTGCTGTTCCCGCTCGCCCCGCCCCGGCTGCTGGCGGCCACCGGGCTCGTCGACACCGGCCAGGTGTACGGGCCGACGGTGTACGGGGCGAAGCCCGCGACCGACTCGATGGCGAACCAGTTCGCCGCGATGCCCTCGCTGCACTTCGGCTGGGCGGTGATGGTCGCCGTCGGCCTGATCGTCGCCACCCGCACCCGGTGGCGCTGGCTGTGGCTGCTGCACCCCGCCGTCACACTCCTGGTGATAGTCGGCACGGCCAACCACTACTGGCTCGACTCGATCGTGGTCGCCGCCCTTCTCGCCGTGGCGTTCGCGGCACTGTCGCTGCGGAGCGCGGAGCCGGTGCGCGGCCACCGTCCTCGGCCCGCGACGGGGACCCGGGCCACGGGACACCCGTATGCACCGGCCGCCCACGGCGTGCCGCTGGCCCGTGCCGAGTCCCACCACACCTCGTCCGGAGTCCGGCGATGAACGGCACCCCGATCGCCGTCGCGCTGTCGCTGGTCTCCTCCGCCGCGTATGCCTCGGCGGCCGTGGCGCAGGCCCGGCTCGCGGCCCGCACCGTCCCGGGCGCCGGATTCCTGCGCCTGCTCGGGCGCGGTGCCTGGTGGTCGGCGGTGGGTCTGAACGCGGGCGGGGCCCTGCTGCACGCCGCGGCACTCGCGTACGGTCCGCTCATGCTCGTCCAGCCGCTCGGGGCGCTCACCCTGGTCGCCGCCGTCCCGCTGGGCGCGCGGGCCGCGGGACGGCGGGTCACCGGCATCGAGTGGCGCGGCACGGTCCTGACGCTGCTCGGCCTCGGCGCCCTGCTGACGGCCGTGGGCGGCACGGTCCCGCACGAGACCCTCAGCCTGCCCGAGGCGCTGGCCGTCGGCGCCGCGACCGCGGTCGTCGTCGCCGGACTCGGGCGCCCGGGAGCGCGTCCCGGTCTGCGGCACGCCGCCGCCTCCGGTATCGCCTCCGGGGTCGCCTCCGCGCTCACCCAGACCCTGACCGTCTCCGTCACCGACCGCACCGGGCCGCTGTTCAGCCGGCGCCTGGTGGTGGTCGCGGTGCTCGTGTCCGCGTTCGCCCTGGGCGGGCTGCTGCTCTCGCAGACCGCCTACCGGGGCGGTCTGGGCGCGCCGTTGGCCGTGGTCACCCTCGTCAACCCGGTGGCCGCGGCGGTCATCGGACTGGTACTGCTCGGCGAACACCTCCCGGGCGGCACGATCGGCCTGCTCCCGGCCTTGCTGGGCACGGCCGCGGCGGTACGCGGAGTGGTGCTGCTGTGCCGCGCGCAGGCGGCGACCATGACCCTCGCCCAACGGTCCGCGCCCCGGCCGCCCGAACCCCGGGGCGGGGGCGGTCCACGCTCGCGGATCGTGGCCGCGGACCGGGTGCCGACGGACCGGTCGGCCCGGCGGCCCGAACCGGAACGGGAAGCCGTGCCGGTGGGCGGATAGCGGCGGGCAGGGGCGGCGCCCGCCCCGGCAGCGGGGCGGGGCCTCAGACGCTTTCCGGCCCCGGTGTTCCGTCCTCGGCCAGGGCCCGTGTCAGCCAGCCGATCCAGAAACTCTCCAGATCGATCCCGCCGCGCAGCACCAGATGCCGCAACCGGTCCTGCTCGGAGTTCCGCTCGGGCGGGAAGTCCCGCTCCTCGATCTCCAGATACTCGGCCAACTGCCGCCGGTGCAGTTCCAGATGGCGGTGCAGCTCCGCGTCCAGGCCGGGGGCCCCGACGACCGCCGCCGCCCGGATCCGCAGCAGCAGCGGATCACGGACCTGCTTGGGATCCTCGGATCGGGCGACCCAGTCCGACAGCGCCTCCCGGCCCGCGGGCAGCACCTCGTACTCCTTCTTCCCGCCGCGGGCGGACGGTTCGGACGGCAGCGCGCGGATCTGCCCGGCCTGTTCCAGCTTCCCCAGCTCCCGGTAGATCTGCTGGTGCGTGGCGGACCAGAAGTAGCCGATCGACCGGTCGAACCGGCGGGTCAGCTCCAGCCCCGACGAGGGCTTTTCGAGCAGGGCGGTGAGGATCGCGTGGGGGAGTGACATGGGCTGCATCCTAGGGAGGGCCGGGCGACGGGCCTGCCGGCCGGGGAGTTCCCGGCCGGGGAGCCCCCCGACGGTTCACAGCGAGGCCGCGAGCTCCGTGCCCCGGCGGATCGCGCGCTTGGCGTCCAGCTCGGCGGCCACGTCGGCGCCGCCGATCAGATGCGCCGGGCGGCCCGCGGCGAGCAGCTCCGCGTACAGCTCGCGGCGAGGTTCCTGTCCCGCGCACACCACCACCGTGTCGACCGGCAGGAGAAGCGGCCGGCCGTCGACCGTGAGGTGCAGCCCCTCGTCGTCGATCCGGTCGTAGCGGGCACCCGCGATCATGTTCACGCCGCGTCGGCGCAACTCGGTGCGGTGGATCCAGCCGGTCGTCCTCCCCAGCCCGGCACCGACCTTGCCGTCCTTGCGCTGAATCAGGTGGACCGTGCGCGCCGCCCGCGGGCGCTCCGGGGCACGAAGACCGCCCCGCTCGCGGTAGTCGGTGTCCACGCCCCACTGCCGGAAGAACACCTCGGGGTCGAGGCTCGCGCCGTCGCCCGGATCGGTGAGGAACTCGGCGACGTCGAAGCCGATCCCGCCCGCCCCGATGATCGCCACCCGATCGCCCGCCCGTGCCCCGTCCCGCAGGACGTCGAGGTAGCCGACCACGCTGGGATGGTCCAGGCCCGGTATCGCGGGAGCGCGAGGCGTGACACCCGTGGCGAGGACCACCTCGTCGAAGTCCGCGAGCAGCTCCGCCGTGGCCGACGTGCCGAGCCGCAGTTCGACTCGTTCCTCCGCCAGCCGCGTCCGGAAGTGACGCAGCGTCTCGTCGAACTCCTGCTTGCCCGGAACCCTGCGTGCCACGTTCAGCTGCCCGCCGATCTCCTCGGCGGCGTCGAACAGGGTCACCCGGTGCCCGCGTCCGGCCGCCGTCACGGCGCAGGCCAGGCCGGCGGGCCCGGCGCCCACGACCGCCACCCGCTTGACGGTCCGGGTCGGCGACAGGACGAGTTCGGTCTCGTGGCAGGCGCGCGGGTTGACCAGACAGGAGGTCACCCGGCCGTCGAAGACATGGTCCAGGCATGCCTGGTTGCAGCCGATGCAGGTGTTGATCGCGTCGGCCCGCCCCGCGGCGGCCTTGGCGACGAAGTCGGGGTCGGCGAGGAACGGCCGGGCCATCGACACCAGGTCGGCCCGGCCCGAGGCGAGGATCTCCTCGGCGAGCTCCGGCGTGTTGACACGGTTGCTCGTGACCAGGGGGACGGAGACGGCGCCGCGCACCCGTTCGGTGACCCAGGTGTAGGCGCCGCGCGGCACGGATGTGGCGATGGTGGGGATCCGTGCCTCGTGCCAGCCGATCCCGGTGTTGATGATCGTCGCTCCGGCCGACTCGATCGCGCGCGCGAGGTGCACGACCTCCTCCAGCGAGGAGCCCCCGGGAACCAGGTCCAGCATCGAGAGCCGGTAGATCAGGATGAAGTCGTCGCCGACCCGTTCGCGGACCCGGCGCACGATCTCGACCGGGAAGCGGATGCGGTTCTCGTACGAGCCGCCCCAGCGGTCCGTGCGGTGGTTGGTGGCCGCGACGACGAACTCGTTGATCAGATAGCCCTCGGAGCCCATGATCTCGACGCCGTCGTACCCGGCGTGCCGCGCGAGCGCCGCGGCCCTGACGAAGTCCTCGACGGTCTCCTCGACCTCGTCGTCCGTGAGCGCGTGCGGCGTGAAGGCGCTGATGGGCGCCCGGAGCGCGCTCGGCGCCACCAGGTCGGGATGGTGCGCGTACCGGCCGAAGTGCAGGATCTGCATGGCGATCCGGCCGCCCGCCGCGTGCACGGCCGAGGTGATCTCGGCGTGCTGCGCGGCCTCCGCCTCGGTGGTCATCCTGGCCCCGCCGGGCTGCGAGCAGCCCCGGGCGTTCGGGGCGATGCCGCCGGTGACGATCAGGCCGGCACCGCCCCGGGCGCGTTCCGCATAGAAGGCGGCCATCCGCTCGAAACCGCTCTCGGCCTCCTCCAGGCCGATGTGCATCGACCCCATCAGCACACGGTTCGGCAGGGTGGTGAAGCCCAGGTCGAGCGGACTCAGCAGATTCGGATACGGGCTCATGCGAACTCCTCGCGCGGTGTCGTCGAGCCAGTTGTAGACCACCGGAACGCCATTGTGCAACAAGTTGCATAATGGCGTTCGTCGCAGGGCGCCGGGTGTTCCGTCCCTCGGACGGCGCAGCATCGGGACACGTCGGCGGCGCGTGCCACGGAGAGTGGGGAAGGGATCCGGGGCGCCCCGCCCCGGTGATCCGGCCCACCGGCCGGGCTTCCCGCCCCCCCGAAACCCGCGGAGACCCCCATGGCCCGTCCCGACCGGCGTGATCTCGGCCTGCTCGCCCTGCGCGTGGGCACCGGTGCGGTACTCGCCGCGCACGGCAGCCAGAAGCTGGCCGGCCGGTTCGGCGGCGGGGGCATCGAAGGCACGACGGCCGCGATGGAGGCCATGGGCTTTCATCCGCCGAGGCACAGCGCGGTCGCCGCCGGGCTCGGTGAGGCGGGCGGAGGCGCGCTGCTGGCCCTCGGTCTCGCGACTCCCGCGGCCGGCGCGGCCGCGGCCGGGGCCATGGCGGGGGCCGTCGCCGTCCACGCACCCGCCGGGTTCTTCGCGCAGGGCGGCGGCTACGAGTACCCGGCGTTCCTCGGGTTCACCGCCGCGGCGATCGGCCTGGCCGGACCGGGCCGGTACTCCGTCGACCACCTCACCCGACACTGCTTCGACCGGCCCTGGACAGTGGCCCTGGCCTTCGCGGGCAGTGCGCTCGCCGCGGCGGCCGTCGTCGGCAGACGGGCCAGGGGACGCCGGGTCGTGGTCGACCCCGACGCGACCTGACGCCCGCCGGGGCGCCGGAGGCGGGGCCGGGCGGTACCCGGGGCGGGCACCGCCCGGTCCCGGGTCGCTACTTGCGGAACGTCAGCGACGCGGTGCGGGAGGCGTTCCCGTACGCGTCGACGGCGACGACCCGTGCCACGTACCGCTTGCCCGCGACCGCACCCGGGACCGGGATGTCGAGCGTGTTGGGACGGGGCATGAAGGAGTAGTCCGAGAGGACCTTGGACGAGACGACCGAGGCGCCCGAGGACGCGTCGGTGATGTCGACGGTGTAGTGGTGCACCATCTGGTCGTCCTCCGCCTGCGCGATCCGCAGTGCCGTGCCGCCCTTCGCGTCGTGGACCCGGGACAACGGCTGACGGGTGGTGAACCTCGGCGCCACGGTGTTGCGTTCGGCGTCCGTGTAGCGGAAGTTCTTCTTGATCTGCTCGTTCGTCGAGCCCTTCAGGCGCACCGTCCAGGTGTCGCCGCCCAGGGTGCC
The DNA here is from genome assembly GCF_042266885.1 of Streptomyces sp. NPDC056061. NCBI lineage: Bacteria > Bacillati > Actinomycetota > Actinomycetes > Kitasatosporales > Streptomycetaceae > Streptomyces > Streptomyces sp. NPDC056061. The sequence goes on along the minus strand of NZ_JBHJWQ010000017.1, from coordinate 61,204 downwards.
GGCGCTGGCGTACGGCGGCTGTCAGTTGGCGGACCACTGGCCACCGGTGTAGATGTCGTGCTTGTCCGCGGCCATGTTCACCCGCGCGATCTCCGTGCGGTTCTTGTAGACCTCCACGAAGAGTGCCTGGGCGGTCGGCGTCTCGAAGCGGTCGGCGAGACCGTCGTCGGTCACCATCTGGTAGCCGTGGTCGACCTCGACGTAGCTCATCGAACCGTCGTTGACCGACGTGAAGTCGCGCTGGTGGATCGAACGGTCGTCGTTGATGTTCAGGTGGGAGTGGCCGGAGAACAGGACGACCTGCGGGAAGGCGCTCAGGTCCGCGGCGAGGCCCGGGTTCGACGCCTGCTGGCCGTCCATGGTGGTGTTCGTGGTGGGCCGGTGTCCCTGCACCAGGACCGGCTTGCCCGCGTACGCCGGGTCGGAGGTGACCTCGGCGAGGCGCTTCTTCAGCCAGGCGCGCTGGGCGGTGTCGGAGTCGTAGGTCTCGGTGTTGACCGTGAAGAGGTGAACACCCTTCACGTCGGACTCGTAGTAGCCGCCGCCCGAATCGGGGAACCACTGCCCGGGGTATCCGGCGCGTATCGCAGCCGGGCTCGCGTCGTGGTTGCCGTTGGAGATCAGCAACTGGGTCTTCTTCATGCCCTTGCGTGCGAGGTTGGCCTGGAGATCTCGGAGACGATCCGGTGGTCGGGGCCCTTGCCGTCGCCGTTGTCGTTGATCATGTCGCCGTTGGACAGGATCGCGTCCGGCTGCGGGAAGACCGACCCGATCGTGTCGAAGAAGCTCTCGTACTTCTTGTCGGCGGTCGCGTGGCTGCCCACGTGCACGTCGGACATGACGACGAGACGGGCCAGCGGCTTCTCGCGGGTCCTGATCAGGTAGCCGTACGACACCGGGACGCTGCTCCGATTGCCGTGGAAGGCCACCGCAGTGACGTTGGTGTCCTCGGTGATCCGCAGCGGGCGGCCGGGTGAGTGGGCGCGGCTGTCCCGGGTCGGGGTCGTGCCGTCCAGCGTGTAGCGGACGGTGGTCCCGCGCTCGGCCCGGAACTTCAGCTCGACGGGGTGTTCGTAGCGTCCGCCCGGAACGCTGACACCGGGGGCGGCGGGGGTGGCGGTGCCGGGGGAGTGGGCTTGCGCGGCGGCCGGGGCGACGAGTGCGGCGGATGTCGCGGCGATCACGAGAGCGGTGAGTCTCACGGGGGTCCCTGTTCTCTTCTCCGTGGTCCGGGAGTTTCCTCCCGGACCGTCTGCCGGTCGCATAACGAAACGGCAACCGGTCTGAACCAGGGACGTTAGATGCCGCACGTCGGACATGGGTGCGGACCGGTCGAATTCCGGGTGAAGCGATCATGAATGTCTGGGCGGGGCGGCCCCCGCTCGTCCCGGCCGCCCCGCCCACGCCGTCCGGAGGCCGCCCCGCCGGGCCCCCGGCCTCCCGGCCCCGTCCCGCTTCAGCCCGCGGCGACCGCGTAGCCGTCGGCCGTCCAGCCGCCGTCGCTGACCACCACCTGGCCGGTGATGTTCGCGGACACCTCGGAGGACAGGAAGAGGGCGAGTTGCGCGATGTCGCCGGGGCTGCCGAGCCGACCGCGCGGCGTACGGCGGCGCAGTGCTTCGGTGTCCAGCCGCCCTTCGGCGGACAACTGGGCGACCAGGTCGGTCTCGACGTACCCGGGTGCCAGCGCGTTGGCCCGGATGCCGAACGGTGCCCACTCGACGGCCAGCACCCTGGTGAGCGCGGCAACGGCGGACTTGGTCGCGCAGTACGCCGCCCGTTCGGGGCCGGCCGTCACCCCGTACATCGACGAGGTGGTGAGAACGACACCTCCGTCGCCCTCGCGCATGATGCGGGCGGCCGCGCGGGCGCAGACGAAGACGCCCGTGAGGTTGACGTCCAGCGCGGTGTTCCAGCGGTCCAGGCCGAGGTCGAGGGAGGGGGCGTTGGCGGACACCCCGGCGTTGCAGACCATGACGGACAGTTCGCCCGTCCGCGCGACGAAGCCGGTGAGTGCCGCCGTCACGGCGTCCTCGTCGCTCACCGGGGCCGCAGCGGTCGCGATCACCCGGTCCGGCCGGCCGGCCGCCAGTCCGGGGCGCACCCGGTCCAGTTCATCGCCGTCGATGTCCATCAGCAGCACGTGGCATCCCGCGCGCGCGTACGCCTCGGCCATCGCCAGGCCCAGGCCGCGCGCGGCGCCGGTGACACACACCGATCTGCCGCGCAGGTCGGGATAGATGGCCGGTTCTGTCGTCATGTTCCGTTCGCTCCTTGTCGCGTGCGCTCCGCCGGATGTCGTGCTGCCCGGTCAGGCCATGTGCATGCCGCCGTTGACGTGGATGACCTCGCCCTGCACGAAGCTCGCGGCGGGCGAGCAGAGGAAGGCGACGACGGAGGCGACCTCCTCGGGCCTGCCCAGGCGGCCCAGCGGGGTGGTGGCGAGTGCGGTGTCGCCCCGGTCGGCGACGTAGCCGCGGGTCATGGGGGTCTCGATGATTCCGGGCGAGACCATGTTGATCCGCGCCCGGGAGCCGAGTTCCCAGGCGAGGCTTCGGGAGAAGGCGAGCAGGGCGCCCTTGGTCGCCGCGTAGTGCGCGTGCCGGATGCTGCCGCGGTGCCCAGCCATGGACGTCAGGTTGACGATGCTGCCGCCCTCGTTGAGGTGGGGAAGGACGGCGCGGGTGAGGAAGAATACGCCGTCGAGGTTGACCGAGACGACGGTGTGCCATTGCTCGTCGGTCATGTCGGCGACCGCCTGCTCGGGGTAGATCCCGGCGGCGGGAACGAGGAAGTCGACTGAGCCGAACGCCTCGACCGCGGCCGCGACGAAGGCGTTGTTGCTCTCCGAGGAGGCCGCGTCCAGCGTGCGGGTGAGGACGGTCGCGCCGGTGGGATCGAGCGTCGCGGCGAACTCCTCCAGGGCCCCGGCGTTCAGGTCGCCGAGCACCAGGTTGGCGCCCGCGGCGTGGAACTGGCGGGCCACCTCGCGGGCGATGCCGCCGCCCGCGCCGGACAGGAGAAGGGTCCTTCCCTCGAAGGGGCGGAGGTCAGCCTGCGAAGTCCGCTGCGTCTGCTGTGTGGTCGGTGTCATGGTCGTCCTCGGTGAACAGTTCGGGATGTTGGGCCAGTTCCAGCCGCGTGCGGCGGATGTGACCGGTGAGAAAACGTTCGGCGTCGACGGTGTCGCGCCGCTTGATCGCCTCGATGAGCAGGCGGTGTTCGGCGTGGATCAGTTCCCAGCCGCTGTCGCCCGCGAGCCGGGCGAAGGCACGCCGGTAGTGCTGGGTGGTGTTCCAGAACCGGTCGACCATGGTGGTGATCTGGTCGACCCGGCATCCGGCGTAGGTGAGCAGGTGCAGACGGCGGTCGAGGGCCAGGAAGCGGTCCACGTCGGTGGTGAGCTCGATCTGCCGCGCGATCGTCTCCAGTTCGATGACCTGTTCGTCGGTCAGATGCGGAATGCTCTCGCTCAGGGCGAGCGGTTCCAGGCGTTCGCGGATCTTGTAGACGCCCTCGCACTCCGCCATGTCCATCCTGGAGACCCAGGCGCCGCTGTTGGACTTCACGACGGTCAGGCCCTCGGCCGCCAGTATCCGCAGGGCCTCACGCACCGGGAGCCGACTGGCGCCGAGCTGGGCGGCGACCTGCTCCTGCATGATCCGTGCGCCGGGGCGCAGTTCACCGCTCAGGATCGCGGCCCGCAGATGGTCCGCGACGCGCTGGCTGGCGACGGCGGCGCTGTTCGCGGACCCGTTGGATTTGGACGTGCGGGCTCCGGCGGCCGGCTTCGGTGACATGGTTCTCCCTGGTCGGATGGTGCGACGGTGGCGCGTTTCAGACGGAAGGCTGCCACAGCAGCACCGGTGAGCCGGCTTCGTACCGCTTCCCGCCGGGGTAGGAGACCAGCTCCAGCTGCATCCCCCAGGGAGTGAGGAAGTAGACCCACCGCTGACCCTCGCTCGGGCCCGAACTGGCGGTGGGTTCGCCCATGATCCGCACGCCGTGGTGCCGCAGGTGCGCCACGGCGGCGTCGAGGTCGGTCACGTAGAAGGCGAGATGGTGACCGCCGACGTCGCTGTTGCGCGGCGGGTTCTGCTCCTGCCCCGGGGCCTCGTACTCGAAGATCTCGAAGTTCGGGCCGCCGGCGCAGCGGAAGAAGCGCAGCTCGCGCATGACGGCGCGCGGGTGGACGCCGAGGTGGTCATGCATCCAGGTGTCGTCGGAGCGGAACGGGCCGAGCGAGTAGACGTGCTCGCAGCCGATCACCTCGACGAAGAAGCGGGTCGCCTCCTCCAGGTCCGGAACGGTGAAGCCGATGTGCTCGACTCCGGCCAGGCCGGGAAGCCCCCGCTCCCGCTCGCCTTTCGAATGGATCCATTTCTCCACCATGTCTCTCACACTGCGCCGCGATGAGGCAGGTAGTCAATGCATATGTCGGAAACTTGAATGTAACGTTCCGGTAACGGGGTATTGGCTATGGATCCATTCGCTGCGACAGTGCTCACCGAATCACACAGGAGAGTGCTCATGCCCACACACCGGAAACTGGCCCCCGCGTCACCCTGGACCGAGGTGACGGCGACCAAGAGGGACTGGCACGGCGCCGACCCGCAGCTGTTGACGTCGATGTTCACCCAGACCCTGCTGATCAGAACCTTCGAGGAGTACGTCCTCGAACTCGCGGGCCAGGGACTCGTGCACGGACCGGCACACTCCAGCATCGGCCAGGAGGGCGGCGCCGTCGGCTCCGTGCTGCCGCTGACCGGCGCCGACTTCGTCGGCGGCTCGCACCGGGGACACCACCAGTTCCTCGCCAAGGCGCTGGGATACGTCGCCCCCGGCGGCATCGACCTGCGCCGGCCCGTCGATGACGAGGTGCGCACCGTGCTGTCGCGCAGCCTCGCCGAGATCTGCGGGCTGGCCAGGGGCTTCTGCCGGGGGCGGGGCGGATCCATGCACCTGCAGTGGGCCGAGGCCGGAGCCATGGGCACCAACGCGATCGTCGGCGGCGGCGTGCCGCAGGCCGCCGGGTTCGCCTGGTCGGCGCGGCAGGCCGGCACCGATGCCGTCTCGGTCACCTACTTCGGGGACGGCGCCGTCAACATCGGTTCGGTCCTGGAGACGATGAACCTCGCCGCGGCCTGGAAGCTGCCGGTCTGCTTCTTCATCGAGAACAACAAGTACGCCGTCTCCACCCACGTGGACGAGGCGACGGCCGAACCCCGGCTCTCGGCACGCGGCCTCGGCTTCAACATCCCGAGCTGGCGCGTGGACGGAATGGATCCGCTCGCCGTGTACCTGGCGATGAGCGAGGCCGTGGACCACATGCGGGACGGTAAGGGCCCCACCGTCGTCGAGGCCGAGGTCTACCGCTTCTTCCACCAGAACGGGCCGTTCCCGGGCAGCGCCTTCGGCTACCGCACCAAGGACGAGGAGAAGGAATGGCGGGCCCGGGACCCGCTGGCCCTGGTCTCCTGGCAGCTCGTCGAGAACGGCGTCCTCGGCGCGGACGAGATCGAGGAGTGCACCGCCCGCGCCAAGGCGCTCATGGCCGCCGTCGGCGACGAACTCCTGGAGCCCGACCCCGACGGCAGGCCCGGCACCCGCCGGATCAGGCCCGCCGAGTGGCCCGACCCCTCGTTCCGCGACGTCGGCGTGCGCGGCGACCTCAGCGAGTTCGACGGCGTGCGCGTCGCCGACACCGCCGCCGACGCCGGACCGGACGCCGTCCGTGGCCGCGTGGAACAGCGCAAGTTCATCGACATCGTCGCCGAGGTCATGAGCCGCCGCATGGCCGAGGACGACTCGGTCGTCGTCATGGGCGAGGACGTGCACCGCCTCAAGGGCGGCACCAACGGCGCGACCAAGGGCCTTGCCGAAGCCCACCCGGACCGGGTCCTGGGCACCCCCATCAGCGAGAACGCCTTCGCCGGACTCGCCGGTGGCATCGCGCTCGACGGTCGGTACAAGCCGGTCGTGGAGTTCATGTACGCCGACTTCATGTGGGTGGCCGCCGACCAGATCTTCAACCAGATCGGCAAGGCCCGGCACATGTTCGGCGGCGACGGGCAGGGGACCGGCGTCCCCCTCGTCCTGCGCAGCAAGGTCGCCATGGGCACCGGCTACGGCTCCCAGCACTCCATGGACCCGGCGGGCGTCTTCGCCACGGCCCCCGGCTGGCGGATCGTCGCACCCTCCACGCCCCTCGACTACGTGGGCCTCATGAACAGTGCGCTGACCTGCAAGGACCCGGTCGTCGTACTGGAACACACCGACCTGTACAACTCGGTCGGCCCCGGCCCGGTCGACGACTTCGACTACTGCCTGCCCGTGGGCAGGGCCGCCGTACGCCGCACCGGGTCGAAGATCACCATCGTGACGTACCTGGCGATGACCAACTACGTCCTGGACGCCGTCGAGCAGCTGGGCCTGGACGCCGAGGTCATCGACCTGCGGTGGCTGGACCGCGCCAGCCTCGACTGGGACACCCTCGGCGAGAGCATCCGCAAGACCAACAACGTGCTCATCGCCGAACAGGGCCCCGTCGGCACCTCGTACGGCGGCTGGCTCGCCGACGAGATCCAGCGTCGCTGGTTCGACTGGCTCGACCAGCCCGTCCAGCGGGTCCACGCGGGCGAGTCCTCGCCCAGCATCAGCAAGGTGCTGGAGCGGGCGGCCATCGCGCGGACGGAAGAGGTCGTGGACGAGCTCCGCCGGGTCACCGGGAACTGACCCTCCCCCCACGAGAGAACACCCAGGAGGGTTGATCATGGCAGAACTGTTCCGAATGCCCGCCGTGGCCGCCGACGCGGACGCCGCGGTGCTGTCCGCCTGGCAGGTGGCGGAGGGCGCGACGTTCACCAAGGACGACGCGCTGGTCTCCATCGAGACGGACAAGGCGGAGGTGGACGTCGCCGCAGACCGGGACGGCGTGCTGCTCAAGACGCTCTACGAGCCCGGCGTGGAGATCGAGGTCGGCGACCCGATCGCGGTCCTCGGTGCCGTCGGCGAGCAGGCCGGTGACCTCGACGCCCTGCTCGCGGAGCTCGGCGTCGCCGTGGCCGCGCCCGGCGCCGCCCCGCAGGCGGTGCGCCGCGACGTGCCCGAGGAGCCGGCCGCGCAGGCCGCCCCGGCCCCGTCGTCGGCGTCCGCCGGCACCGCGGATCGCGGCGGTCGCGTCTTCAGCAGCCCGCTGGCCCGCAGGCTGGCCCGGGAGGCGGACCTCGATATCGAGACCCTCACCGGCACCGGCCCCGGCGGCCGCATCGTCCGGCGCGACGTCGAGGCCGCGGTCGCGGCCGGTCGCACGCGGCGGACGACGCCGCCCCCGGCGCCTCCGGCAGCGGCCCCCGCACCGCAGGCACCCGTGCCCGCACCGCAGGCGTCCGTTGCCGCCGACGAATCCGGTGATCACGAGGACATCCCGCACAGCCGGATGCGCCGGGCCATCGCCAGGCGACTTACCGAGAGCAAGCAGAACACCCCGCACTTCTACCTGCGGGCGACCTGCGCCGTGGACGAACTGCTCGCGCTGCGACAGCGGATCAACGCCGTCAGCCCGGTCAAGGTCTCGGTCAACGACCTGCTGGTCAAGGCCGTCGCCACGGCACACACCCACGTGCCGGAGATGAACGCGATCTGGCGCCAGGACGCCGTCCGCAGGTTCACCGCGGTCGACGTGTCGGTCGCCGTCGCCACCGAAACGGGCCTGGTGACCCCGGTCCTGCGCGGCGTGGAGAACCTGTCGGTGTCGGCGATCGCCGCCCGGACCCGCGAGGTCGCGGACCGGGCGCGATCCGGGGCGCTGCACCCCGCCGACCTGGAGGGCGGCTCGATCACCGTCTCCAACCTCGGCATGTACGGGGTCGAGGAATTCGCCGCCATCATCAACCCGCCGCAGGCCGCGATCCTGGCCGTCGGCGCCGCACGCGACGAGGCGGTGGTCCGCGACGGCGCGGTCACCGTGGCCAAGGTGCTCGGTGTGGTCCTGTCCGTGGACCACCGTCCGGTGGACGGCGCCATCGCGGCACGCTGGCTCGCGGCCCTCACCGAGGCCGTGGAGAACCCCGTCCGGCTCGTCGTCTGAACCCATCCGGTGACCGGCGGCCCGCGGCGTCATCGCCGCGGGCCGCCGGGCCCCGCCCCCTCGGCCGCAGCCCGCGCCCGTCGGCTGCCAGAGCACCCTTGAGGACACCGATGTCTTTGATCCGCGGTTCCCGCACCCCAGGTGCGGACACACCACACGCAACCCCGCGCGATGCGCTCGGCGAGCTCGACCACCGCAATATGCGGCGGCTGATGCCGCTGCTGCTGGCCGCCTACATCATGTCGTTCTTGGACCGGACCAATATTGGCCTGGCCAAGGAGCGCCTGGAGGTAGATCTCGGCATCTCCGCCGCCGCCTACGGCCTGGGCGCGGGGCTGTTCTTCCTCACCTACGCCGCCTCCGAGGTGCCCAGCAACCTGATCATGTACCGGGTGGGCGCCCGCTGGTGGATCACCCGGATCATGCTGACCTGGGGCGTCATCTCCGCCTGCATGGCCTTCGTGCAGGGCGAGAAGTCCTTCTACGCCATGCGCCTGCTGCTCGGCGCGGCCGAGGCCGGACTGCTCCCCGGCATCCTGCTCTACTTCACGTACTGGTTCCGGTCCGAGACCCGCGGCAAGGCCATCGGGCTGCTCCTGCTCGGCGCCTCCATCGCCAGCGTCGTCGGCAACCCGCTGGGCGGACTGCTCATGGAGATGGACGGGATCGGCGGCTGGCACGGCTGGCAGTGGATGTTCGTGATCGAGGGGGTTCCCTGCCTCTTCCTGGCCGTCGCCATCTTCAAGTTCCTGCCGGACGGACCGGCCGAGGCGCCGTGGCTGTCGGCCGAGGAGGCCCGGCTCGTCCAGGACGCCGTCACCCGCGAGCAGACCGAGGGCGCCCAGGCCGCCGGAAACGACTCCGGCTCGCTGCTGACCGTGCTGCGCGACAAGCAGATGCTGCTGGCCATCTTCGCCAACTGGACGCACCAGGTCGCCCTGTACTCCGTCGTCTACTTCCTGCCCGGCATCATCGGCGGCTGGGGCCACCTCTCCCCGTTCACCATCGGCCTGCTCACCGGGCTGCCCTGGCTCACCGCTGCCGTCGGCGCCATCCTCGTGCCGCCGCGGGCCACCACGCCCCGCCGCTCCCGCAATTTCGTGGTGGTCGGCCTGCTGATGATGTTCACCGGCCTGATCGTCGCCGCCGTCGCCGGCCCCGTCATCGCCCTGCTCGGCTTCTGCTTCACCGGTCTGGCGTTCTTCGTCGTCCAGCCCCTGCTGTTCAACTTCCCGGCCACCCGCCTCGCGGGCAAGACCCTCGCGGGCGGCCTGGCGCTGCTCAACACGATCGGCATCACCGGTGGCTTCGTCGGCCCGTACATCATGGGCTACGCCGAGGACGCCACCGGCAACCACCTCTCCGGGCTGTGGGTCTCCATCGTCCTGCTGGCGCTGGGCGCGCTGGCGGCCACGAGGCTGCGCTTCTCCCCGAAGTCCTGAGGCACTCCCGGGTCCGGACCGCGCCACGGTCCGGACCCGGACGCACGTCGTGGCCCCCGCGGAAGACATCGGCGCCGAGAGCGTTTCGGGAACCCGCGCGTGCCGGATGACGTGAGGGAGCCGCCGCCAGGCCCAGCAGCGCCGGCCCAGGTTCGTCACCCCCATGGTCGTGATCAGCGAGCGTCCGGCCGAAGCCGAGGACCGGGCGGTCCCCGGCCACTGAGGGCGACTTGATCATCGGCAAGGACGGCAAGTCGGCCATCGGCACCCCGGTCGAGCGCGCCACCCGCTACGTCATGCTCCTGCACCTGCCCGCAGACCACGGCGCCGAAAGCGTCCGGGACGCTCTGGCCGACACGGTCCAGACCCTGCCCGCCCACCTTCGACAGTCCCTAACCTGGGACCAGGGATCAGAGATGGGCGCCCACGGCGCCTTCACCGTCGCCACCGACGTCCCGGTCTACTTCTGCGACCCGGCCAGCCCCTGGCAACGCGGCTCGAACGAAAACACCAACGGCCTGCTGCGCCAGTACTTTCCCAAAGGCACCGACCTGTCCGTCCACACCCGCGAGCACCTCGACGCGGTCGCTGCCGAGCTGAACGGCCGCCCACGCAATACGCTCGGCTGGGAAACCCCAGCCGAGCGCCTGCATAAACTACTCGCGGCCTGATCAAACCGACCACGTGTTGCGACGATCCCTAGAAACCGCCACGAGTGCCCGCCCCTCGCGGTTCCCGGCGTTCCCCGTGCGTCACGGCCGGCTCCGGCCCACCGCTCGTGCCCGCGGTCCGTCCGGGAGGACGTACGTCCTCAGCCCATGGCGTTCTCCGCCTGCGCACTGAGGGTGGACGGTCCCTGCCGGGCGTCCTTGCAGTAGGGGACGGTCCCGGTCAGGTCGGCGTACCGGGCGGAGATCCATGCCGCCTTGTTGCGCAGCAGGTACCAGACGTCATTGCCCGCCGTGTCCTGCGCCCGGACCTTGCAGCGCACGCCCACCTGATCCCGGTAGTGGAGAGTGCCCACCACCGACGAGTCCGTGCTGGGGTACTGCCGCTCGTTCAGGCCCGTGGGGCTGACCACCGTGGCGTAGGGCTTGGCCGGAACGAGCGGGGCCGCGGCGGCGAGCGGCGCGGCACCGAGTACCACGGCGGCGGCTGCCCCGGAGGCCGCGGCGACGTGCCGAACACGCATTGCCCACATCCATGACATGGCTGTTCCTCCAGATCGAGGTCGTGACTGGTGGCCGTATCCCACCACCGCGGAGGGCCGCCGCCCGGCACACCGCGCCAAGGGAGCGGAAAGCTTGCCGGAACGGGTGAAGACCCTACGCACGTGGACGACATGTGCCCGACCGGTTCTCGGCACGGTGCGTGCCGTTGAGGCGGAGGACTCGTCACGCACACGAGGACGAGCGGCTCGTCGCGGACGTGTCCGCCATGCCCGCGGGGCGTCGGCGACGCACGGTCCGCTCCGAGGCGCCGGACCCCGGGGTCGGACGCATCGGTTGTCGCACCAGCCATGACCAGTGAACCCGTGCGTACCGCTCCGTTAGCATGTTCGAACTCGTCACGGGTGCCCCCATCGCCCGTCCTTCACCGGAAGGCCACGCAATTCGGTACGAGGGGCGACCTGTTCAGTCAAAACCTAACAAATCGGCCAGTTAATTGATATCTAAAGTGTCGCGGGTGTCTTCGCGAATAAACGTAAGAGCTGCGCTCGCCGCCTGGCGTACGCCACGGGCGATGCTGTGGACCGCGACGGCTGTGGTGGCCCTCGGATTCCTTGTCGCGCTGGAGATCGCCGCGCGCCACTACGGCCTGCCGGGGCCGATCGCCAACCAGGCGAAGGAAGTGGTGGTCGCCCCCAAATCGGGATTCCTGCTGTACGCCAGCATGGCGCTGATGATGGTGGTGCTCACCTGGAAGCAGCGGTTCATCGCGACCGGTGTCGCGATCGGAATCGACCTCGTCTTCCTGCTCGTGCGATGGGTGGCGGGCATCGAGGTGACCGAGGGGCATCCCTTCGGGAACGGCGCCCTGTGGGTGATTCTGGGCTGCGCGGTCATCGCGGTCACGCACCGCACGGGCCGGGAACGCGTACTGCTGCTGAAGGGCGTGGGGCTGGGACTGCTCCTGGTGGCGGGCCGCAAGACCGGTGACACCTGGCTGCTCATCACGTCGAAGACCCGCCCGATGGTGCTCGACCAGTACGTGGCGACCGCCGATCACGCGCTGGGCAACCCGTCGTGGGTGGCGGGGCGGATCGTCGAGGCCGGCGGGCCGGTCGTCAACCACATCCTGCACTTCGTCTACGGCCAACTCGCGGTGGCCGCAGTCATCTTCGCGCTGTACCAGCTGCGCCACGTTGCGGCCGAGCGGCGCTTCCCCAGCCACCATCTGGTGCGCACCTTCTTGGTCATCGGCCTCCTCGGACCGGGCATCTACATGATCTACCCGGTGGTCGGGCCGATCCTCGCCTACGGCCCCGACGGCGGGCACTGGGCGCTGGCCGACATATGGCCGGGCACACCGCCGCCGTTGAACCCCCCGCATTCGATGCCGTTCGACGAGATCACCCCGCGCAACTGCATGCCCAGCCTGCACACGGCGTGGGCCACCGCGATATTCATTCATTCCCGCAAGGGGCCACGGCTTCTGCGCTTCGCCGGTACGTTCTGGCTGATCGCCACGCTCGGTGCAACGCTGGGATTCGGCTACCACTACGGTGCGGATCTCGTTGCCGGTGTGGTGTTCACGCTCACCATCGAGGCGGCACTGCGCTCGCTCGAACGTGGCTGGGACCGGTCGGGAACCCAACTGGTCGCCTACGGCGCGACGGTGTTCGCCCTGCTCCTGGCGTCCTACCGCTACCTGCCGACGGAGATGGCCAGGTATCCGTGGGTGTTCGGACCGCTTCTGATTCTCGCGATGGTCTCAGTGATCTACTGCTATGTACGGACCATCAGGCGGTGGGAGCGGAAGGAAGCACCGGTGCTCGAACCGGAACCTCAACTCGAACGCGTGTGAGTCGCATCGCGCCGGTACGTGAGCGAGTTCCGGGCACGACCCGGGGCGATCGCAACGGCCGCCCCGGTCCCCGGGACCGCCGCGGTCTGCTTCCCCGTCCCGGGCGGCAGCGGCGGTCGCGGTGGCCGAGCGGGACGGGGGAGCACAAGGACCCCGAGCGTGGCCCCGGCCCCGTGCGGGCGGGTGTCCCGCACCCGCCCGCACGGGGACAGGCATCTGTTCGCCGACCCGGGCGAGTCCGCCCCAACCCGTCGGCGCACGATCGCCGGTGCCCCACCTCGTCGCACTCGTCCGCTCCGGCGCCGGGTTCCGGAACGGCGTTTTCGTCGAACGCATGGAGAGCACCGCAGTGTGATCGGATTCGTGGCCGGGCTCACCGATCGCTCAGGAGGGCGGCGAAGCGACCGAATCCCTCGTCCTCGGCGCGATTGTCGGCGAGCTCCGCGCACAACACAGGAAAATCGGCCCAGGCATCGACCAGGGACCGCCACCCGGGGTGCACTCGAACAAGCGTCCGATGTTGATCAGGCCACGGCGACACCTGCGGAAAACACAACCGGAACCGCCCGCACCAGCGATCGTCCCGCCTCGTGACGAACGTCTCCGGCGGTTCGACCGGGTAGGACCCTCTCATGCGTCGAGCGCAACGGGGGCTTGAGAAGGGCGTCTTCGAGCACCCCGGGATACCGCCGTCGGCATGCACCACCAGAGAACCACAACTCTTGACAACTGCTCGCGCCCCGTTCGGGGCCGGACCGGCTCGGTGGAGCACCGGTCGACGGTGTGGTCGTGGTGGACCTGTTCCCGGACGCCTCCCCCCCTGCGCAGCCTGGTGGAGTACGGCCAGGGGCGGAGACATCGGCGGCGACGCAGGGGAGGGCCCGCCGTCCCTGGGTCGTTGTCCACCCCGTGCGCCAGGCCATCGCCCCGCTGGAGCCGCTGCACGAGACCGACACGCTCGTCCTCACCCGCCTGCCCGCCGACAGCGGACGCAGGAGCCGCGCGGGCACGCGGACCGGGGACACCACGAAGACCAACGGTGAACTGCGGCGGCTTCAGGACCGGACGAACTCCGCCTTCGCAGCCGTCGGCGGTGGGGCCGCGATACCCCGGACCTCGCGCTGCGTCCGGGATCGGAACGTCACAGCGCCGCCCCACCATCCACCCGGATCACCTGGCCGGTGATGTACGCCGCACGGTCCGAAAGGAGGTAGGAGACCAGTTCGGCAGTGTCCTCGGGGCGGCCGAACCGCCCGAACGGGATGCGCTCGAGCATCTTCTCCCGCATCGGTACGGGGATGTCCTCCATCATCTGAGTATCGGTGATTCCGGGAGCGACCACATTGACCCGGACACCGTGGCCCGCGACTTCCCGCGCGAGCGACTTGCTCATGCCGATGATGCCCGCCTTGCTGGCGGCGTAGTTGCTCATGGTCACGAATCCGCTCAGGGCGACGATGGAGGAGATGTTGACGCAGGCACCGGACTTGCGCCGCAGGAAGCGGTACAGGACCGACTGGCACACGTTCCACATGCCGGTGAGATTGGTGTCGATGACGTCGTCCCATGCCTCACCGGGCAGCAGGGGCATGGGGCCGTTCTTGGTGATCCCCGCGTTGTTCACGAGCGCCGTGACGGGACCCAACTCGCTCTCGGCGCGGGCCACCATCTCCTCGACGGCGTCGCGGTCGCGCACGTCGCACTCCGTGAACAGCGCGCGGACACCCAGGGCTTCGACCTCCTCCTGCGTCTCGCGCGCCTCCTTGCTCTCGGACCGGTGGCAACCGATGACGTCGTAGCCCTCCGCGGCGAGCTTGAGGGCGATACTCCGGCCGATTCCCCGGGCCGCCCCGGTCACCAGGGCGCAGCGCCGGTCGTCCGGCTCGCGTTCCGTGTGGTGTGCGGGCCGGTCTCAGCGATGTCGTCGGACAAGGTCTCTCCCCGGGGCGCGGCACTGTGGCACCACAGGAAAGCATCAGCCCCCAAAGAACCACTTACTGACTTCGGCTCGTTAGGGTGATCTTCGTCGAAGTCCCTGATGGGCCTGGGGTGTTGGTTGTATCCCGTGGTGTGTGAGGTATGCGGATGGGGGCGGGCTGACCACTGCAGGACGTCAGCGCCGGGAGACGGTACGGATGCAGGCGGCCGAGCTGTTCGAGCAGAAGATCAAGCCGCCGGAGGTCGCACAGCGCCTGCGGGTGAGCCGGAAGTCGGCCTACCAATGGCACCAGCTGTGGCGGGACGGTGGTGAGCAGGCTCTGACCTCCCGTGGACCGAGCGGATCGCGATGCCGTCTGTCCCCGCGCTGTCCGGAGAAACTCGCTGTTTACCTGGAGCAGGGCCCGGCTGCGCATGGCTGGGTGGAGGATCAGGTGTGGACCGCGGCGAGGGTGGCCACGCCGATCGGCAGGAAGTTCCACGTCTCCTACAGCGTCTCGGGTGCCACCCGGCTGATGCACCGGCTCGGCTTCAGCCCGCAGGTGCTCGCGCGGCGGGTGGCCGAGCGCGACGAGCAGGCCGTGACCGTCTGGAAGGAGGCGACCTGGGCGGAGGTAAAAGAGCTCGGGCGGCCTGCGGAGGTTACATCTGCTTCGAGGACGAGGCAGGCTTCACCCGGCAGCCGCCCAAAGGGCGCACCTGGGGCCGGCGCGGCCACACCCCGGTCGTGACGGTAAGCAGGCGGCGTTCGGGACGGCTGTCGGTGGCCGGACCGATCGCGATGCGGCCTGGCTCCCGCACCCGGCTGTGCCACCGCCTGCGCACCCACCCTGCGGGCCGGGGCAAGCGCCGCAGCATGGGCGAGCGCGACTTCATCGCCCTGATCGACGGTGTCCACCAGCTCGTCAAGGCACCGATTGTGCTGGTCCGGGACCGGCTGAACACCCATGTCTCCCACACCTTGCACAAGTTGATCGCCGAGCGCGAGTGGCTGACGGTGTTCCTGCTGCCCGCCTGCTCGCCCGACCTCAACCCGGTCGAGGGGGTATGGGCCCACGTCAAACGCAGCCTGGCCAACCTCGCCGTCGTCGCCCTCGACCGCCTGGAAACGCTCGTCCGCAACCGGCTCAAACGCCTTCAGTACCGGCCCGACACCCTCAACGGCTTCATCACCGGGACCGGCCTCGCCCTCGACATCCCAACGTCACCCTAATGAGCCGAAGTCAGTAACGGGAAGGTCGTGCCCTGACTCGATCCTTTCATGAAAACGAGTCTCCATTCGAAGCGGGGCGGTTCAAGGGCGGGAGTCCGTTCATGCCTCAGCGCGCGGACGGCGAGCGCTGCTCTACGGGTTGTTTGTCACCTCGAAGCCCGAGCCGTAGACGTTGGCGGGGTCGGCGGAGTCACGGGCGCGCAGGTCAGCGAGGATGTTGGCCGAGCTGGTGTACACGTAGGGAGGAATACCGAGGATGATGCCCTTGGTTATGCCCGCCCATGGGCCTTCCGCCTGGAAGCCGTTGGCCTCGGAGGGGTACGGCGTACCGGGTACATGCCAGATGGCCGGGCCACCTGAGTCGCCGCCCTTGTGCTTGGCGTGTGACTGGTAGACGCCGCTGCTGTTGTTGGTGATGCGCCCGTACCAGACTCCCAGTTGTCCGGACACCACGAGTTCGTTGTTGTTGAACAGAGCGGCGCCGAGGAGACGCTCGTCGTCGCGGGCCGGCGTCAGGGCGTTCGGGCTGGCCTCGCCGCCGGGGACCTCCAGTTCGTCGGTCTGCTTCAGATACGGCCCCTGCGACGAGAGTGCGACCCCGTCGACCAGTTCGATGATCATGTAGTCTTTGGTCAGGTGCCCGGTCATCGATCCCTCGGGGTCTTTGAAGTACCGCACGTACCCGATCGGGCCGGCGGCGGTGTCCTGCCGGTGGTAGACGGGGGCGATGTCCTCGTGGATCTCGCGGTCCGCGTAGCGCGGGTCGTTGAGGCAGTGGCCTGCGGAGATGGCGATCTTCCGCCCGTAGTCGTCCTGGCCGACCGCGCCCAGGGTGCAGAAGGCGTTTGGCATGGCGGGGTTGAAGGCGATTTGCATCCCGTTGTATACACGCTTGCCGGAGACGCGGTCCTCCGGCGTGGTATCGGCGGCGGAGGCGGCAGAGGTCGTGCCGGTGGCGAGTGTCCCGGCGAGTGCCAGGGTCACGGTGAGTATGCTGAGTCGTCTGAACATGGGTGCTTCCTGTCCGTCGGGGTGACTGTTCAAGGGCTACTGCACCGTGCGAAGCCGGCCGGTGAGGCCGTCCAGGCGGAGGCAGAACGTGTCAGGGGCTGTGTCCTGTTCCGGGGCTCGGGGCCAGCACGCCTCGGTCCACCGGCGCAGCAGTAGAACGATGACGGCCGCACAGCACCGCTACACCGGTCCCCAGCGCTACCAGCCCCTTCCACCGCCGCAGAACGAACAGCCCTCAGGCCCTCTGGCCAGGTTGCGGCCGCACGCGTTTCAAAGACGTCCGTATCCGCAAGGTTGGCCGCATACCTCCGGCAGATCGGCCGGACAGGACCTCTTGCTACCGCGGCGCCCGCACCTCTACGCAGCAAGACGTGGGTGTCCATCACCTCGAAGTGTGGAGATGCGGTCATCGATGAAGACATGGCGCTCACTCAGGAGAAGATCGAGAGTGATCCGGTGCTCTCTTCCCTGTTGCCGGGCTGGAAGGCAACACCAAGAGCTGAGGCGCGAGCACCGAACTGAGCGTGCCGAACCCTTGAGCTTGACGCTGTCGGTGATCTTGGAGTTTCCCGGTGCGTCAGCATGATCAGCGGGCATGCTCGGGGCTGTTCCGAAGACCGATGTAGCCACCGAGGTGTCCGTTGTCGCTCCGTGCCCGTCCCGGTGACCAAGTCCCGTCTCTGACCGTGCAGATCGCGCGGGCGAGCAACCCGGGCGGTACGACGGCGATGTGGGTGAGAGACCGGCTGGATGGGCTGTGGTGCGACGAAGGCCTCGCGGGCTGGTACCCACGTGACGGGCGCCCTGGTCTCTCACCCGCCCAACTGGCCACCATCTCGGTTCTGCAGTTCCTGCTCGGACTGTCCGACCGGCAGGCCACCGAGGCGGTGCGCTGCCTACAAACGCTGCATGGCCTACGACGCGCCGCTGACCCTGTTGCTGGTGAAGGAGACCGGGCTGCGGGCCAAACCTCTATGGAGCCGCCGGTTCGCCTCCGAGACGGGCGCATTCGGCTCGGCCGGTGCCGGGCAGATCACCGAGCACCTGGCCACTCATCCACCAGCGACGGACTTGCACGTGCACGAGGTCGAGTCGGGCCCCGGTCGGCCGAACTGGTGCGCCAAGCCGTGCCGCTGGTGCGGCTGACAGGTAGCCAAGGGCGCCGGACAGGTTCTCGGCCACGGAACAGAGGCCGAGGTCGGGCACCGGCCGCGTAGGTGCCGCCAGCCCGCGCGGCAGGACCGCGCGCTCTGCGGGATCGCCTGTGTGCAGGCGTCGGCCGAGTGGGTCCAGGTCCGCGACCCGGAGAACGGGCAACGGTGGGAGGCCCGTCACCGCGGCGACTGCGCGCGGTGGCCGAGCCCCGAGAAAGACCCGCAGCGCCGGGAGGAACTGCGCCTGCAACGTGAGAAGGAGGAGCAGGCCGAGCAGAAGCGGGAGGCAAAACGAAAGGCCGCCCGCGAGGCGCGGGAAGCCAAGCGCCGCGTGGCCGAGAAGGAGCGCCAGGCCGCCCGGGAGGTCCAGGAGCGGGTGCAGCGTCTCGGGGTGAAGGGATCGGTCGACGTGGCCGTCCCGTTCGACAAGGGGTTGGACCCCAACACGCGGATGCGGCTGGTGGAGCGGCGCCTCACTCTCGGCGACGACACCACCGCCACCGTCTGGGACGTCGAGACCTACGGTGCCGGCCGTCCCACCAGCGCGTACGAAGACGACGGCGAATACGCCCCGGACGACCGGGGCGGACGCTACTACCGCCTGCCCGACGCCCGCACCGAGTACCAGCAGCACAAGTGGACGCCCCTGCCGTACGAGCCGCCGAGGCGTCCCCGCTTCGAGCCCGCACCCAGCCCGTCTGATCCGTCGATGAGGCACTGCGACCACTGCGGCGGAACCGCCTCGTTCCCGGACGGTGCCAGGCGTGCGGGCAGAGTGTCCCGTCCGGGGACGGCACCCTCATCGACGACCGGCTCCTCACCGAGTGGAAGGTCAGCACTGGTACAGCGGAGAAGGCCTTGTGCGGGGAGTACACGGCACTCGACCAGGACCCTCGCCGACCCCCGCCTCTGCGCGGCCATCGTCGACCGTCTCACCTTCGGCGGCAACATCATCGAGACCGGCGCCGACTCCTACCGCCTCGCCACCACCCGCGCCCGCGCAGGCCTGGCGCGCCCGGCTTCACGGTGGTCCCCTGCCGCCGGCCGTATCCGCCTGCGGCTGGGCCCGGTCCCAGGCTCAGCCGCAGGGGCCATCCCCGCCGGGGGATTACGGGGACGTCATCCGGCGGACAGGACGCCGGCCTGTCCGCCCTCGGTGCGGGCCTTGATCTTGCGGGGCGAGCGCGGGTCGGTCTTCACGGAGACCTTGCGGTCCCCGCCTTCGGTCTTGGCGTCCACGTCGTACGTGCCCTGGGGCAGGCGGACAGTGGCGTCACCTCCGCCGGACTCCACCCGCACCTGGTTGGGGACGGCGGAGAAGGAAACGGACGCGTCACCCCCGTCCACGAGGGCGGTCACCGTCTTGGCACCGGACTCCAATATCTGCACGGAACCACCCTCGGACTTGCCATAGGTGGCACCGGACAATCCCCGGACGGTGATCTCTCCGCCGCCGAGCATGAGATGGGCGGAGGTCGATGCGGGTACCTCCACGATGTACTTCACGCCGCATTTCTCGGCGCCGGAGCCGCAGCCGGGGCTCTTCAGTAGCAGTTCCCCGCCCTTGACGGAGTGTTCGGTCTGCGGCTTGCCGTCGCTGTACTCATACTTCTCGGTGACCTTGACGGTGTCGCCGTTGCCACCGACGACCTCGATGGATCCCGCATAGTCGTCGACGCGCAGTGACGTGATCTTCTCGGTGACCTCGTACGACTCTTCACCGGTCTTGGGCGGCGTCAGGGAGCACGCCGTCAGCAGGGAGGCGGCGACCGCGCACAGCGCGGCCACCTTCGCTCCGCCGGTGATAGGGAGGGAATGCGACTTGGTCGTCATGGCAGTGGAGTTCCTCATGCTGTGCTGGAAGCGGTGATGGGACGAGACTCGGGCGGCGTGCCGAAGGCCGCGACGTGTTTGAAGCAACCGGTGGTCTCGGCGACCCAGAAGCGGTTGGCGATGACGATCGGCGGGACCGGCAGTACCCGCCGTGCCTGCCGGAAGGCGACATGTACGTCCTCGACGCGGTGGGGAACCTTCCCCCAGGCGACGGTCCAGTGCTGCCCGTCCTGTTCACCGCGCCACGCATCGCGCAGTAACGTGGGCGCGAGGTACGCCTTTCGTCGCTCCGGCCGATCCGCACGGACCAGCCGCTGAGCTGCGAGGAAGAGCTGCCTCATGTCGGTGCCAGCGAAGCTGTCGTCGATGGACTTGCTCTTGAGCAGCACGGACTGCTCTCCCTTCTCGGAGAGATGCGCTTGACGGGATTCTTCCTGGGCTGAAGACGCGTGTTTCTCTGAGCTGGGTCGTCGGGTGGCCGCCCGGCGACCCAGTTTTTTCGGGGTTCCTATTCGATCTCCTTGAGGGACCATTCCACAGAGGTCACGCGCCTACTGATGTCCGCGAGCTGCGCGGCGATCTCACCGAGCTTCTGGTCGGTGACTTCCTGGGCGGTGACGGACAGTTCGGTCAGCCGCTGGTACTCCCGCTCCCGTGCCAGCTGGGCCTTGGCTCGTGTTGTGGCGCCGGATTGGCGTATGGCCACGATCACCACCGGCACGATGAGGACAAGCGATCCCAGAGCCCAGACGACCGCGTCCGGATCATAGAACGTCACTGCAGCTCCTTCTGATTGCTTTCACCGGCTGATGCGCCCTCGATGTGGAGCGTTTCGGCAGCGGTCGCGATGCTCTGCGGTGTGAGGTGGAAGGCGAAGGACGTCGTCTCATAGAACTTCATCGCCTTGCCATCCTCGGAGAGTTCCAGCTGGGCGGAGACGAGCCCTGCCGCCTCCAGCTTACGGAGGTGGATCTGCAGCAATGCCCTGCTGATGCCCAGCTCTCGTGCGAGCCGGCTCACATAGTTTCGTTGCCGGGCGACAGCAGCCACGACCCGCATACGGTGCGGGTTCGACAGCGCCGCCATGACCCGCACCAGATCGTCGCCGGTCACACCGATCAACGCGGTGTTCCCCTTGCTCATGCCAATGGCAGTTAGCAGGTGCTAGATCGTCGGGCAACGCCGTGCCGTCGTCAGGCCCCCCACGCCTGGCCACCCGGAGCGCAGCCAAGTGCCGCATATAGGGCCCGTATAGGGCTGGCATGCCGCCGTGCAGGGGCGGGGTGAGTGAATCGGCCCACCTGCGAATCCTGCGAGGAGTTCTTTCCATGGCTGAAGAGCGGATCGATGACCGCACCTACCGCGTCGTGCTCAACGACGAGGAGCAGTACTCGATTTGGTGGACCGACCGAGACCTGCAGGCGGGCTGGCGCGCCGAGGGCAAGGAGGGCACTCGGGAGGAGTGCCTCGCTCACATCGACACCGTCTGGACCGACATGCGACCGCTGAGCCTGCGCCGCCACATGCAGGAGCAGGCCGCCTCCTGACCTGCCCCGGTCCCGTACCCACCGCTGCTGGTCACGCAAAGGAACACCATGCCCTCTGAGCCGCAGTCGGGCGACTTCTCCGACGAGAACGCGCTCACTCACGTACTCATCGCCCGCCGGGCTGCGGCCTCGCCAACACGCACGGCAGTGATCTCGGGCGAGTCCGCCCTGAGCTACGCCGAACCGGACGCACGGGCGAACCAGTTGGCTCACTTTCTTCGGGACAGCGGCGCGGGACCGGAAACACTCGTCGCCGTCTGTATGCGGCGCGGCACCGACCTGCTGACGGCCCTGCTCGGGATCTGGGAGGCGGGCGCCGCCTACGTCCCCCTCGACCCCGGGCACCCGAGACAGCGCACCGAGTGGGTCCTGGAGGACACCGGGGCCGCCCTCGCCCTCACCGACGAGGCGTCCGCCGACGCCGTGTTGGGCACCACGGCCCGCTCCCTCGTCATGGAGGCCGTCCGCGAGCAGGTCGCCGCCCGTCCCACGGATGCCCCCGTCTCCGCCGTGGGGCCGCAGAACGCCGCCTACGTGCTGTACACCTCCGGCACCACCGGCCGGCCCAAGGGCGTCGTCGTCAGCCACGCGGGGGTCGCCAACCTCAACCGCTGGATGGCCGACGTCCACCAGCTCACGGACACCGACCGCGTCCTGCAGAAGACCACCCTCACCTTCGACGCCTCCTGCTGGGAGCTGTTCGCCCCGCTGATCGCCGGCGGCACTGTCGTCATGGCACCTCACGGAGCCGAGAGCGACCCCGCGGCCCTCGTCCGTGCCGTCGCCGCACACGACATCACCGTCCTGCAGGTCGTGCCCTCCGTCCTCAGGCTCCTGATCGAGGAACCCGCCTGGGCGGGCTGTACCGCGCTGCGCCTGGTCCTCTCCGGCGGCGAACCCCTGCACGCCGCACTCGTCCAGCAACCGCTCCAGCGGGCCGACGTCGAGGTCTGGAACAACTACGGTCCCACCGAGTGCACGGTCAACGCCACCGAGCACCGCTTCGGCTCCGCCCAGACCGCCGGTTCTGCGCTGCGAGCGTCAGGCCGACGCCTGCCCCACCTGCCGCCGAGACATGTCCATCCCGCCGGGGTGCCGAGGCGAGGCCTGGACCGCGCCGGGAGGGGGTTCAGGCTCCGGGCTGCGCGGTGTGAGGTGCGGCGGCCTCCGCTGTGCGGCGACGTACCTCGCCCTCCTGGGCGAGCCGCCGGAGCAGGGCGAGGACCGGTTCGAGGAGCAGGGTGAGAATCGCGGCGCGTTCGGCGAGCGCCATCCGGTCCTCGATGCCGTCGAGCCGATCGAGGTCCAGCCGCGCCACGGCGGCGGCCAGCCCGGCATACGGGAGGAGGTCGTCCACGCCGAAGTCCACTCCGAGGCGGCTGAGCTCTCGCAGGCTCGCGGCCAGTGCGAGGCGGTGGGGCGAGGTTTTCGATACGTCCCAGTCCATGGCCTCCACGAGGCTGTCGACGCGTTCCGTCAGTTCCTCGGCGCCGGCCGCTCCGGTGGCATCGGCCGGGGTACGCAGGGCGTAGTGGATGACGCCGAGCATGCCGCGCGGATCATCGGACGGCTGGTCGATCTCGGCGAGCACACCGCGGGCGGCGGCGATGGACAACCCTCCCAGCGTTGTCAGCGCCCGGATCAGCCGCAGGCGCTGCACATGCTCCTCGCCGTATTCCGCCAGGGTGGCCCCCATCGCGCGGCCCGCGGGCATCAGCCCCTCCCGCAGGTAGTACTTGATGCTCGCGACCGGCACCCCCGACTGTCGGCTCAGTTCCGAGATCCTCATGCGCTCCCTCGATTTCCGTGCTGTGACCAGTATCGCTGCTTCTCAGTTCGACAGCCCGAGCTGGATAGTGTCACTATCCAGCGATTGGATAGTGAAGGTTTCCAGCCTGGGGCTCGCCGGCCCGAGGGCTGGACCGTCTTCTGCCGCGCGCGCCTTACGAGCACCGCGGCGCGACATCGCACCTGGAGCAGACTTGCCGGCCTCATGTCACACAAGAGTCATTTGTCATGAAAGTGCCTCGATGGCGCCCCTTTCCGAGGGGAGGCGCCATGTCTGAGCCGAAGCATCCTCATCGAACGCCCGGGCGAAAGGTGCTGCGCCGGCGAAGCCTGTGGATCCCGTCTGCGCTGATCCTCGGCCTGCTGTCCTTCGTGCTCTCGCTCCTGTACATGGGCGCGAACAACAATCCGACCGGCTCCATGCACGATCTGCCGATCGCGCTGGTGAACGCCGACAAGGGCATGAACATGGGCGGGAAGCAGATCAACCTGGGTGATCAGATCACCTCGACGATCGCCCATTCCCCGGAGCTGAAGGACAAGGTCGCCTGGAAACGGGTCAGCCGGAATGAGGCCGAGGAGATGCTGGGGAAGGGCAAGGCGTACGGCGCCCTGGTGGTCCCCGAGAACTTCTCGGCATCCGTGGCCGCGCTGGCCGTCCCCCAGCAGCAGGACCCGAAGCGTCCCACCCTGCAGGTGCTGACCAACCCCGCCTCGGGAAGCTTCGGCTCCTCCATGGCCTCCGAGATCAACCGGGAGGTGGCCCACACCACCTCCACCGAGCTGGGCAAGCAACTGGGCCGGCAGGCAAAGCTGCAAGCAGCCCGTGCGGCGAAGGCCGAGGCGAGCGGGCACGCGAAGCCGAAGGCGGACCGTGCGGTGAAGGCCGAGCAGCCGAGCACGGCCGAGCGGCTGCTGATCGCCGACCCGATCACGGTGACGGTTCAGGAGGGCCACGAGATCGGTACCCACAGCGGACTCGGGCTGAGCGCGTTCTTCTACACCTTGGTGCTCGTCCTGGGCGGCATGCTGGGCGCCAACGTGATCCACACCCAGCTGGACGCCATGCTGGGGTACGCGGCCAGCGACTACGGCCCCTTCCGCCGCGTGAAGCCTGCGGAGCACATCAGCCGCACGCGCCACTTCGCCATCGGGTGCGTGCTCATGGCCGGCCTGTCGCTGGTGACGTCCGCCCTGGCACTGGTGGCGGCCGTGAATATCGTCGGCATCGATGCCTCGCACCTGGCGCTCCTGTGGATCTACGGGGCCTGCGCCACCACCGCGATGGGCATCACCGCGCTGGCTCTGCTGGCGGTCTTCGGGATGCCCGGCCAGCTGGTGTCCATGCTGGTGCTGGTCGGCCTCGCCATTCCGTCGACGGGCGCCACGATCCCGCTGGAGGCCCTTCCGGACTTCTACCGTTTCCTCGCCGAGTTCGAGCCCTTCCGACAGGTGGTCGACGGTGTCAGGTCCATCCTCTACTTCGGCGCACAGGCCGATGCCGGACTCGGCCGTGGCTGGACCATGATCGGGGTGGGCTTCGTGGTAGCGCTGCTGTGCGGCTTCGGCATGACCCGCTTCTACGACCGCAGGGGCTTGCACCGAACCCCGATCAAGGCGCTGGAGCCCCAGCCTGCCCCGACCGCCTGACCGTCGCGTGCCCCCCGGGGGCCATCCGGAGGCCGCCCCACGAACGGGGCCCGTCCCGAGCGGAGGCGGCTCCCGATGGTGCCGCCCCGTGGGGGACGGGGAAGCGGCACACATGACAGGGCTCGACAGTGGAAGCCCGATGACGGCTCCACCGCCGAGCCCTGTCAGCGTCCGGCCCGTAACGGGAGGGAACCGTGCCCAGGAGTTCCCACAGCGGAGTGGAGCCGGCGGCCCACTGGGCGAGCAGGTGGCGGTCGACCAGGTGAAGTCGCTGGGAACGGGCGAAGGCGACGGCTTTGTCCGTGAACCGGCCGTTGGTGACCAGCACGACGACATCGCCGTTGTGGACGGGCCTGCCGGTGCCGTTAAGGACGTGCAGGTCCGGGGTCCCGACCGCAGAGCCGGCCAGTCCGGCCCGCCGATGCTTACATTGGACCACCCACAGACGGCCGAAGGGGTCCGTGGCCTTCACATCGGCGCCGTTGTCACCGGCCCCACCGACCCGGATCGCCCCAGGACAGCCGTCACGGCGCATCAGATCCCGAACGGCTTCCTCGAACTGTCGGTGGTGCAGGGCGTCGATCTGCGGCAGCGCGTAGCGCAGTCCCCGCTCACGCACCCGGTTCCAGCGTGCTGTCTCCCGGCACCTGTGCACCCACGCCCCACCGGCCGCCGCCGCGATCAACAGCAGCACGACCGGTACCCAGGGGTGCGCCGCCAGCCACCGCAGCGCACCGACGAGCAGGCTCCACACCACGGCGAGCACCAGGAGCAGCAGACCAGCCTGCTCCCAGCCGAAGGTCCGCCCCCGGCGGGGAGCCGTACGACGCCTCGGCGCGGGCCGGCGTCGAGAAGCGGGAGGCGGGCGGCGCCGACGTGGTGGGGCGGGGGAGCGGCGCGTGCCCGGCCGAGGGCGCGGGCTCATGTGCCGGCCTGCGAGACGCCGCTCACCAACTGCTTGATCACATTGAAGATGCCCTGACCCAGTGGGGTCGGCGCGATCACGATGCCCAGGGCCAGGACGAAGAGCGCGGTGTTGCGCTCCTCCACCCGGCTTCTGGCCTGGGTCCTGCGGCGTAAGCGCATCACCACGATGATCGCGAGCAGCACCCCCACGTTGATCGTCATCATGCGAAATCCGCTCCCGCCCGCCCTCGTGGCCCGCATACTTTCCCGGCCTCTCCGAAGCGGCCGGGCACCAGTGCAACGGACCGCGCCCCCGGGCCGCAGCCGGTCGGCGAACGTTGGCGAGAACTCCGCCGGACGCTGTCCGGTTACCGCCCGGACACTCGTTCCCGCAGGTGAAGAGAGCCGAGGAATCAGCTGACCCCACCAGCCACTGCGGTCTGACGACCGCACCCGTCCGGACGAACGGGCCTCGAAGCACCGGCCGCCCGCAGCTCCGAGCGCGGCCGGGTCCGAGGGCAGGTAGCCATCTGCATGGGCATCGGCGGTCCCTGCCTCTGATCAGGCAGTCCTTCGTGGATTTGGCCGCCGCACACGCCTACGGGGCGGACGCCGGGTGGTGGCAGCGCCTGGGCGCGCCGGAACTCGTGACGGCTCTGATGCGGATTCCTGGTAGCGGGCCGTGGACCGCTGCTGCTGCCGATTTCACCGGGGATTTCGCTGTCTATCCGCACGGGCAGGCCGCGGACCTCGTCAACGCGGCCCGGCCGCGGTGGGCGATGATGAACCTCCTCAACCCACGTACGAGATGTCCGCGCGGATCGCCGCCCTTCTGGGCCCCGGCACCTCCGCCACGTCGCCGGGTACGTCGTCGTCAACCACCTGTACACCCTCGACGGCCCGGCGGGTCCGGCCGGGCCGTGCTCCGTTTACCTCCTCGGACGGGATCTGGTCACCCCCGACCACGTCCCCATCGGGGGACGGGGACCGACCCTTGACGGCCGCGCTTGACGGCCGCCCGGTCCAGAGGGCCAACACCTCGGACCTCCACTTCGACGTCGCCACCCCCGTCGCGCGCGCCGGCGGCCTGACGCCCCTCGAACCGGGAGACCTGATCACCACCGGCACACCGGGCGGCACCCTCTCCCACCCCCTTGCCCCGGCCGGAACCTCCGCGTCGCCGTCAAGGGTCTGGGTGACATCGACTGCCTCGTGGCGGCACCGCTGTCCTGCGCCATCGAGCCTCGAGTGTGTGGAGCGGCATGGATCTCAAGATCACGGACGTCGTGCCAGGAAGACGAACTCTCTTCCCGGGCGATCCGGTGCGTCGCGAACGTCGTCCACCGCGTAGCCGTGTGCTACCAGGTCCCGCTCGACTTCCTCTCGCTCTCGGAAGCGCAACGTCGAATCCGACGTCAGCACCTGTCCGTCCGCTGCGAACTTGTAGGTCCAGCGGAATGTCACCAGAGGCAGGCTCACGTCGATCAGCTGGACCCAGCTCTCGACGGAGCCGGCGCCCGGGATCTCTGTCACGCGGTAGGAGCTCTCGCGTGTCCACTCTTCCCAGGCGCGTCTGGCCGGGTCGCGCGTCTCGAAGACCAGATGTCCGCCGGGCCGGAGTGTCCCGTAGGCCCCCCGCAGCGTCTTCTGCCACGTAAGCGGGTCGGCGATGGCCTGGGCGACATTCGCTGTCATTGTGGCGAGGTCAGCCCGCAGCAGGGGGAGGGCTGTCACGTCACCGCAGATCCAGCGCACTTGCTCACTGCCTGGTTTGGCCCGGGCGACGTCGATGGATGCCAGTGCGGGATCGACGCCGACGACCTCGGTCCCGCGGCCGGCCAGGAGAAGCGCGAACACCCCCGTGCCGCAGCCGATGTCCAGCACTCGGTGCGCCTCGAACTCTTCCGCGATCTGGAGGTATGCCCCGAGATCGCTGCGGTCGGGGTCGAGCGGATCGTAGATCGCGGCGAGCCGTGGATGCGCGAAGCAGTCGTCAGCCATGCGGCCGAACGTATGCAGAGTTGGGCCCGAACAGCCACTCGGTTTCGCTGGTAGACCTAGGTCCGGCTGCGGGGGCAGCCCTTGTGTTTTCGCCGCGGGTCAACCAGCGGTGTGTACGCGGGGTCGAGTGGGCACGGGTGGCACGCCAGGGCGGGTGATGTGTTGATCAGGCGCGTCCTCGCTTCGATCGCCGAGGGTTGCCGAGCCTGGCTCGGGCACTCGTCGCGGGAGCGAGGTCACCGACGCTCGCGTGCGTGTCACGGGACAAGGCCGGGCGAGCAGCGCTTCACGAGGGCGGCGAACCTCGATCCCGGCGCCGCGGCCGCCACCGCGGCGGCGTCGGGTGCTGTGTCCACGTCGCGCAGGAGCGGCAGGTCGCGCACCCGGAGGCCTGCCCCGGTGAGGCGGTCGCGCTGGGCGGCGCCGGTGTACGCGGTGGACATCGGGACGCCTCGCAGCAGCGCCGGGGCGGGCGCGGCGAGGCCGAGCGCCCAGAACCCGCCGTCCTCCGCCGGGCCGAACCACGCGTCGCACTCCAGCCACGCGCCGGGTTCCAGTGCGGGGGCGAGGAGCTTCGGGGTGAGCTGTGGGGTGTCCATGCCGACCAGTAGGGCGGGACCGTCCGGCGCGGCGGCGAAGGCCGCGGCCAGCCGCTCGTCCAGGCCGCCGGACGCCTGCGGGATCACCTCGATGCCGGGCGGCAGCCAGGGTCCGGGCGCGCCGTCCAGGACGAGCATCCGGCGGCGGGCCGGGCAGCGCAGCACGGTCTCCAGGGTGTCGGCGAGCGCCGCCTTCGCGAGGGCGGCGGCCTGGGCGGGGGTGAACGGCGGCGTGAGCCGAGTCTTGACGTGTCCAGGCCGTGGTTCCTTGGCTATCACCAGCAGCGCGGTCGGTCCGGCCGGGCCGCTCACCGGGGGGCGCCCGCCGGACGGCGGGGCGGCTCGCCGAGGACCGCGCGCATGTCGCGCACCGCGTGCCAGGTGCCAAGCCAGGTGCCCGTGACCTTGGAGCGGCCGGCGCGTGGGCGGTAGGGCACGTCGACCTCGCGCACCCGCCATCCGGCGTCGGCGGCGCGGATGACCATCTGCAACGGGTAGCCCGACCTCCGGTCGGTCAGGTCCAGGTCGAGCAGGGCCTCCCGGCGGGCCACCCGCATCGGGCCGAGGTCGTGCAGGCGCAGACCGGTGCGGCGGCGGATCAGCCGGGCCAGCTCGCGGTTGGCGAGCCGGGCGTGCACCGGCCAGGCGCGGCGTGTCGTCGGCCTGCGCCGCCCGAGCACCAGGTCCGCCTCGTCGTCCAGGACGGCGTGGGCCAGCGACGGCAGCAGCGCCGGGTCGAGGGAGGCGTCGCAGTCGCAGAGACAGACCACGGGCGCGGTGGCGGCGCGCAGCCCGGCCGCACAGGCTGCGCCGAAGCCGCGCACCGGTTCGCTCACGACGTGGGCGCCCAGCGACGCGGCGAGTTCGGCGGAGCCGTCGGTCGAGCCGTTGTCGACGACCACGGCGCCCCACCCGGGCGGTATCCGCTCCAGCACCCAGGGAAGCGCGGCCGCTTCGTCAAGACATGGCAGCACGACGTCCATAAGGGGCCGATGCCTCTCGGTCATGTCTTTCAGCGTACGGATATCAACGTATGGGCGGAAATGGGTGATGTGTCCGGACTGTCTGATGCGGTCCGCCGTCGCCCTCTTCGACGGCGACGCGGGGTCCGGGCGGCGGGAGCCTGGGACCGGTGCGGGCCGCGACGGTTGCGGGGCCCCGGGTTCGAGGCCGTCTCCCGCACGCGCGTCACCGAGGTTTCGACGCCCGGCCGCGCAGGGGGGCTCCGGCGAACTCCCGCACGCCGTCGGTGAACGGCACCCGGGGCAGCCAGCCGAGTTCCTCGCGC
Source organism: Streptomyces sp. NPDC056061 (assembly GCF_042266885.1). Classification (NCBI taxonomy): domain Bacteria; kingdom Bacillati; phylum Actinomycetota; class Actinomycetes; order Kitasatosporales; family Streptomycetaceae; genus Streptomyces; species Streptomyces sp. NPDC056061. The sequence goes on along the minus strand of NZ_JBHJWQ010000017.1, from coordinate 31,718 downwards.
AGCCGTGACGAGGAGGCGGTGATGTGGCGGACGTCGCCCAGCCGGTACTCGCCGGTCACCACCGGCGCGGGCCCGCCGTGGGCCGCGGAGAGCGCGGTGGCCATCTCCCCGACGGTGTGCGGGCTTCCGCTGCCCACGTTGTAGGCGCGCAGTGTGCCGTCCGGGATCGCGGCGCCGACCGCGCCGAGCGCTGCCAGGTTGGCGGCGGCCACGTCGGCGACGTGGACGAAGTCCCGGCGCTGACCGCCGTCCTCGAAGACCCGGGGCGGCTCGCCGCGGGCGAGCGCGGAACGGAAGAGCGAGGCCACTCCGGCGTAGGGGGTGTCGCGTGGCATTCCCGGTCCGTAGACGTTGTGGTAGCGCAGGGCGACCGCCCGGCCGCCGGTGGCCCGCGCCCAGGCGGCGGCCAGGTGCTCCTGGGCGACTTTCGTCGCCGCGTAGACGTTGCGCGGGTCGGGCGGCGCGTCCTCCGGCACCAGGCCGGGGGTGAGCGGGTCGCCGCAGCGCCGGCAGACGGGCTCGAACCGTCCGGCGTCCAGGTCGGCGACCCGGCGCGGGCCGGGCCGGACGGCCCCGTGGCGGGCGCATGCGTAGCGGCCCTCGCCGTAGTAGACCATCGAGCCGGCCAGGACGAGCTCGCTCACCCGCAGCCGGGCCATGGCCGCAAGCAGGACGGCGGTGCCCAGGTCGTTGCACCCCACGTAGGCGGGCGCGTCGTCGAAATCCCGGCTCAGGCCGACCATCGCCGCCTGGTGGCAGACCGCGTCCACCGCGTGCAGCGCCTCCTCGACCACCGTCCGGTCCCGCACGTCGCCGCGCACGAACGCCACACCGGGCGGCCGTGAGGGCGGGAAGGCCGCCGTGCCGTGCGCCGCGGGCAGCACCGCGTCCAGCACGCGCACCTCATGTCCGGCCTCGACCAGCGCACCGACGACGTGGGAGCCGATGAACCCGGCCCCTCCCGTGACAAGCACCAGCATGCCTTCGAGGCTACGGCCGGATCCGACACCCGGCGCTGCGAGGCCGTCCGCCGTGCTCGCGGCTGCCACGATGGCGGGTGTGGGAGTACGCACGCTCTGCGCCACGGCACTGCTCGCCGCCCTCGTCGCCGTCGTCGCCGCGACGGTCCGCCTGGGCGGTGATCTCGGCCATCCGGCCGCGCTGCTGTACTGGTACGCCGCCGCGTGGATGCTGTTCGCCGGGGCGGCGTGGACCGTGCGGCGCGTGCCGGTGCGCACCGCCGTGGCGCTGATCCTGGCTGGGGGGATCGCCCTGTGCGTGGCGGCGCTCTCGGGTCCGCCGCGCACCAGCGACGACATGTACCGCTACGCGTGGGACGGTCGCGTGCAGGCTGCGGGGATCTCCCCGTACGCCTACCCGCCGGACGCGCCGCAGCTTGCCCGGTTGCGTGATCCATGGCTCTTCCCCGCCGGGACCACGTGCCGCGGGTGGGACCTCCACCCGGTGGCGGGTGTGTGCACGCACATCAACAGGCCGTCCGCACCCACGATCTATCCGCCCGTGGCCGAGGGATGGTTCCTGCTGGTGCACGCCGTCTCCCCGGCGGGCGGGCGGCACAAGCCCCTGCAACTCGCCGGTGCGGTGCTCTCCGTCGCCACGACGGTGGCGCTGCTGCTGGTGCGGCGGCGCACGTGTGGTGACATGCGGCGGGTGGCGCTGTGGGCATGGTGTCCGGCGGTGCCTTTCGCCGCGGTCAACGATGCCCATGTGGACACCGTCGGAGTGCTGCTCACGGTGGTTGCGCTGGGCGCGGCCACAGGAGCACGCCGTGGAGCGCTGCTCGGGGCGGCGATCGCCGCCAAACTGCTGCCCGCACTCACCCTTCCGGGCGCACTGTCGGGGGTGCTGGCCCCCGGGCGCAGCCCGCGTACCCGGCTGCGGGAGGCGGCGAGCGTGCTGCTCGCCGCCGTTGGCGTCGTGGTGCTCGCCTATCTCCCTTACCTGCTGGCATCCGGTTCCGCGGTCCTCGGTTATCTCCCCGACTATCTGCGGGAGGAGGGGTACGAACCGGCCGACGTCGGCCGGTTCGCGCTGCTGCGGCTGGTGCTGCCGGACGCGTGGTCCGGTCCGGCCGCTGCCGTACTGGTGGCGCTCACCGCCTGGTACGTCCTGCGGCACGGCGATCCGGAGCGGCCGTGGCATGGATCGCTGCTGGTCACAGGCACCGCGCTGCTGCTCGCCTCGCCCGCGTACTACTGGTATGCGCTGCTCGTCGTGGCTCTCGTGGCCATGGGTGGCCCAGGGGAGTGGCTCGCCGTCGCCGCCGCGGGCACCGTGCTGTATGTCGCGAACGAACTGCACTGGCCCGGTGTCCAGGCAGCCGCGTACGGGATGGCCGCCGCGACGGTGCTCGCCGGTGTACTCGTCCGGGCGCGGGCGCGTGGCGGCGGAGACAGGCGGCGGGACGGTGCGGGAGGGCAGGCGTGCGGGCCGCATCGGGCGCGAGGGGGTCATCGTTGGCGGCGTCTGAAGACGACCATCCGCAGGACGGCGAAGCGCACCACGGTCACCAGGGCGAAGCTCGGCACGAGCACCAGGGTCTCCGCCGCCGGCGAGGCGGTGGGCCGGTAGTGGCGGAAGAGCAGGACAGCGCCCGAGGTGACCAGGTACGCCAGGACGAAAAGGCACCCTGCGGCCAGATGCGCCCGGAGGACCCGGACCGAAGACCCGCCGAAGGTCAGCCGGCGGTTGGCCTCCGTGTTGAGGACGGTGACGGCGAGAAGGGAGGCGAAATTGGCCACGACGGGCGGCGACCAGTGGCGCAGAACCCAGTACAGCAGGGCCTGGGCCGCCGTGGAGGCGACACCGATCACGACGAACCAGAACGCTTCCCTGGTCAGCGCGGTGCGGCCGGGCCGGGTGGAGGCGCTGCGCTGTGTGCCGAGGCGTCGCACCCCACCATCATGGGGCCACCGGGCGACCCGTCGAGCCGTGCGGAGCGCCGGTTCGGCCACTCGGCTGGCGACGGACACCCGCATGCGAGCCGGGCGCGGAAGGACGCCCCGATCTGTGCCAGTTTGTAGCCGACGACTCGACAGACACTGACGGCGCGGCGGGATTCGATCCACCCCTCGGAGAGTCGGCACGGAGGCGGAGGAGGCGGCCGGTGGGCAGTGGTGGACGGCAGTCGGCACCGGACTCCGGCGGGCCGCAGCACCCGGGACCGGACGAGGACCACGCTCCGGGGCGCCTGGAGCGCGTTCGCGCTGCCGCGGCGGCGCGGGCCACCAAGGGGGCCGCTCGTACCCGGGCCCTTGTACGGCGGGTCGAGCGGACTCCTCCGCCCCCGGGGCCGTTCCGTCCCGGCTTCTGGCGCAGTCCCCTCCGCGGGCCCTGGCTGACATCCGTGTTCGGCCTGGTGCTGCTGATCGGCATCCCCCTGCTCTTCCTGACCGGCGCGCTGTCCTACGCCGCCTACAACCCCGGCCTCGGCGCACTCAACGACCAGACCCCGGACAAGGGCCTGCTGGGCTTCTACCTGTTCGACTGGCCCACGCACCCCTACTGGCTGTACCGGCTCACCCAGGGCGTGCACGTGACGCTCGGCGTGGTCCTGGTGCCGGTGGTGCTGGCCAAACTGTGGTCGGTGATCCCGAAGCTGTTCGAGTGGCTGCCGGTCCGCAGCGCCGCCCACGCGCTGGAGCGGCTGTCGCTGCTGGCCCTGGTGGGCGGGGTCGTCTTCGAGTTCGTCACCGGGATCCTCAACATCCAGCTCTACTACGTCTTCCCGGGCTCCTTCTACACCCTGCACTTCTATGGCGCCTGGGTGTTCATCGCCGCGTTCGTCGTCCATGTGAGCCTGAAACTCGGCCGGATGACCCGCTCCCTGCGCTCCCGCAACCTGCTGACGGAGCTGCGCACCGGGCTCGCCGGCACCCGGCCGGAGCCACCCGATCCGGACGGTCTGGTCGCGCTCGACCCCGCGGCGCCGACCATGTCCCGGCGCGGCGCACTCGCCATGGTGGGGGCCGGGTCGCTGCTCCTCCTGGTGGCCACCGCGGGACAGAGCATCGGCGGCCGACTGCGAAGGACCGCCCTTCTCGCGCCGCACAACCGTGACCCGGGCGGCGGCCCGAAGGACTTCCAGGTCAACAAGACGGCCGCTTCCGTCGGCGTCACCCCCGCCCTTGTCGGGCCGGACTGGCGGCTGGAGGTCCGCGGCCACGGGCCGACGCTCGTCTTCACCCGCGCACAACTCCTCGCGATGCACCAGCATGCCGCCGCGCTGCCGATCGCCTGCGTGGAGGGGTGGTCCACCGACGACCAGGACTGGAGCGGCCTTCGGCTGACCGACCTCGCCGCCCTGGCGGGCCTCCCCGACGCCGGAAGCGTCCTGGTGGAGTCCGTCCAGCCCCGCGGCCCTTACAGCGCGGTGGTACTGCGGGGCAACCAGATTCACGATCTCCGATCGCTGCTCGCCCTGCGGGTCAACGGCGCGGACCTCTCGCTCGACCACGGCCACCCGGCCCGCGTCATCGTCCCGGCCAATCCCGGCGTGAACAACACCAAGTGGGTGCGCCGGCTCACCTTCAGGACGTGACCATGGCGCGCTTCGTCCGTTGGTACGGCTCCGGCCCCCTCCATCTTCTCGTCCTGGTCGCCTCGTTCGCCCTCACCGGTTTCGCCCTGGTGCGACTGTTCGCCGTCCGCCCGTTCCAGGTCGCGATCTGGTTCGTCGGCGCGGCGATCGTCCACGACCTGATCCTGCTCCCCCTGTACTCACTCGCCGATCTGTCGGCTCAAGCCGTCCTGCGGCATCGCGCCCCCCGCATGCCGCAACCGCCGTGGATCAACTACCTGCGGGTGCCCGCTTTCCTCTCCGGCGTGCTCCTGCTCGTCTGGTTCCCCCTCATCCTCGACCTCGCGATCCCCTACCCCGATGCCGCACGACTGTCCGAAGGCGTCTACCTCGGCCGATGGCTGGCCATCACCGCCGTGCTCTTCGGCGCCTCCGCCCTTGCCTTCGCCCTCAAGCTCCGCCGCCTCCGGCGGGCCGCCCGCGCCGACGAGGAACGACCCGTATCGGGTCACGACGCCGCGTCATGACGCCCGGCGAGGAGCGGTCGCCCTGCGCCGACGCGGACCCCTACGCACTGGCCCTGCGCAGTGGCCGCGAACCGGTGTACCTGCGGCTGGCGGACGGACGCCGGATCCGGATGCCGGTGGATCGCTGGCACGCATACCCCACGGTGGCCGACGAATCCGTGCTCAATCGCTGCGTCGGCCCCGTTCTCGACGTCGGCTGCGGGCCCGGCCGGCTGTGCAGGGCACTCCTGGGGCGCGGAGCCTTCGCGCTCGGCGTCGATGTGGCTCCCCGCGCGGTGGCCCACACCATCGCTCTCGGCGGAATCGCGCTGCGCCAATCGGTGTTCGACCGGGTACCCGCCGAGGGAGTCTGGGAGACCGTCCTGCTCATCGACGGCAACATCGGCATCGGCGGCGACCCGCGAGCCCTGCTGTACCGCTGCAACCAGGTCACCGCCCCGACGGGTCTTCTCCTCGTCGAGGTCGACCTCGACGACGTCGAGGAACGCTGCACCGCCCGATTCGAGGACAGCCATGGCCACGAAGGTCCGCCGTTCCCCTGGGCACGTCTGGGAGCACCGGCACTCCACAGGATCGCCGAGGACCTTGCCCTCAGCGTCACCGACCAGTGGAGATGCGGCCAACGATGCTTCCTCGCCCTCGGCCACTGGCACACGGCCTCGGGACGTCGTCGCTGAGCCGGGGCCGACCACGCGGTGACGAGGAGACAAGACGCCCGCAAGCGCCGGTTGTGACACAGGGTTCGAGTTCCGTACGCGGAGAAAGTTCTCTGCCCGCCCTCCATGTTGAAGCAAGGCGGTCGTGGCCCCAGTCCCGGAATCGCGCAACGAGTCGAGGCCGAGAACTCCACGGAGTACGAGCAGCGAGCCGACAGGTATGACTCATCGTCAAATGAGCGTCGAAACGACTTCTCGTCGTCCCCGCGAGGATCGGGCCCACGAACCCTCCGTCCAGCATGACCTCCACAATATTGCAGGTCAGAGGTACCCATCGGCCACGTGACAGGTTCGACGTCATGCGCTCCGGAAACGAGTCGATCACCGCCTGCATACCTGAGGCAACCTAGGAAAACCGCAGGTCGGAAGCCCTGCTTAACAGGCTCCAGAATTGCCACGCACTCCACATGATGCGTCATCGAAATGATGTCGGCCCGAGCAAGTCTCAGGAAACACCAGGTCAGAGCCCATCTCACGGATCGCTGGCCTGCCCGCGGACGCCGAGAGCGTCAAACGAGCGTCATGCCCAGCAGTCCATCCCTCCTCTTCGGAGCGGGACAGGCTGCCACGGCCGACTCCCCCTTCAGCCTCGCCGCCGTCACTACCATCGAGGCAGCCCAGGGCTCAGGGAGCGATGCCGGCGAGGCCGCGGTTGAGCGCGCTGTCGGGGCGGCCGCTGAGCTCCTCCCAGGTGCCCTCCTCCACGATGCGTCCGGCCTCGAGTACGGCGATGCGGTCGGACCTCCGGATGGTGGCGCGGCGGTGGGCGATGACGATGGTCGTGCGGTCTTTCTGGCGCAGCGCGGTGGCGAGTTGGGCGTCGCTCGCGTTGTCCAGGTGGGCGGTGGACTCGTCCAGTATCAGGACCCTCGGCCGCACCAGCAGGGCGCGGGCGAGGGCGATGCGGGCCCGCTGGCCTCCGGAGAGGGTGGAACCGCGCTCGCCGACCAGGGTGGTCAGCGGGGCGATCCGGTCGACGCCGCACAGGCGGGCCGTTTCGACGAGGAGGTCGTCGTCGGCCTCGGGGGCGGCAAGCCGCAGGTTCTCGGCGAGAGTGCCGTGGAAGAGCGGTGTCTCCTGTCCCACCAGCGCGACAGCGCCCCGGAGTTCGGCATCGTCCAAGTCCCGTATATCGATGGCTTCCCCGTCGGCGGCTACGAGCCGTACCGTGCCCTCGGACGGGTCCCAGAAGCGTGCGATGAGGTGGGCGCAGGTCGACTTGCCCGCACCCGAGGCGCCGACCAGGGCGAGCGTCTGTCCCGCGCGGACGGTCAGTTCGATGCCGTCGAGGACGGGACCGCCACCGTAGTCGAACCCCACCTGGTGCAACCGGACGCCCAGTGGGCCAGGGGGAAGCGTGCGGGGCGCGGCGGCCGGCGGGGCGAGGGCGGGAGCCCGGACGGCCGCACCGACGCGTGAGGCGGCTGCGCGCAGGGAGACGGCCCGGCTCAGGGACCGGGCCGACTCCGCGACAGGGCCGAGGACAGCCAGAGCAAGCGCCATCGCCGCCGGAGCCCACGCCCCGTGCAGTCGTCCTGAGGCCATGGACTGTGCCGCCGCGGTCACCACGCCGAGGACGGCCAACACGATGAGGAGATCGCGGACCGCGTCCGTGACGGCTTCCCACGTGGCCTCGGCACGCTGGGCTTCGCCGACCTCGCGTCCGCGTCCGGCCAGTCGGTGTCGGCGTCCGGCAAAGGTGCCGAAGGCGAGCAGCTCGCGCAGTCCGTCGACGGTCTCCACCGTGTCGGCGGACAGTGTGGCGACGGCCGTACTGGTGCGGGCGCCGCGTACCGCACGTCCACGCGCGTCGGCAAAGGGAGCGGCTGCGAGCAGGACCGTGACCGGCAGCACGGCAGCGAGCAGCCACGGCTCCACTGCGACGAGGACCGCCGTACCGCCGGTGAAGACGGTCCCCGCGGCCAGGAGCTGGGCGGTGGTGTGGGCGTAGAAGAACTCCAGCGCCTCCACATCGGCCATGGCGGTGGCGGCGAGGTCCCCGCTGCGCCGGCCGGCCACGCGGGCGGGCGCGCTGCGAGCCAGTCCGTCGAAGACACGTACCCGCAGCGCGGCGAGGACCCGGTAGGCCAGATCGTGCGAGAGGTCCATCTCGCGCCAGGTCGTCAGAGCTCGTACGAGGACCAGGGCGACGAGTGCGGTGACGGTTCCGGACGACGGGGCCTTCGACTCGATGACGGCGGTGCCGATGGTGTGGGCGGCCAGGGTGACCAGCGCGACGAGGGAGCCTTGTTCGAGGAGCGCGGCGGCGCAGGTGCGGATCGTCATGGCGCGGTGGCCGGCGAGGGCGGGCAGCAGGGCGCGCAACGATCCCCGCTCGGGCACGCTCGTCCGGGCCGTGACGGTGTCGATGGCGTGGCTCATGCGGCGTTCTCTCCTCGGTGGGTACGGCCCGCCTCGATGAGTCGGGCGTAGACGCCACCGGCCTCGACCAGCCGGGCGTGGTCCCCGGTGCCGTCCACCCGTCCCCCGTCGAGGACGACGATGTGGTCGGCGTTCCGGACGGCGGCGAGCCGGTGGGCGATCACCAGGACGGTGCGGCCGCCGGCGGCGTTCAGCAGTTCGCGGACGATGTCTGCCTCGCGGCGTTCGTCGACCGAACTCGTCGCCTCGTCGAGGACGAGTACCGGGGCATCCGCCAGCAGGGCTCGGGCCAGCGCGAGCCGCTGACGTTGCCCGCCGGACAGAGTGGCGCCGCGTTCGCCCAGGACGGTGGCGTAGCCGTGGGGCAGGGCGGCGATCTCGTCGTGGATGCCTGCGATGCGCGCCGCTGCCGTCAGGTCGGCGTCCGTGGCCTCCCGACGGGCCATGCGCAGGTTGTCGGCGATGGAGGCGTGAAAGAGGTAGGTGTCCTGCGACACCACGGCGACGCCCTGCCGCAGCGCGTCGAGGGAGTACTCGGCGGTGAGGCGCCCGTCGAGGGTGATGCGGCCTTCGTGCGGGTCGTGGTGGCGCAGGAGCAGGGCAAGCAGGGTGGACTTGCCCGCGCCGGACGGGCCGACGATCGCGGTGGTCCGTCCGGCAGGTGCGGTGAAGGAGACACCGTGGAGGACGGACGCCTGCGCGCCGTCGTAGGCGAACCGCACGTTCTCGAAGCGGAGTTCCGGGGGATGGGGCCAGTCCGCGGACGCCGTGCCCGTGTCGTGGACCGCGGGTTCGGCGGTCCGCAGCGTTGCGATGCCGTCCGCGGCGGATACGCCGAGGTATCCGGCATGCCACTCGCGGGCGAGGTCGCGGACCGGCCGGAAGCATTCGGAGGCCAGCAGCAGCACCAGGTAGGTGTCGGTCGCCGTGGTGGATCCGCCGACGGCGGACCAGCAGGCGAGGACCGCGGCGGCGGCGGTGCCGCCCTGGATGGCGAGATCGGTGATGCCGGTGTCGACCAGGGAGACGCGCAGCTTGGCGACGGTCGCCCGGTGCAGCGCCGTTGAGCGCTCCTCCAGACGTGCGCGGGTGCGGCCGACCGCACCGGCGGCCCGTAGAGCGGGCATACCTTGCAAGGCTTCCAGGTAGTCGGCGCCCAGTCGTTCGTACGTGTCCCAGTGCTCCTTGCCGCGGGCGGTGAGGAGGTGGTCCCAGGCGCGCGGACCGAAAACGGCCAGCAGCAGAGCGGGGACGAGACCGAGCAGCACTGCCGGTTCCACTGCGGCCAGGACGGCGAGCACCAGAGGCGGCATGCTCAGGGCGATCAGGAGCTGGGGCAGGTAGCGGGAGACGTAGGCGTCGACGCCCTCCACACCCTCGACGAGGGTGGTGCGGACGGCTCCGGCGCGGGCGGTGGTCAGGTGGGCGGGGCCCAGGCGTCCGAGGTGGGCAAGGAGTTCGTCCCGCAACGCCACCCTGACCTCGGCTCCGGCGCGGGTGGCGGTCCGCCGCTGCCAGGTGCCGAGTCCGGCGCGGGCGACGACGACGGCGAGCACCGCGGAGAGCAGCCACGGTAGTTGCCCCGCCTCGCCAAGTGCGAGGGCTGCGAGGGCGAGGGCCAGTAGGGCCGCCTGCGCCAGGTGGGTGAGGGTGACCGCGCCTTGCAGGAGGGTGGCCGTGAGCAGGGGACGCCGTGCGCGTCGGGCGGCCCGGCGCAGCTCGGGGTGGACGATCATGCGGTGTTCTCCTCGTCGGCGTGAAGGGTGCCGAGGGCCAGTCCGTGGACGATCCAGTCCTGGCCGGGCGCGGCGCCGATGGCAGCGCCGAGGTCCGCCTGCTGCCAGGAGCCCACGGGCCGGGCGGTCAGTCCGTGGTGTCGGGCCGTGACGTGGGCGAGGTGGACGGCGAATCCGGCCCGCAGGTGGGTGCGGCGGACATGCGGGGCGTCGGCGTCCGCGGGGCAGCCGCGGGCGAGGAGCACGGCGCCCGCGTCCGCGATCCAGGCCTGACCCGCAGCCCAGACCGCGAGCGTCGGGCGGGTCTCGCCCGCGGCACAGCGGTGCAGTGCAGTGTTGTCCAAAGCGAGTTCCATCAGGCCGGGCCGTGGGGGTCCGACGGCGGCGCACCACCGCAGGTCGCCGCCACCCGCGTGCGATGCGCTGCGGAGGACCGCCCGCAGGGCGTTCGCGTGCGGAGTTCCGGGCAGCGGCGGCGGGGTACTGCGGCGGGCCAGCAGTTCACCGGGCGTGGGCGCGCTCGCAGACGGCTGGGCAGTCCGGGGGGCTTCGGGGTGGCGCGCAGGGTCGGGTGGGCGGATGCGCACGGCGGCCAGCGGGCTCTCGGCCGCTCCGTCCAGGCGGAGTTCGGGCTCGCCCGAACCGAGCGCTCGGGTCGCGAGGAACAGCGCCCCGGCGGCGTGCCCGGTGTCGAGGAGCAGCAGCGGCCAGGCACGGTGACCGTAGTGGGAGACCGTACGGCGTGCGGTGACGGAGAGTTCGGCCGTCACGCCCGGCGGCGTGCCGACGGGTTGTCGGCCGAGGCGGTGGACACAATGGCGCACCGGGTCGTAGCCGTAGCGGCCGGGAGGCAGAGAACAGCCGGCGCCGACGACGAGCTCCGCGTCGACCGGGTGCAGCGCACCGGCGGAGGGGGCCGGGCGCAGCCGCGCCGAACCGTCCGAGGCGGCGAGGGAGAGGTGCAGCAGGGCCCGCAGGTCGAGCTCGGCCGGGCCGGCCTCCGGGATCGGCAGCGGCGGTCCCGGCCAGGCCGGGACCGCCGGGCCCGCAGGTGTGCCGGGGCTGGGACACCGCGCGGAGCGGGCGTTCCGCAGAGCGGTGGCGAGGTCCACCGGAAGGCTCTCCAGCGGGTGGCCCATATCTCCCGGGCGGCCGCCGCCGACGGGGCGTTTCATGCTCGCTGGACGGCCTTCCCGGGGGTGTTTCACCTCCCCTGGACGACCGTCGCCGAGGTGTTGCACGGCCTCGGGGCGGCGGCTCTCTGAGTGGTGATCTCCGTCCATCGGGCGGTCGTGGTCGCGGCGTTCCACTGTGGTCCTCACATGTGGGGCGGAGGCGCGAGGGTGAAGTCCTCGGGCGCCTCCGGCGCGGTCGTGCGCCAGCCCCGTCGCACGGCGGCCTCGGCGAGCCGAGTGCAGCCGAAGTAGCCGAAGGCGGCGGGGGCGTTCGGGAGAAGGCCGGAGACGAGGACCCGGGCCACCCGCAGGGACGTTTCGGCCACGTTTTCGGTGGTGAGGTCGAAGGTCATGAGGCGGTGGCCGCCCGCGTGGAGCGCCCTTTCCAGCCGCTCCCGGCTGCCGTGCTCGACCGCGTCGACGGACACCGTCCCGTGGGCAGGGGCGGTGAACCGGCGGGCCTCGGCCGACATCCGTTCGTCGAGCCACACCTGTACGTGCGCGCCCAGGTCCCGTACGTGATCGAACCGCTCGCCGCACGCGTCGAGGTACCGGCCGTCGGCGCGGTGCTCCAGGTAGAGGCCGCGGGCGAGCAGGCCGGCCTCGACTGCCTGGAAGACCCAGCCGTCTGGGTCGGTCAGGCCCTGCGTGAAGACCCAGGTGTGGACGGCTTCGAGGACCGCCTTGCGGGCAGCTTCGGCCGGGTCGTACTTGCATGCGAAGCCGGCGGCGTAGAGACCGCGTAGGGGGTCGTGGACGAGCGCGGCCATGCACGGGGCGAACTCGGAGGGCATCTCGACGAGGTGGACGTCGAGCGCGGCTCCGGCGAGGTCGTCCAGGAGGCCGGGAACGCTGGCCGGGTCGATGCCGCGGGTCGGTCCGTCGAGGTGCCACCACAGCTCCAGGGCGTCGCGCTCGACGACCTCCAGCAGGCCGCGTTCGACTGCGTCGTCGAATCCCTGGCCGGTGGCGATTCCTGCGTAGTTGAGGTGGTGGGTCCGGGGCAGCTCGCGCAGTTCGCCCTGACGCCAGTTGAGGTGGGTGAGGGCGACGGGCGCCCAGATCTCCGTCGTGGCGCCGTCGGGCAGCCGCTCGGTGCCGTGCGTCCAGAGGGACGGGGTGTCGGCGGTGAAGCGTCGGTAGGGGAACTTCTCCCGGTCGTGCTGCCACGTCGCGTACGACGGGATGTCGTCGGGGCCGTAGATCCGCATGCCTTTCGCCGTCAACTCGGCGGCAGTGGCGCGCAGCGGGGCGTCGGGATGGCCGGTCGGTGGCACGCGGTTGCCGCAGTACCGTTCTATCCCCTCAGCTATCGCGGCGATGCGGGCCTGCTCGGGGTCGCCGAAGGTGGTGCCGAGGGAGACCCGGTCGGCGGGCCACAGGCCGAGTCTGCGGGCGTCGGATATCTCGGCGGTGTACGCGGTGTAGCGGGGCGGGGCACCGGCGGGGTGTTCCACGGGCTCGACCTCGCGGACGATGCCGCAGACGGGGTCGACGAGTGCTTCCAGCGGCAGCGCCGTCATCGCAGGATCTCCTTGGCGGGGTCGATGGAGTGGGGGCGGGAGGGGAGGACGTGCAGGGTCAGCGTCACGCTCGCCGGGTCGACTTCTCGCCGCGAGGAGAGCAGCTGGTCGGCCGTGACGGGGTCGTCGCCGGTGTGGGGGTTGCGGGCGTGGGCCGGGAAATGGTGCCCGGCGATCTCGAGCCGCAGCTGCGTGCCGGCCCGCAGGCGGCGCGTGGCCCGGCCGAGTTCGAAGGTGAACTCACCGTCCGTCGGCTCCTCGCGCCGCAGGACGCCGACGGCGAGACGCTCGGCGACCCCGTCGGGTGTGAGGGCGACGAGGCGGACCGCCCAGTCGGCGGACGGGGTGTCGGCGGTGGCCCGCAGCCGTACCCGCACGGGTCCGACGGCGTCGAGCGGACGCGGGAGCGGTGGTGTGGCCAGCAGGCAGCGGTCGGGGATTCCCCTGGTGTGGACGGTGAAGTCGTCGGAGCGTACGGGGCGTTCGGGGTCGGCGGTGAAGCGGGAGCCGCGCAGCAGCCGCAGCCGCAGCGTGCGCGGTTCACCTTCGGCGCCCGCGGGCAGCCACAGGTCGCCGCCGCCCAGCGCCGACGCGCCGTGGCGGCCGGGGGCCAGGCCACGGCTCAGGGCGCGGCGTGCCCAACGCGCGTACAGCTCGCCGAGGACCACCCGGTGGGCGGGGCCGGCGTCGGGTCCGGGCGCGGCGAGGAGGCCGTGCCCCCAGGGGCCGAGGAGGAGGCGGGCCGAGGGGCCGCCCCACGCGCGCCAGAGGGCGACGGTGTCCTCGGTGAAGTGGTCGTGGTGGCCCCCGATCGCGAGCAGAGGCACGTCGGCGTGCGTCGCCCGGGATACGAGTCGGCCGCGCTCGCGTCGCTGCCACAGTCCCGCCCAGGAGGGCAGGCTTCGGCCCAACCGCTCGGGGAGGCCGGTGAGGGGCAGATGGGTGAGCAGGCAGGGGTCCGCGGCGAGGGCCTTGGCCAGCGCGTCCTCGTCGGAGTCGCGCCGGTCGCCGTGGGCGGCCCACCATCCGGCGCGGGCCAGCAACCGTTCCACGCCGGAGGGTTCGCGGGCGGTCTCGGCGGCGCCGAGTGCGGGCACAGCGGCTATGACGGCGTTCGGCCGTGCCTCCGCCTCACCCTCCGCGTCAAGGGCGAGGACCAGGGCGCAGTGGGCGGCGTAGGAGGCGCCGATGGCCACGTACCGGCCGTCGCTCCACGTCTGTCGCCGAATCCACCGGGCCGTCACCAGCCCGTCGGCGGCTTCGTTCTTGTACGGGTGCCACTGCCCCGGCGACGCGAACCGGCCTCGGACGTCCTGCACGACTGCGGCGAAGCCCCGGCGGGCCCAGCCGCGCGCTTCGGCCAGGTGCCGGGTGCGGTCGTAGGGGGTGCGGATGAGGACGGCGGGGAAGGGGCCGGCACCGTCGGGGAGGCGCACGTCCGTGGCAAGACCTCCGACGGCCTCGTAGACGGACGTCATCCGTCCTTCTTCGGCATCGGCGTGGCGTCAGGCACTGGCAGGACGGGGTGCTCGGTGACGGTCAGGGTGCGCAGGTCCACGTGACGGAGCCGGCGCCTGGCCGGGAAGCCGGCCGTGTGGGTGGCCTCGGTGGCCCACCTGCTGAGATCGTCTGCCATCAGAGCAGTGAGCAGCGCGGCGGCGGGAACGGTGAGCGGGACCGGCACGCCCGAGGTACGGGGCCCGCGCCAGTAGGCGGCCAGTTCGCGGTGGGCGGGGGTGGCTGCTAGCCGACGAGCGCGTACGTGGGCGGCGGTGACGTCGCCCGGGGTGGCGGCGAGAGGCTCGACGTACGCCTGCCAGCTCTCGCGGTGGCAGCGGAGCCAGGCGACCCCGTGCTCGGGCAGCCGGTCGGCGTCCTCCCACAGCCCCTCGGGTACAGGGCCGTCGAGGCACCACACGACGGCGGCGGGGTTTCCGTCGAGCAGTTCCTCGATCCGCGCCGTCGCCCCGTCGGGTGCGGTCACGGCGGGTGCCGTCCGGGGCTCGGCTCCCAGGGCGGCCAGGTGCGCGGCCAGCGGGCGGGTCAGTACCGGGGCGCCGAGGAGACGGACGTCCCGGCGCTCTGCGGGCCACTGCGGAGGCTGCGGCTCGGCCGCCAGGTAGCCCGCCCCCTCGAAAGCCGCCACGACGCGGCGCAGTTCGCCGTCCGGCGGGGCGGAGTCGGCCCCGGTGAGTACGGAGAACAGGGTGTCTTTGTCCGCGCCACGTGTCCTGACGCTGAGGAACTCTCCGTCGGCGGTGCGGACGGCGAGACCCCGCCCGGGCACGGCGACGACTTCGACACCGGGTACGAGTCGGCTGTGGGACATGGCGGTCCTCCTGACGGAAGCGGGCTGGCAGGGGCGTGGGCCCGCCCGTAAGGCAACGGGCGGGCCCACGGTCGAGAGCGGTGAGGCCCTCGCTTACTCCTCGATGTCCTCGAAGGGGTTCTCGACGAGGGCGTTGGAGTGGGTGGCCGAGGCGTGGGCCAGCTGACCCGGGTCGGCGATCGGGGTGAAGATCTGCTCGTTGTCCATGAACTCTCCTTGTTCGTAAGGGAGATGCGGCGTTCGGATGAGCGCCGCAACTCGAACGTTAATGGAACTGATTTTCATTTTCTAGTTCTGGGAGAGGGTGATCTGGGTAACACACAGGCCAGCCGCCCTCGGGGTCCGCGCCGACACGGCCGGCCACCTTCAGCACGTCCGCCAGCAAGCCCGGCGTGACGACCTCCTTCGGCGTGCCGTCGGCCACCACACGGCCTTCGCGCAGGGCGACGATGCGTTCGGCGAACCGGGCGGCGTGGGCCAGGTCGTGCAGCACCATCACCACCGTGAGTCCGCGCTCCTCTCGCAGGCGGACCACCGTCCCCAGCACATCGAGCTGGTGGTGCAGGTCCAGGTATGTGGTCGGCTCGTCGAGCAGCAGGACGCGGGTGTCCTGGGCGAGCGCCATCGCCAGCCGTACCCGCTGCCGTTCGCCTCCGGACAGCGCGTCGACGTCCCGGTCGGCCCACTGCTCCACCCCGACGTCGCGCAGCGCCCGGTGCACCACGGGGTCGTCGCCCTCGCGCAGCATGCCCAGCGGGCCCCGGGCCGCGTACCGCCCCTGGCGCACCAGGTGCCGGACCGTCATCCCCGGTACCGCTGGGGCCGCCTGGTGCAACAGCGCTACCCGGGCCGCGGTGGCACGCCGGGAGAGGCCGGCGAGGTCGTCGCCTCCGAGCAGCACACGCCCCCGGTCCGGCCTCAGCAGCCCCGCGGCCAGGCGCAGCAGGGTCGACTTGCCGCAGCCGTTGAGACCGATGAGCGCGGTCAGCTCGCCCGGCCGTACGGTCAGGTTGACCCCCCGCAGCACGGGTCGCGCGGGGTAGCCGAAGTGGACCCCCTGGACGTGCATCCCCATGGAGTCGGTCATGCTCTGTCCTCCGTCGATTCAGAACGTACGGCCCGGCGCGCGGCGCACCACGACCAGCAGCAGGGCGGCACCCAGACAGGCGGTGAGCGCTCCGACCGGAAGCGTCAGCCGGCCGGTGTCCAGCACCTGGGTCAGCAGCCGCGAGGACGACTGAGCCGCGGCATCCGCCCCGCACACCACGACCGCGCCCAGCAGGGCCGCGCCAGGAAGGCTCGCCCGCAGGTCCGCGCCGAAGACCGCCACGGCCAGATGCGGGACAAGCAGTCCCACGAAGCCCAGCGCTCCGACGGCGGCCACCGCACCCGCCGTCAACGCCACCGAGCACAACAGAGCCAGGGTTCGGGCGCGCGGGGCGGAGAGGCCGGCGGCCAGCGCGATGTCGTCACCGCAGCGCAGCAGGGTCAGGGGCCCGGCCATGAGCCAGGCCGCAGACCCCCAGGCCAGTGCCCATGGCCACAGGAGACGCCAGTGGTCCCAGACCCTGCCCTCGGTGGTGCCGACCAGCCACTGCACGACGCTGCCGATTTCGCCCGGCTCCACGAGCAGCACCATGGAGGTGAGTCCGCCGAGCACCGCCGACACCAGGACTCCGTGCACTGCGGTCTGAGCCGGATCACCACCGGCACGGCCGACGAGCAGCCACAGCAGCAGCGCCCCGGCACACCCGCCCGCGCACGCGGCGAGCACCACGGTCAGCGGCGATTCCCACCCGGCAAGCCCCAGGGCCGTCGCGGTGACGGCCCCGAGGACCGCCCCCGGGGTCACACCCGTCACCTCGGGTCCGGCAAGCGGGTTGCGCAGCGCGGACTGCAGAACCAGCCCGGCTACGGCGAGGGACGCGCCTGCGGCCAGGGCCACCAGCATTCTGGGCAGCCTCAGCTGCCAGAAGATGTGCCGTTCCGTCAGGTCTCCGCCGCCGCCCAACACGTCCCAGACATCGCTCGGGGACATGCCGCGTCCGGCCACCACTTCCACCCCCGCGCAAATCACGGCCAGTGCCGCGAGGGCCGCGAAACGCCGGCTCACCGGGCGTCCTCCGTTCCGGTCTTCGTGACGCGGCGCGGGGAGGCGCCGCAGGTCCCGGGCTCGTCGTGACGCAGCCCCCGCGCCGGAGCGGCGGCCTTGCGCCCGCCGCTCCGGCCACCACGGCCCGACCGCATCAGGGCAACCCCGGCCGGAACCCCCAGCAAAGCAGTCCAGGCACCGGCCGGGGTCTCCACAGGAGCCAGCGCCAGCCGGGCCGGGACATCGGCAGCCGTCACGGCGACGGCACCCCACGCGGCGGACCACGGCAACCAACGCACGGCTCCCGCACCGGGGTTGAACCACCGGGCCAGGTGCGGGGCGAGGAAGCCCACCCATGCGACGGGGCCGCACACAGCCGTGACGGGCGCGATCAGCAGGACGGCTATGGCGAGCGCCGCCAGCCTGGCCCGCTGGACGCGCACGCCCAGCGCCTCGGCGTCCTCGTCGCCCAGCCGCATGACCGAAAGCACCGGCGCACAGAGCACGAGGGCCGGGACCACGACGAGCAGCCACAGCCACAGCCCCTCGACGTCGCCCCAGGTCCGGGCGGAGAGGGACCCCAGCAGATAGCGGTAGATGAGCTGGAGGTCGAGCTGGTCCGCCATGACCATCAGGACGAGCAGCGCGGCCTGCAGAGCGGCCGCGACGGCGGCGCCCGTCAGCAGCACTGCGGACGGACTGCGCCCGAGCCCGGCGGCGAGCAGGGTCAGCCCTCCTCCCAACGCGGCCCCGCCGAGGGCCAGCACGGGCTCGGCCACGGCGGGCAGTGACAGGGCCAGCACCAACGGTGCCGCCACGCCCAGCGCCGCCCCGGAGGAGACACCCAGCATTTCCGGCACCGCCAGAAGATTGCGGAGCGCTTCCTGGAGCACGAGCCCTGCCGCGCCCAGACAGGATCCGGCGATCAGCGCCAGCACCAGTCGCGGGAGGCGGAGTTCGGTGACGACGACCCCCGCGAGCGTGGCCTCCCCGTCCAGCACCGCGCCGGCGAGCCGGTGCGGTGGGACGTAAGGGACGCCGAAGCACAGCGCGCAGACCGAGGCGACCATCAGCACCCCGATCACCAGCAGGGGTTGCCTCCGCGCGCGCCGCAGTGGCTGCCGGGCCCTGCCCGCCAGGTCGTCCGCCGTTACGGGCGCCGAGGAAGGAGCCCTCACCGCAGCGCGGCCGTCGCCTCGTCGAGGACGATGCCCATCGAACGAGTACCGCGCCCCTTGGCCCACACTTCCGCGTTCACCTCGTGGACGTTGCCGTTCTTCACGGCCGGGATCTTGCTCCAGAGGGGGTTCTTCGTCAGTTTCTCCGACAGCTTCCCGTCCCCGCCGCCGAAGCTCATGGTCTCGACGAAGAGGACATCGACGTTCTGGGCGAGTATCTCTTCGAGGCTGTAGGAGCCCTCCACGCCCAGGGACTTCCACGGGTACTCGGCGATCTTGGGAAACAGGCTGGCCGTCACATCGGTTTCCGGGGTCGCGACGCCGAAGTTCTCGTCGCTGCCGTAGATGATGAGGGCGGTCTTGTCGCTCGGGGCCTTCTCCGCCTTGGCGAGCTCGGTACGGAAGGCCCGTTCGGCCTTCTCCCCCTCGGAGGTGCGGCCGGTGAGAGATGCGGTGTCGCGCAGGTAGCCGACGCTGTCCTCCCACGTCTCGGGCTGCATGGCCCAGAACGTGGTGGCGCCCTTCAGCGCGGGGGCCAGCTTGCCGTGGGTGTCCCCCAGGCCGATGACGAGGTCCGGCTTGTGGGAGAGGATCGCCTCCACTTCCGGGGCGATGAATCCGCCCGGGACGACGGCGACCTTCTTCGCCTTGCCCTCCCCGAGGAAGCCGGGGCGGGCGAGCAGTGCGCTGTTGGTGGCCGTCGGGACGATGCCGAGTTCGGTCAGGATGTCGTCGCAGAGCGCGAACAGGCAGACGATCCGCTCCGGCTGCTTCGCCAGGGAGACCTTGACGCCGTTCACGTCGGTCAACTCCGTGGCCGCCTTGATGGGTTCGACGGTGACCTCGGTCTTCGCCGCCGGCCGCGCCTTGCCGACCGCCGGCTCCTCCGCGGACGAGCCGCAGCCGACCAGGACAGAACCCACCGCCACCGCAGCGAGCCAACTACCAACGAACTTCGACGGTGCGCGCAACATCGGCGCCCTCGTTTCTTCTTCGGAAACTGGAACGCCCTGAACATACATGATAATCGTTTTCATTAAATAGACTCTGGAGGACTCATGACCACTACCGCTTCCGCGCTCCTCGTCTCCGACCACGTGGACGGGTCCGTGCATGTGGCGAGCGTGCCGGACGGCGTGGTCACAGGACGCCTGACAGGGCGCCATCTCTCCGAGCACGCGGGGTTCCTGGCGCTGCCGGGAGGGCGGGTGGCATGTGTCGACGACCGCCGGGGGGAACTACTGGTGCTCGACCCGTTCGGCGAGGAACTCGTGGAACTCTCGGTTCCGGTGGCCGTGCCCGCCGAGCACCTGGCCTGCGATCCGTCCGGTCGCCGAGTGGCCGTCACGACCGGCCTGGGCGAGAACGAGCAACCGTGGTCGGACCTCCTGACAGTGGTCGACCTGGCCACGGGAGAGTCCTCACGGGTACGCACACGCGTCGGCGAACCGGGTGTGACGGTGCTCGGCGGCGACGCGCTCGTCGTACTGCGACACAGGGGCCCGGGCGCGCTGGCGGTCCACCGGTTCGCGGAGCTCCTCACGGCCCCGCCCGGCTGCCCGACGGTCACTCCCCACGCACTCCTGCCCCTGCCGGACGACGGGCACGGTGACGCACACGACCCAGGCTCCGGGCAGGTGTTCGCTGCCACGAGCGAGGGAGTGCACTCGGCTCACCGGAACGGCGACACCCTCGCGGCCGGGAGGCTGATCCCATGGGAGTCGCCCGCCCGCGGCTGGTACCTCCGCCTCGACACCCGTCGACGGGCGCTGTGGACCACATTGCGCGGGGGCGATCCGGACCCGCTGCGGTGGCCGGACTGGACCAACCAGGCATGGCGCCACGACCTGGAGACGGGCCGTACGCTCCTCACCGAGCTCGGTCCCGGTCTGGTCTTCCGATTGGCGCTCTCCCGGAGCCATACCGCCTGCACCCGTATCCACCCCGACGGGGACGAACTGGTGCTCATGGGCGCCGACGACACACTTCGGCGCATCCCGCTCCCCGCCATGGACGGCGCGCCCCGGCGTGGCGGCACCCCTTGGGAGGGCGTGGAACGCCGTGCGGTGGCGGCCTCGCCGGGCTCCGACTGGGTCGCCGTCACCCGCGGTGGTCACGGCGAAATTCACCTGATCGACGCCGAGACAGGCGAGGAGGCGAATCGTCTGCGAGGGGACACGCCGCTGCACCACGGCGGCCGCGTCATGCTGCTCAGCCGGAACGACGGCGCCGACGGCGATCCGGTGGGCCGCTGACGCGACATCGCCCGCCCGTGCACAGGGTGAACGCAGCCGGCCGTTGACGATCGGGATCGTCAACGGCCGGCTGTTGACCGGCAGGACCCGCACACCCCGGCGAACTCGATGGTGTGCTCCAAGTCCGTGAACCCGTGCACGGCGGCGATCCGTCCCGCCCTACTGCGCAACGGCCTCTGGATCCACGGGGCGGCCGGCGTAGCAGCATCGGCAGACGAGGCAGTGCTGGTGCCCTTCGGCGGAACGCAAGCGGAACAGCCGCCTTCCTGAACACACATGGGCGACGTCGAGGCCACCTTGCGGCCTCGACCTGCCTGAGCGCGCGGTGGACGGCGGTCAGGCCCATGCGTACGCCCCTGCCGGTCAAGAGCGTGTGCAGTTCGTCGGCCGAGACGAAATCACCGCGCTCGGCGAGCGCGGCCGCAACCGCCGACCGCTTGAGCGTCACCCGAGCGTCCACACCCGTTCACCGCTTCTCCGGCGCAGGAGCCCCACCCACGCGCGTCGTGGCGTCACTCCGGCAGGGCCGCCATCGCCCATACATGGGTGGGCACTCTCCCCGGCGAACCCGGATACGGTCAGCGGTCCGTGTACGGCAGCAGTGCCATCTCGCGGGCGTTCTTGATGGCGGCGGCGAGCTGTCGTTGCTGCTGGGCGGTGACGCGGGTGACGCGACGGCTGCGGATCTTGCCGCGGTCGGAGATGAACTTCCGCAGCAGGCCGGTGTCCTTGTAGTCGATGTACGTGATCTCGGCGGCGTCGAGCGGGTTGGGACGGGACTTCACGGGCTTGCGGGGTTCCTGGCGGCGGGCCATGCGGGTTGTCCTTCTTGGTCGAGTTGTTCGTGGGTCAGGCGGCGTCGAGGAGGGAGTCGAAGGCGGCCGGAAGGCGCTTCCAGCCGTCCGGACCTGCCGCGTACTCCTCGTCGGTGAGGAGGCAGGACTCGAGGAGCTCCTCCAGTCCGTCACGGTCCAGGCCCGGCGAGGTGAAGACGAGGTGCTGGCAGCAGTCGCCGTGCTCGGGGTGCCAGTCCATGGCCGCGGCGGCCCTGCGCATCGGCGGGACCATCTCCCAGGCGGCGTCCGGCAGGGAGGCGAGCCAGGGCCCGGCGCTCTCCACGCACAGCGCCCCACCGGCGGCGTCCCAGGCGAGCAGCGTGTCGGGGCGGTCGGCGAGCCAGAACCGGCCGCGGCTGCGGGCCGCGGCGCAGCACAGATCCTCCAGGGCCTGGTACAGGCGCGCGGGGTGGAAGGGGCGGCGCCGGTGCCAGACGAGTGTGGTGACACCGGCGTCGTCCGCGTCCTGGGGCAGCAGTGCGTATGCGGGGTGCTGCGCCGCCGCGGCGGCCTCGACGTCGAAGCCGGCGAAGGCGGCCTCGGCCAGGTCACCCGAGTCAGCCGCTACGCGGCGGGCGGTCGGGTGCAACTGGGCGAGCAGCGCATGGTCCTCGTCGTCGGCCTCCTCGTTGTCGACGAGAGCGAGGACGGGCGCGTACTCCAGCTGACGGGCGAAGGTGTCGCCGACGGTGCGCTGGTCGGTGGGGGCGGCGGCCAGGCCGCCTTCGGAGAGGTCGTCACCATTGCCGAGGTACGGCAGCACGAGAGCCGGGTCCACCGCCGTGATCACGTTGGTGAGCGTGAGATCGTCCCCGGCGTGGGCGGCGACGACCTCGGCCATCGCCCTGGGCTCGACCGAGTCCCACAGTTCGACCACCGCGAGCCGGGTCAGACCGGTGCCGGCCAGCCGCTCCAGTTCCGGTACGAGGTCCTCGCGCAGGGCGCAGCACGCGCAGTCGTTGACCAGCGGCGTCCCGTCCTCGGACAGCGGCCCGGAGGCGTCGCGGATCAGGCGGCGCACCGCACCGCCCGCCGCGCCGGACAGGTCGTGGTGAAGCGCGACGCTGCCGGGGACAGCCCGCAGGAGGCGGTCGACGACCTCCTTGCGGGCGTCGGAGTGGAGCCCGGCGACGATCACGACGGGCAGCCGGGAGCCCTGCGCCATCAGCGGACCTCGTAACGGCGCTCGAAGCGTTCGACGCGGCCGGCGGTGTCCACGACGCGGGCGGTGCCGGTGTAGAAGGGGTGGCTCGCGGAGGAGATCTCCACGTCGACGACCGGGTAGGAGTGGCCGTCCTCCCACTCGATCGTCTTCTCGCTGGTCATGGTGGAACGGGTGAGGAAAGCGGTGCCGGAGGCGGAGTCGCGGAAGACGACGGGGCCGTAGGCGGAGTGCAGACCGGGCTTCATGGCAGGGACCTTTCGGTAGTGGGGCGGGGATTCAGCGCTCTTCGCGGAAGTCGACGTGGCGGCGAACCACGGGGTCGTACTTGCACAGCACCAGCCGGTCGGGGTTGTTTCGCCGGTTCTTGCGGGTGACGTACGTGAAGCCGGTGCCCGCCGTGGAGCGGAGCTTGATGACCGGGCGGAGTTCATTGCGTGCCATGAGGCTAGTATATGGCAACGGTTTTCATTACCAATAAGTGATGGCTGCAGAGAGAGGCAGGTAACCATGTCCGCCCACTGTCAACTGACCGGCGCAAAGCCGGGCTTCGGCAACACGATCTCCCACTCCCACCGGCGCACTTCGCGTCGCTTCGACCCCAACATCCAGCGCAAGCGCTACTGGCTGCCCAGCGAGGGACGGCATGTCCGTCTCACCCTGAGCACCAAGGCGATCAAAACCGTGGACGCGATCGGCATCGAGGCGGCCGTGGCACGGATCCGGGCACGAGGAGTGAAGGTCTGATGGCGAAGAAGAGCAAGATCGCGCAGAACGAGAAGCGCAAGGAGATCGTCGAACGGTACGCCGCCAGGCGAGCCGAACTGAAGGAAATCATCCGGCGCCCCTCCTCCACCGCCGAGGGGCGCCGGACCGCGCAGGCGGAGCTGAGCCGGCAGCCGCGCAACGCCAGCGCCACGCGGGTCCGCAACCGCGACAGCGTCGACGGCCGCCCCCGCGGCTACCTGCGCAAGTTCGGACTCTCCCGGGTCCGCGCGCGGCAGCAGGCGCACGCCGGCTTCCTCCCCGGGGTGACGAAGTCCTCCTGGTGATCCCCACCGGATGACGTGCGAGCGTCGGCCGGGCGCCCCACCACGAAGATCCGGTGGGGTGTGCTCGGCCGGGGCCGCCGGACCCGGGATGCCCACGACGTCGACCGCCCGATCAAGACGCCCGGACGCCGGAGGGGGGGGGCAGAGGGCGGCCATGAGCAGCGACACTCCTGTGATCCCCGGTTACGCGACCTCGTCCGTCACGGGCCGCCGGGGAACCGGCGCGCGACGAACCGAGATCCTGAAGTTCCTCGAAGCATCGGGCCGATTCCTCACGGCCCGGCAACTCCACGTCCTGAGCGTGATCCAGGGGTCCGGCACGAGCTTTTCCACGGTCTGCCGAATCCTTCGGTCCGCTGACGCCTCCGGTCTGCTCGAGGTCGTGCACGTCCCCTCCGGGAAGGCGTACCGCCTTCTGTCCGCCAGCCACGAACACCGCCTGGCATGCCGCGGGTGCGGAGAGGGCGCCCTGTTCACCTCGGAGGCACTTGAGGTGTGGCTCGCAGGACTGGGCAGCCGTTACGGCTTCCATGACGTACGGCA
The DNA here is from genome assembly GCF_042266885.1 of Streptomyces sp. NPDC056061. NCBI lineage: Bacteria > Bacillati > Actinomycetota > Actinomycetes > Kitasatosporales > Streptomycetaceae > Streptomyces > Streptomyces sp. NPDC056061. Next base: position 7,672 of record NZ_JBHJWQ010000017.1, on the reverse strand, counting down.
CGCCGTGAACGTGACCGGGACCTGCCGCCGATGCCTGCCCATCAAGGCATGACATTCACACGGAAGTCACTTCACCGAAGGGTCTCCGCATGAACTTCCATCGGACGACCGGTACGCCCAAGGGCTTGCTGAGCGTGGTCGCCGGAAACTCTCCCGAGATCCGCGGAGGTCTGGTTGAACAGTTGCTCCGCACAAGTCCGGAGGCGGTAGTCCTCTCCGTGTCGGTCGAGGTCGGCCCCTTCGGCGGCTATCCGGTGGTCCGGCGCCTGATGACCACCGTCGGTCCCCGGTCGGCGGCACCGGCTTCCCTGGGCGCGACCGGAGACCCCGTGGTGATTGTGCGTCAGGACATGGTCGCGCTCCACCGGGCCACGAAAGACGTCCATGTCGTCCTGGCTCTGCCCGAGCACGTCGACGTTCTCCCTTTCCTGCATCGGTTGTGGCGAACCCGGATCGGCGCCGACAGCCTGGACGACCACTACGACGCCGCTCCGGTCCTTGTCGGCGTTGATCCGGCCGCCTTCCTGACGGACATCACCTGCGTGCACCGGACGGTACGGGTCTGGAGCGGCGACGCCCAGGACGAGCCGCTCACTCCGTCGGAGGCCGCCGCCCGGCAGGTGGAGCGGCCGACGCCCTCGTCCTGACGGACGCGTCACCGGGGAGTCAGGAACCCGGCCAGGCCGCCGCCGCGCTCATGCGGCACCTCAATCCCCGCGCCGGCGTGATCACCCTCGGCCGGATCGCCGCCCGGCAGCCGGCGTCGGGTCGGGTCCTGCCCCGCCCACAGGTTCCCGCGCAAGGGCGAGAGGCGTGGGAGTCGCGGCTCGACGCCGTGACCTGCTCGTGCGCGTACCCCGAAACCAACCAGGCCGTCTCGTCTGTCGTGTGGCGCTCCCGACGCCCGCTGCACCCGGAGCGGCTCGCCCTCCTCTGTCGAGTGGGTTCCGCATGCTGTGAACCGGTGCGCCTTTGCCCGGTCGTGGGTCGCGGCCGGTGGCTAGCCGACGGCCATTGAGTGGTGTGCATCGTGAAGTGGCAGTTCACGGGCCTGGTGTGATTCCGTGCCCCGGTGCTCGTGCTGGTCGCGCGCGGCAGTCTGCCGTGCAGATCGTCGGGCAGGGAGGTCTTCGTGGGCTCTGTCACGTTGGCTGGCGGGGTGAAATGATCTCCGGGTTGATCATGGTGGAGCGGGCTGTTCGTGGGGAGCGCGTCCCCGTCGTGCAAGGGGCATCGGTACCCAGTGGAGGTGATCTCGCACCGCGTGTGGCTGTACTTTCCCTTCCCGCTCAGCTGCCGCGAGGTCGAGGAGCTTATGCTCCGGCGCGGCGTGATCGTCTCCCACGAGACCGTCCGCCGCTGGTGCGCAAAGTTCGGGCAGGCCTACGCCGACGGTCTGCGCCGCCGCCGGCCCCGGCCGGGTTCCCGCTCCTCCAGGCCCTCGTCGACGATCCGTTCGATGGTCTTGCACAGGACTCGATGGCGCCCCTCGCGTGCTACTGCACGATCGGGTGATCTGGGTGGGATACGAGGATTCCGCCCGGTGCACCTACAGCCGCGCGTGACGCTCTGACCGCCAATGCCGCCGAGGTCGATGCCCTGTCTCAGATGCTCGACACCTGCGAGGCCCGACGCTTCCAGGCAGCACACCTAGCGGTACCGGGCAGAGCTTCCGTCGGAGCGCCGGACGGTGACTTGCGGCCCCGACCCGTCGCCGGGGCAGAGGGAGATGGGACACCCTGCCCCGGCCGCTGCCCCCGCGGCGACTCCCCACCTCCGGCCGTGTACATCGTGGCCCGCACCATTACCGCACCGAACCCTCGCGGCGCCCTTCGCAGCACCACCCGGTGCTCGCGGTTGCGGCCGCATTCCTCGTCCCGGCGGCCCAGGCCGAAGTCGTGGTCATGTGCGCGCCCCACACCACTGGCGTGTGCAGGGCCGGCAGTGCGTGCCCGGCTGCCGCGACCGCCGAGTGCAAGGACGGGACCTACAGCTACTCGAAGACGGGCGGCCGGGGTGCCGTCCACGACGCCAGCGGCGTGGGCAACGCCGCCGCGTTCTGCATCGCTGTTGCTGCGACCGGTGTCCACGGCAGCGGACACCATGCCCGACACCCGGTACCGGGAACGGCGAGGCAGCGGCTTCGTCACCCGATCGGGTGGGCCGCACCAGGAAAGCCGACCGGCCCGGGCCCGGGGCCCGGATGATCAATTCGACCGCCCGCCCCTGTGGTAGGCGACTCAACTACACCTATTCGACCAGGGAATTGCGAAGATCCTCATGGCTGAAGCACTGAAGTACGGCGACCGGATCCACCTGCAGAACGGATACGGCAACTGGGGCGGCGGGTACCTCGACACGAACGGCGCGAGCTCCGCGAACGGCGCCGTCTACGGGGTTTCCACCGCGGAAAGCCCGACCCGCGGAACGGGTACCGGGACGTGGGAGATCGCGTCCGCCCAGGGCAAGGCCACCGGCACACCGGTCTCCAGCGGCGACCTGATCACCCTGCGCAACCTCTACGGGGCCGGAAGCTACCTGGACACCAACGGGCACGCCACCGCGGCCCAGAAGAAGGCCGGCGGCAAGTACGACGTCCTCACCGCCAAGAACGACGACCGCGGCACGGGCACCGCCGAGTGGCGCATCTTCGCCCAGACCTCCAACCCCCAGGACACCGCCGTCCACATCGGCGACACCGTCCACCTCTGGAACACTTACGGAGGCAACGGCGGCTTCCTGGAGACCAACGGCGCCGGCCCCACCGGCGGCAAGTACGACGTGTGCACCAACGCCTACTACAACCGCACCGGCAACGTTGCCGACTGGCGCATCTCCCGCGCCTGACCCCCAGCCGGCCCCGGGCCATCAAGGCTCGGGGAACCGGGAACGGCGCCCACCCCGCATGCCCGAGGTGGGCGCCAATGCCGCACTCTGCCAAGAGCGGCACGCCGAAACCGAAGCCGGACAGCCACGTTCGTGCCCGACCCGCTGTGGGGACAGGGGAGACGGGTTGAGGACATCACGCTCCATCGCCAGTTCCTTGTTGTCTCGTTTGAGCTGCGCATTCTCCCGCCGCAGCCGCTCCAGCTCGTCATTCCCGCCCCGGCGCGGTGCCCGCGCGGCGAGCCCGCGACACCCAGATGGCCAGCGTGGTCTCGTTGATCCCCAGATCCTTCGCGACCTCGGCGATGGTCTTGCCGGTCTCGGTGACGATCCGTACGGCCCCCTCACGGAACTCCGCGTCGAACTACCGCCGCTTCTCTGCCATGACTCCCCACTTCCCCTGCAGTCACGGTCTTCACGCTACGAGGGAAGGGACGCAATCACACGCCGGAGCAGCCGAGTTGAACTCCACCAGCGCGAGCACGTACAACTGCGGCAACAGGGTCTCCTGGATCTCGGTCGGCTTCGCAACCCCGAGCTACCAAGAGACCCTGTTTCCACGCCCGCGGCCAGCCGCGATCACCCGATCGAGACTCCCGTTCGACGCCCACCCCTCAAGATCGGAACGACAACAGCTACTGACGCCAACGATGCCTCGGACGACGGTCTAGCGGCCGTGGACCTGTTGCCGAAGTCGTCGATCGGCGCAGCCTTCTACGCGCCGGAGGCAGGCCACTACGTACCCCCGGGCGGGGTCTGGTCGGCGTGGCTGTGCGGCACCCAGCTTGTAGCCGAGCGGTGCGATGTCCTCCGCCGGTTCGCCGACGGCATCGACGCCGCCGGCCACCGGGTCCACCGCGCGTTCCTCGCGAGCGTTCGCGTTCTGGATGAAGGCGACCACTGGAACCCGCTGTGTGCAGCGCTGATCGGGGGCGGTGGCGCCTGTTCGCCCGGTGCCCGCCGACCACCTGCCGGTGCCTGCCGCTCCGGCAGGTGGTCCGCGGGCCGCTGGCGAGTGGTCAGCGGGCTCTTCAGGCAGGGTGAGTGCAAGGTTGATCTGGCAAGCGAGGATGGTCGAGGAGCAGGCCGTGACGCTCCGGAGCAGCCCCTCGGCGGCATGGCTGGTGAGGGGAAAAAAGGCTGGAAGTGACGTAGGCGCAGGTGAGAGCGTGGTCCCATGAGCATGATTGATGACGTCATCGCCCTGGCCGCCACCCACGGCCCGCGCCTGTCCGCGCAGGACGCCACCGTGAACGAGGCGGGCCTGGACTACCGCGTCGTCATGGCCTCCGACACGACTGACCAGAAGTGGGTGCTGCGCGTACCGCGCCGCGCCGACGTCTCCGAGGGCATGGCCGCCGAGACGCGCATCCTTGACCTGGTCGCGCCCGTCCTGGCCGAGAACGGCGTCGCGGTCCCCGACTGGCAGGTCCGTTCCCCCGAGCTGATCGCCTACCCGGCCCTGCCCGGCGCCCCGGGCCTGACCCTGACCGACGCCGGGGAGCCCGACTGGCACATGGACCCTGCCAGCCCGGACTACGCCGAGCGCCTGGGGCGTCTGCTGGCCCGTCTGCACTCCATCACCCCGGAGCAGGCCGAGGCCGCGGGCGTCGAGGTCCGCACCCCGGCCCAGGTACGTCAGGCGTGGCGGGACGACATCGCCCGCGTGAGCGATGCCTTCACTGTTTCCCCCGCCCTGACCGAGGCATGGCAGGCCTGGCTCAAGGACGACACCTGCTGGCCCGAGCAGACCGTGATGACCCACGGCGAGATCTACCCCGCGCACGTGCTGTTCGACGAGGAGGGCACGATCACCGGGGTCCTGGACTGGACCACCGCCCGCGTGGACGACCCCGCCCGTGACCTGTCCGCCCAGTACGGCGCCGCGGGCGAGGAGATGCTGCAGGCCACCCTCACCGCGTACGAGCAGGCGGGCGGGAACGTCCACCCCGGCCTGGCAGCCCAGGCGAAGCACCTGTGGAACACCTCCCCGATCGGGTACGCCCTGTTCGCGCTGACCACCGGCGCCGAGACCGACCTGGCCACCGCGGCAGCGATGCTGAACCCCGAGACCTGATGCCCCGCCCGGTCCGACGACGGTGCACCTTCCCGCCCCGGGAAGGTGCACCGTCGTCGGACCGGAGATCCGTGGGGGCACATGAGGTGGGTCACGCCCCGGCCGAGCGCGGCCTGGTCGCCCCGGTCGCCGACGTCACCCTGCTCGACCGGTGGGAAACCGTTCTTGCCACAGCCGCGCCCGAACTCGTCGGTCACGTCCAACTCCGCTGGATCACACCGAAACTGATCGCGGCCGCCACCACAGCAGCCCCCACCGCGAACGTCCGCGCCCCGAACATCCTCCCGCCCAGCCCCCGGAAAACCAGCCCCACCGCAGACACCGCCGCCCCGGCCGCGCCCGCACCGCGCACACCCGCCCCCGCCGCGCAGCCCGGAGGGCGACCCCGGCCCAAGCACCCGTGCCACCTCGCCGCCCTGGCCGCCCACCGCACCGCCGGAGGCACCCGCGAGACCGGACTCGCACCCTGCATCCGCGAAGCCGTCGACCGCCAGACCCAGGCACTTCTCCAGCGCCGCGAGCCCGAGTACGCGTTCACCGAAGTTTCCGCCCAGGAAGAAATCCTCCAGGCCCAGGCCCGGCAGCGCCCTGCTCAGCCCGACGGCACCCTCGAAGACACCATCCGTACCGCCCTCACCTACAAGCGCCGCGGTATACCAGCAGCCCGGCCTTCCCCGTCGCGTATTGCGGCGTGATCCCGTTGATCGACTGCGGAGCGAACCCCTGGACTGGGACGGTGAGTTGGTACGAAAGGTGAGGTTTCATGCGAGGGGACAAGCGGCGGACCCAGACAGCGGTCCCCGGCGGTGCGGACTCGGAGGCGAGATCGGCCCCGGCCTGCAGTGCTCCGCGAGCCCCCGGCTCCGTGACCTTGCTGCGCGCGGCGCGTTGGGCAGGCCGACACGTGCAACGCCCGCCCCCACCGAGCACGTGTGACGGCCCTCGGCTCCCGCCCGGCGTCAGGGCCGGCGTCATGCCGGAGCTCGTCAACCACGGCCTGCGGCCCGCTCGGCTCGGTACTCAGCCGAGACCTGGTCCGAGTTCATGAAACCCCCTGTCGCCCTCCGCCCCGCGCGGCAGAATGTACGCATGCCACCGAGGATCAGGTTCAGCGGAGCCGAGAAGGACATGACGCTCGACGAGCTGGAGGAAGCCATCCAGCACGCGCGCAAAGCCGGAGCCGAGGGGACCTGCTACGTGTACGCGGTTCTCAGCACCAGCGGGAAAGTCAAAGAGGTGGGCGTGAACATCGGCGACGGCGCCGACTACTAGAGAAGGCGTGTGAGAAGTCGCGGAAACCACGCCTCCGCGCAGATAAAACCCCAGGTCAATCAGACTGCACGGGGATGGCCCCGGCGCCCGCTCGCCGCGCACCAGGAGGCGGAGCCGCCGTCGCGGGTGGGCCCGGCCATCGCGGAGGCAGTGGAGCGGCAGACCGCCGCGATGCGGGAGCTGTCCCGCCGCTCGTTCCCCGAGCCCGATGCTGTCCCGGAAGATCTGCGGCCCATCCTGGCCCCGGTCGACCTGGTGTGGGCGCGTCTGGAGCGTCCGTCCGCCCTCCGCCTGGTGGCCGCCGCCCGCAGCGAGCTGAGCGGGATGGTCGGGTCCGTCGGCCGTACGGACGCGCCGCAGGTCCTCGCCGACCGGCTCTCCCGGCGCCTGGCCGACCAGATGCGCACGGCCGGGCCGGTCAAGGACCCGGTGGGCTGGCTGAGCGGCCTGGCCCTGCCCCAGCGTCAGCAGTGCGGCGACGTGCGGTGCGACGACCGCGTGCTGCTCGACTCCGGCCGGACTGCCCCCGGTGCGCGGACCGGCAGGTCGACCGCCGGGCGCAGCGCGGTCGCGGCCGAGGTCGACGCCGCGATGCCTGGAGCCTCGGAGGCGGAGCGGCGGGTGGCCACCGCGCAGCAGTTGCCCCCGGACGTGACGGCCATGGCGTGGGTGAAGGCGTACGAGTGGGAGGAGGTCCGGGCCCGGCAGGCCGCCGCAGCTCTAGCCCGTACTGAAGCTGCGGCCGCGCGGCGCGGGGACGACGTACCGACCTCGCCGATGGCCCCGGTCGTGCTCCCCGCGCCCCGCCCGGCCGTAATCGCCCCGACCCCTGATCCGCAGCTGGGAGTCCTTCGCCCCGCGCGGCCGGTTCATCTCGTCGATCGGACACTCGACGACCCGGCCGGTCATCCGGTGCAGTTCGACCTTGTGCCGCAGCTCCAGGAACGTGAAGTACATGGTCAGCGCCTCCGACCGGGCAAGCCGGGTGCCGCTGGGCGAGTTCCGCAGCACCTTCCCGAAGTACGCGTCCGCGTCGGCGCGCTCCATGTCCCACAGCGGCCGGCCGAACCACGTACGCACCTGTTCCAGGTGACCGACGTCTCCGCGGATGGTGCCGTCCGTCAGCCCGGCAGACGCCCGCGCGAGCACGAATCCGGCCAGCGCGTCGGTCTCGAAATGCTCCAGCTCCTCTGCCGGGACGGGAGCCCGCACATCGCGGAGGTCCCTCACGACCGGTGTCGCACACAGGGGGCCGGAAAGGTTCACCCGAAGGAAGGAGACCGGCGGGGGCCTCCCCGCGAGACGGCTCCACGAGAGCAGCTCTGCTCGTGCAGGGGTTCCGGTGCTGAAATGGCCTCATGGCCGACACACCGTCCCACCCCAGTTCGCCCGCCGCCCACGACACCGACCTGATCATCGTCGTCGGCGGCCCGGGCG